>DATABZ010000186.1:0-8711 GCA_036259315.1 Gemmatimonadales bacterium | reverse complement strand
CTCGTGCTTCAGAACCGGTTCTACCAGAAGAACCTCGAAGGCCGGGTCCGGGAGCTGGATCGGCGGAACCGGGAATCACTGATCAACGGCGTGCAGACCCTGGTGCACGCCCTGGAGGCCAAGGACGCCTACACCAGCGGCCATTCCTCCCGCGTGAGCCGCTACGCCGTCAAGACGGCGGTGCACCTGGGATACGTCGGCGAGCTGCTGGAGTACATCCGCCTGGGGGCCGAGCTGCACGACATCGGGAAGATCGGCACCCGTGAGGCGATCCTGAACAAGCCGGGGCCGCTCACGCCCGAGGAGTTCGAGCACATCAAGGAGCACACCGCCCTGGGCGAGAAGATCCTCGCGCCTTTCCTCTGTGAATCGCCCATGGTGCTCCGCATCGTGCGCTCGCACCACGAGCGGATGGACGGCGGCGGCTTCCCCGACGGCCTGCGCGGCGACCGGATCCCCCGCGAGTCGCGCATCGTCGCGGTGGTGGACGCTTTCGACGCCATGACCACCAACCGCGCGTACCGGCCGCCCCGCACACCGGCCGAGGCGATCGACGAGCTGCAGCAGTGCGCGGGCACGCACTTCGATGCCGAGGTCGTGGACGCCTTCACCTCGGCGTTCCGGGATCTCACCGCTCTCCCCATCGGTCGCTGAGCGGCGCACCCGCACTCATGTCCGACACGCTCATGATCAGCGTCTCCGGGATGCGGGGACACGTCGGCACCGACCTGACGCCGGAGCTCGTGGCCCGTCATGCCGCGGCGCTCGGCGCCTGGGCGCGAGCGACGGCCCCTACCGGTGCCCGGGGAGCGCGCCGGCCTGCTGTCGTGCTCGGACGCGATGCGCGGACCAGCGGACCGATGTTCGCCCACGCCGCCAGCGCGGGTCTCATGTCGGTGGGCGTGGACGTCATCGACCTCGGCGTCGTGCCGACACCCACCGTGCAGCTCGCGGTCGAGCACCACCAGGCGGGGGCCGGGCTCATTCTCACCGCGAGCCACAACCCGATCGAGTGGAACGCCCTCAAGTTCGTGGGGCCCGACGGCATCTTTCTCGACGCCGCGGCGGGCGAGCGCGTCCGGGCACTCGCAGACGAGGGCCCACCCCGCATGGGCTGGGACGGCATCGGGGAAATGCGCCATGACCCGGCCGCGGTGGACCGGCATCTGGACGCCATTCTCCGGCTGCCCGCAATCGATGTCACCGCCATCCAGCGCCGCCGATTCCACGTTGCGCTGGACTGCGTGCGAGGCGCGGGGTCGGTCGCGATCCTGCCACTGCTAGAGCGGCTGGACTGCCGGGTAAGCGGGATCAACCTCGAGCCGGACGGGCGCTTTCCCCGGGCCCCCGAACCGGTCCCGGAGAACCTCGGTGAGCTCGGGCGCCTGGTCCGGGAGCGGGAGGCCGACGTCGGCCTCGCCGTGGACCCCGACGTGGACCGGCTGGCGATCGTGGACGAGTCGGGCCGCGCCATCGGGGAGGATTACACCCTGGCCTTCGCCGTCCGCGCCGTGTTGGGCGGACGCAGCAGTGCGCCGCGGGCTCCCGTCGTCGTGGTGAACCTTTCGACGAGCCTGGTGGTTGAGGATGCGGCCCGGGCCGTCGGGGCGACCCTGGTTCGCGCGCCGGTGGGAGAAGCCAACGTGGCCCGTGCCATCCGCGACCGCGGCGCGATCATCGGAGGCGAGGGAAACGGTGGAGTGATGTACCCCGCCCTTCACATAGGACGCGATGCCCCACTCGGGGTGGCCTTAATTTTGCATCTGCTTGCCGCATCTGGGGTAACAGTGTCCCGTCTGGTGGAGTCGTCACCCCGGTACACCATCGTGAAGGCGAAGGGGCCCCGGGAGTCGCAGCTGGGCCCCCTCTACGATCGGCTGCGCCGACGTTTCGCCGATGCCGCCGTCGATGACCGGGACGGGCTGAGGCTGGCGTGGGCGGACCGCTGGCTCCACATCCGCCCCTCCGGCACGGAGCCCATCGTCCGATTGATCGCCGAGGCCCCGACACCATCCGAAGCGGATGCGCTGGTCGCCGCCGGCCGAGAACTTTTGCAGTGAGGGTCATGGCTCGATGTGCGGCATCGTAGGCTATATCGGACCCCGCCAGGCGGCCGGTCTCCTCCTGGAGGGACTGCGCCGCCTCGAGTACCGCGGCTACGACTCGTCCGGCATCGCGGTGGTGAACGGCCAGGGGCTCAGGATCATGAAGGCCGCCGGCAAGCTCTCCATGCTGGAGCAGGAGCTCCAGGCCGGCATGCCCACGGGCACGGTCGGGATCGGCCACACCCGGTGGGCCACCCACGGGGCGCCCACGACCCCCAACGCGCATCCGCACACCGACGAGTCCGGGCGCATCGCCGTCATCCACAACGGCATCATCGAGAACTCCGCGGCCATCAGGAAGACGCTCGAGCGCCGGGGCCACACGTTCAAGTCGGAGACCGACACCGAGGTGCTGGCGCACCTGGTGGGCGAGTACTACGCCGGCAATCTCGAGGACGCCGTCGCCTCCGCGCTGCGGGAGGTGGACGGCGCCTACGGCCTTGCGTTCATCTCGGCCGACGAGCCGGGCGTCCTGGTGGCCGCCCGCAAGGGCTCGCCGCTGCTCGTCGGCGTCGGCGAGGACGAGTGGTTCGTCGCCTCCGACGCGTCACCGCTGCTGCAGTACACCCGCTCCGTGGTCTATCTGGACGACGGCGAGATGGCCGTGCTCTCCCGCGACGGCTACCGGGTGCGGAATCTGGAGACCACCCGGATCAGCAAGCCGGTCAACCAGATCGAGTGGGATCTGGCGCAGGTGGAGCGCAACGGCTACGCCCACTTCATGCTCAAGGAAATCTGCGAGCAGCCGGAGAGCCTCTGCAACACGCTCCGCGGCCACCTGCTCGAGGAGGAGGGCACCTCCCGCGTCAGTGGTCTCAACCTGAGCGACGACCAGCTGAAGCAGGTGGAGCGGGTCGTCATCACCGCGTGCGGGACCTCCTGGCACTCGGGCCTCATCGGCGAGTACATGCTCGAGGAGCTGGCGCGGATCCCGGCCGAGGTGGAGTACGCCTCGGAGTTCCGCTACCGGAACCCGGTGGTGGACCAGCGCACGCTGGTGATCGGCATCTCCCAGTCGGGCGAGACGGCCGACACGCTCGCCGCGATTCGCGAGGCCAAGCGGCGAGGTGCCCGGACCATCGGGCTGGTGAACGTGGTGGGCTCCACCATCGCGCGCGAGGTGGACGGCGGCATCTATCTCCACGCGGGGCCCGAGGTGGGCGTGGCGAGCACCAAGGCCTTCACCAGCCAGGTCGCCGCGCTCGCGCTGGTCACCCTGCGCATCGCCCGGCTCCGCAACCTGAGCATCCTTCAGGGTCGCGAGTTCATCCAGGCGCTGCGGAAGCTGCCGGACCAGATTGCCGACATTCTGGAGCGCAGCCCGGAGATCGAGCGGCTGGCCGACCGGTTTCTCCGCACCGCCACCAACGCGCTCTACCTGGGTCGCGGGGTCAACTTCCCGGTGGCGCTCGAGGGCGCGCTCAAGCTCAAGGAGATCTCCTACATCCACGCGGAAGGCTATCCCGCCGCGGAGATGAAGCACGGACCGATCGCGCTGATCGACGAGAACATGCCGGCCGTGTTCATCGCGCCCAAGGACGCGGTGCATTCGAAGATCGTGTCCAATATCGAAGAGGTGAAGGCGCGAGGCGGGAAGGTGATCGCGCTGATCAACGAGGGCGACACCGAGATCGAGCGGCTGGCGGACGCCACCTTCACCATCCCGGTGACGCTGGACCTGCTGACACCGATCCTGACCAGTATCCCGCTCCAGCTGCTGTCGTACTACGTGGCGGTGGCCCGCGGGTGCAACGTGGACCAGCCGAGAAATCTTGCCAAGTCGGTGACGGTCGAGTAGCCGGCGAAACGATAACGCCGCCTCACCGCACCGCGCTTGGCAACTCTCGTATGGCCGGGCCCTCGACTGTGGAGGGCCCGGTCGCTTTCCGGGTATGGATCATCCTCCGCTCACGACAACCATGTAGAGACCGAGCGCCACGAGCAGCACGGCGACCGTGCGGCGAAAGGCACGCTGCGGCATGCGCTCGAGGGTCCGCCGCCCCGCCACCGTTCCCACGATCACGCCGATCGTCGCCGTGAGCACCTGGGGCCAGACACCCGCGATGTCCCGCCATTGCGTGGCGAAGTACACCGGGAGGCGCGCGGCGTCCACGAAGAGGCCCACGGCGGTTGCCGTCGCGACGAACGACTCCTTCGGCACGCGGAAGCCGAGCATGGCGGCGGAGCGGATGCTCCCCTGGTTGCCGACCAGCCCCCCGAATCCGCCCGACAGCACGCCCGAGAGCCAGGCCGCCGTCCGACCCCAGCGCACCCGCTCCATCCAGCCGGTCAACTCCGAGATGCCGGCGAGCAGCAGGAGGCAGCTGAAGACCAGGAGCAGCGCCCGGCCGGACACGCGGGTGTGCAGCAGGGCCCCGAGCAGGCCGCCGAGTGCGCTGGCGACGCCGAAACCGAAGAGCACCGTCCGGTCGACGTGGCGGCGCAGGAGCCAGAAGCGCAGCGCGGTGCCGACCGCGTGTGGAACGCCGATGGCGGCGACGGCCACCTTCATGCCCGTCTCCAGCGCGAGCACCGGGGTGAGAAGGCTCCCGATGCCGAACCCGGCCACGGAGGCAATGCCGCCGGCGACCACGGCGACGGCGGCAAGAAGCAAGTCAAAGGGCACGGGCAGCCTCCGGCGCCAGGAGAAAGGTCGATCGCGCCGCCGGGCCAGTACGCGTGCGGCGACGCATGGGGCGCGGGCTTGTCGAACCAGCCAGCCTCGGCGAAGCTACAATCCGGTTGCTCCCCATTATCCTACGTCCGTCCGATGACCGCTCACAGTCGCCGAGATTTCCTCCTGCGTTCGGCCCGCACCGTCGGGGCGGCACTGATCGCGCCTTCGCTCTCCGGGCTCGTAGCCTGCTCCCGCGGCCCGGGTGCGGCGCAGCCCAGACCGGTGCTCCGCCGGGCCCGTCTCGGCGAAGGCGGCTACGGTGCACTCCGCCCAGCCGGTCCGGAGCTCGCCTTGCCCGAGGGCTTCAGCTACACCGTCCTCAGCTCGCCCGGCAAGCCGATGTCCGACGGGCACGCGACGCCCGGCGCGTTCGATGGCATGGCCGCCTTCCCCATGCCCAACGGCAACGTGCGCCTGATCCGGAACCACGAGAACCGGAACGATGCCGCCACTGCGCGGGTGAAGGGTGACCCGGCCCGAGCCTACGATGCGCATGGCGGCGGGGGCACCACGTCGCTCGAGGTCCGGCTGGCGAGCGACGGCAGTGCTGAGGTGGTGCGCGATTTCGTCAGCCTCAGCGGAACCATCGTCAACTGCGCCGGAGGGCCGACGCCCTGGGGCACCTGGCTGAGCTGCGAGGAGAGTGTGGCCGGCAGATCGGAGGGCTGGGACCGGGAGCATGGCTACATCTTCGAGGTCCCGGTCGCCGCGGAGAGCACCGTGTGGCCGGTCCCGCTCAAGCGCATGGGACGGTTCGTGCACGAGGCCGTCGCCGTGGACCCCGCGACCGGAACCGTGTACGAGACCGAGGACCGGACCCCTACGGCCGGCTTCTACCGGTTCCTCCCCAATGCGCGCGGGCGGCTCGCCGCCGGAGGCAAGCTGCAGATGCTCGCGGTCCACGGCCGGCCCAACTACGACACGGCGTCGGGGCAGACCGTGGGCGAGCGCCTGCCCGTGCGCTGGGTGGATATCCCGGACCCTGATCCGTCCGAGGGCGCGGCCACGGCCGTGTTCGATCAGGGCTACGCGAAGGGCGGTGCCCTGTTCGCACGGCTCGAGGGCTGCTGGTACGGCGACGCCAGCATCTACTTCCACGCGACCAACGGCGGCGACGCGCAGGTGGGCCAGGTCTGGCGCTACCTGCCCACCAGCCATGACCGAGGAGACCTCTTGCTGGTGTTCGAGAGTCCCTCGCCGGACGTCCTGGACTATCCGGACAACATCACGGTGAGCCCGCGGGGCGGGATCGTGATCTGCGAGGACGGAGGGGGCGAACAGTACCTGCGGGGGCTCACGCCGCAAGGAGCCATCTTCGATCTGGGAAAGAACCTGCTCAACGCGTCGGAGTTCGCCGGCGGGTGCTTCAGCCCCGACGGACGAGTGCTGTTCGTCAACATCATGGGCGCCACGCTCGACGACGGGGCCGAGGAGGGCCGCACGCTCGCCATTCGCGGTCCGTGGGAGCGGGGCGCCCTCTAGGCGGCGGACAGACGCTTGTAGAAGAACGTCGTGGCGCAGAGCCGACCATCCGGCCAGAGCGCGTAGTCGGGCACCACGCCGACCCTAATCCACCCGAGGCGCTGGTAGAGTCGCTCCGCGTCGCTTCCCGTCACCGTGTCGAGCACCAGGAGCGTCTTGCCCGCCGCCAGTGCCGCCGTCTCGGCGGCGCGCATCAGGCTGGCGCCGAGGCCGTGTCTGCGGGCCGAACGGTGGACCAGCATCTTGGCCACGTCGCCGCGGTGGGGCTGGTTCTCGGGCTGCGCGAACACGACCTGCACGGTGCCCACGATCCCACCGCCGGTCCGCTCCTCGACGACGAGCAGCAGCCGGGCGCCCACGCCCACCCCCTCGGCGACTCGACACCAGAACGCATCCGCCCGCTCGCGCGTGATCGGCGCCATGAAGCCGACGGAGGCCCCGCCCTCGACGCAGTCGATGAGGACGGCGGAAAGCTCCGCGATCCGCTGGTGCGCCTCCGCGCCCGTCAGGCAGCGCACCGGCGCGAACCGGGACGTGGCGGCGGTCATCATGGACTGGCGGCTGGTCCCGTCGCGGCAGGAAGACTCCAGGTCGCGCCGATCTCCGGCGACACGATCCGCCAGCGCTCCGCCCCTGCCGCCGCCTTCAGGCGCTGGAGCGGCTCCTCCACCGGCTCCCGACTCAACCTGAACGTCGAATGGTGGACCGGCAGCAGGTAACGCGCGCCGAGTCCCAGGAACATGCGCCACGCCTGCTCGGGCGAGGCGTGATTGGCGATCCACGGATCGTAGGCGCCGATCGGCAGGATGGCCAGGTCGACCCGTACGCGCCGGCCCAGCCGGTCGAGCGCATCGGTGTAGGCGGTGTCCCCGGCGAACAGCACGCTCGCGCCGTTCCTGGTGAGGAGATATCCGCCGTACCCGCGATGGCGGTCCGTCACCATCCTGGCGCCCCAGTGCCGCACCTCCACGGACTCGACCCGGGTACCGGCCACCTCGGTGGACTCGCCCCAATCCAACTCGTCCACCCGGCGGAACCGCCGGACCAGATCGCGATTGCCGCGTTGCACGATCACCGGAACGTCGCGCGGCAGCGAGCACAGCGTACCGAGGTCGGTATGATCCATGTGCGCGTGCGAGAGCAGCACGAGGTCGAGCGGAGGCAGCTCTCGGGCGCGCAGCGCCGGCCGGACCAGACGCCGCGGGCCCAGCTTCGCGGCACCGCGTCCGATGCCGACCCGGCTCTCGAGCACCGGGTCGGTGACGATCCGGACACCGTAAAAGTTGAGCAGGACCGTCGCGTGCCCGAGCCATGCGGCCGTGAGGCGGTCATCGGGCCACGTCGTCGGCTCGGGGCGATGCGGCGCCGCGGGAATCGCACTTATCTTCACCATCCGGAATCGAATCCTCCAGGAGACGGCGGAAATTTACCCCCCACCATGCGCGTCGTGCTGCAGCGGGTCTCGCGAGCATCGGTGACGATCGATGGCCGGACCGCCGGCTCCGTCGGGCGGGGCTTCTGCGTGCTCGTCGGTCTGACCCACGGCGACACCGAGGCCACGGTGGACTGGATGGCCGACAAGATCGCCGGCCTCCGCCTCTTCTCCGACTCGGAAGGCAAGATGAACCTCGGCTTGGAGGAGGTCGGGGGTGGCGTGCTGGTCGTCTCCCAGTTCACCCTCTACGGCGACGCATCCAAGGGACGGCGCCCCTCGTTCATCGACGCCGCGCGGCCGGAGCAGGCGATTCCCCTGTACGACCGCTTCGTGGCCGCTCTGCGGGGCCGCGGGCTCGAGGTGGAGACCGGCGAGTTCGGCGCGTACATGGAGGTCGAGATCCACAACGACGGACCCGTCACCCTGATTCTGGAGCGGACCGCATGACGCCGGAGCCTCTCACGCTCGCCTCGGGCTCGCCCCGTCGTCGCCAGCTGCTCGAAATGCTCGGCATCCCGGTGCGCGTCATCCCGTCGAACGTGCCCGAAGTTCACCGGCCGGGCGAGACGCCCGTCGACTACGTCGAGCGGCTGGCGCGGGAGAAGGCGCTCAAGGTCCGCGGCCGACTCGTGCTCGGCGCCGACACCACCGTGCTCCTGCGGGACGAGATCCTGGAGAAGCCGGTGGACGAGGCCGACGCGCTTCGCATGCTGTCCAAGCTCCAGGGCCGCACGCACCAGGTGGTGACCTCGGTGGCGCTGGTCGCCGGCGAGCGGATCCACCAGGCGACCGACGTCACGAACGTGACCTTCCGCCGGATGACCGACGACTTCCTCCGGGCGTATGTCGCGACGGGGGAGCCGATGGACAAGGCCGGGGCGTACGGTATCCAGGGCTATGGGGCGGCGCTGGTCGAGCGGATCGAGGGAGACTTCTTCAGCGTGATGGGGCTGCCGGTGCGGCTGGTGCTGCGGCTCCTGGAGGAGGCGGGGGAGAAGTACGAGTTCGGGCG
>DATABZ010000185.1:0-7335 GCA_036259315.1 Gemmatimonadales bacterium | reverse complement strand
CGTGCAACCTGCGTCATCATGACTCCTCCGAGGTGGTCCTTGCCGAAATTACCAGCGCTTGACCCCGCGACCGTGACGAGAGTCACCCGGCGGTGTGCGTGCCCCGCCTCACGGCCGCGCCGGGCGGTCAATACTATTGTCGGGATCGTACCCTCGCCAGGAGCCACCGTATGCGCTGGAGTCCAGGGCACCGCAGCGTCAACGTGGAGGACCGCCGCGGCGGCGGCGGACGTTTCCTTCGCGGAGCCGGAGGCATGGGGGCGGGCACCCTCGTCATCCTCCTCGTCCTCAGCCTGATCTTCAAGCGGGACTTCTTCTCGCTTGTCGGTGGCGGTGTCGAACCGGCGGCGGAGACCGGAGCCGCGCCGCCCGCGGAGACCACGCCCGAGGAAGAGCGACTGGTCTCGTTCGTGTCATTCGTGCTGGACGACGCCCAGAACGTGTGGCAGCAGCAACTGGACGCGTACCGCCCGGCCAAGCTGGTGCTCTTCCGCGACGCGGTGCAATCCGCGTGCGGTTTCGCCGAGTCGGCCACGGGGCCGTTCTACTGCCCCGGCGACGAGAAGGTGTACATCGACCTCGGCTTCTACGAGGAGCTCCAGCAGCGCTTCGGAGCGCCGGGCGATTTCGCCCAGGCCTACGTCCTGGCGCACGAGATCGGGCATCACGTGCAGAACGTCGTCGGGACCGAGGCAGAGGTCCGCCGCGCGCGAACCGCACGCGCCGATATCGCGAACGAGCTGTCGGTCCGGCTGGAGCTTCAGGCCGACTGTTACGCGGGCGTCTGGGCCCACAGCACCGCGCAGCGCGAGCTGCTGGAGCAAGGGGACGTCCAGGAAGGCCTCGGAGCTGCGGCTGCGGTGGGAGACGATCGATTACAGCGGATGGGGGGCGGACGGGTGGTGCCCGAGTCGTTCACCCACGGCACCTCGGCGCAGCGTCAGGAGTGGTTCCAGCGCGGCTTCCAAAGCGGCCGGCCGGAGGATTGCGACACCTTCAGGCAATAGCCCGGCGCTCGCCGTACCGCCGGCGGGCCGCGGGTCGCGCCGGCGATCGGCGGCGCACCTCGTCCACGATGAAACGCTGCACGACGCCCAGCTGGAGATAGCGGTTCTGGGTGATGGGCGGCAGATGGTGGAAGTCGAGCACCACGCGGCGACAGAGCGGCTCACCGCAGCGGCATTCCATCGCCCAGTGATCTTCACTCATGGCGGTCGAGTAGTCGAATCGAATCTCTTCGCCCGGCTCGATGGCGCGCAGCGCGATGATGGCGCGATCCGCCATGAGTCCCGCGTTGGGATCGCAGGAGTGGTTGAGATAGCGCCCTGGCGGCATCAGATCGAGGAATTCACGGGGGCCGATCTGGAGTGCGTACACGCCATCGGGGCCGAGCGAGAGGACCTCGGCGGCCTCGAGGACCGGCCCGCCCAGCATCAGGATCGACTCACCGGGATGGAACGCCCGGGCAGCGAAAATTCCGCGGCCCAGGGGACTCCGCCCGACGACGACGGCCGAACCGCTCATCCTGCCCTCCAGGGTGCAACCGATGGCAGACACGTCCCGGAACGGAACCGGTGTGCTCTCGCAGAACGCGGCACGCCTCGGACCGGGCGTCAAGGTAAGTAGGTTCGTCTGGCGAGGTTACTTCGCTGCTGCAGGGGGGATGGGGCAGTTTGCATGCCACCGTGCACGGGGTCTGGATGAAGCTCAGGTAGGCGGGGCTTCCCTCCGTTCGATCTCGGTCACGCCTTTCACCCGCCGCACAGCCTTCAACACCTTGGCGAGGTGCGGGAGATTGTCCACCTCGACGAAAATGGTGCCGAAGACCGTGCCGTCGCGGGTCCGGATGTCGGCGGCCCGGATGTTGGTGCCGGTCTGACTGATCGCCTCCATCATGTCGGCGTAAAGCCCGCGGCGGTCCTCGCCGGTGACGGCGAGGCGCACGGCGAAGGACTCGCCCTGGCTCTCCTGCCAGTCGATCTCCACCCGCCGTTCCTCGGCCGAGAGGGTCAGCAGGTTGGGGCAATCCGCGCGATGGATGGAGATGCCCCGCCCCTGGGTGACGTAGCCCACCACCGGGTCCCCGGGCACCGGCTGGCAGCACTGGGCGTACCGTACCATCAGCCCGTCCACGCCCTGGATCTTGATGCCCCGGCCGAGCCGGATGCGATCGATGACCCGGCCGAAGACCGTCGGCTTGGGCTCCTGCAGCTCGTCGCCCGGAAGCTCGGGGTAGAGTGCGCGGATCACCTGCCCGATGGCCACGTCGCCCCGTCCGACGGCGATCTCGAGTCCGCGGCCGTCCGCGAGCGAGAGCGTCTGCGCGGCGCGAGCCAGCCGCGCGTCGTCGGGCGGATCGAGCCGCCGGCGGCGCACCTCGCGGGCGAGGATCTCCTTGCCGAGGGTGACGCTGACCTTCTCCTCTTCGTGGTTGATCCACTGCTTGACCTTGTGCCGGGCGCGCGCCGTCCGGACGTGGCTCAGCCAGTCGCGGCTCGGCTTGGCCGACGGGCTGGTGAGGATCTCCACCGTGTCGCCGCTCTTGAGCTCGCGGTGCAGCGGCGCGATGCGCCCGTTCACCTTCGCGCCCTGGCAGTGGAGCCCCACCTCGGTGTGCACGTGGAACGCGAAGTCGATCGGGGTGGAGCCCTTGGGGAGCCGCTTCACGTCGCCCTGCGGCGTGAAGATGAAGATCTCGTCCTGGTACAGGTCCACCTTCAGGAACTCGAGGAACTCCTCCGGGCTGTGGGTGTCCTGCTGCAACTCGAGGAGCTGGCGGAACCAGCCCAGGTGCTGGTCCAGCTCGTCGGTCTTCCCGTCGCGCTTGTAGAGCCAGTGGGCGGCGATGCCGAACTCGGCCGTGCGGTGCATCTCCTGGGTCCGGATCTGGACTTCGAACAGCTGTCCGCCGGGGCCGAAGATCGTGGTGTGGAGCGACTGGTAGGCGTTCGATTTCGGGCTCGCGATGTAGTCCTTGATCCGCTCCTGGATGGGGGTCCAGGTGTGATGGATGATGCCGAGCACGTGGTAGCACTCCGGCACCGTGCGGACGATCACCCGGATCGCCATCAGGTCGTAGATCTCGTCGAACCCCTTGTTCCGCTTCCGCATCTTCTGGAAGATGGACCAGAGGTGCTTGGGACGGCCGGTGACCTCGAACCACTCGATGCCCGCGCGCCGGAGCTCCTGCTCGAGCGGCCCGCGCAGCTTGAGGATGGTCTGCTCCCGCGCCGCCCGCTTGGAAGCGACCTGATTCACCAGCTCGCGATAGTCGTCGGGCTCGAGGAACTTGAACGCCAGGTCTTCCAGCTCCGCCTTGATCCCCGCCATGCCGAAGCGGTGAGCCAGCGGCGCGTAGATCTCGCGGGTCTCCGTCGCGATCCGGTGCCGGCGCTCGGGGGAGAGGTGCTCGAGGGTGCGCATGTTGTGCAGCCGGTCGCCCAGCTTGATGATGATGACCCGCGCATCCTTGGCGATCGACAGCAGCAGCTTGCGATAGTTCTCCACCTGCTCTTCCGCCGAGCTCCGGAAGGTGAGGCTGGAGATCTTGGTGAGGCCGTCCACGATGCCGGCAATCTCGGCGCCGAACTCCCGGGCGATGTCTTCCGGACGCACATCGGAGTCCTCCACCACGTCGTGGAGGAGGGCCGCGGCAATCGTGGCGCTGTCCAGGAGCTGCTCCGCCAGGATGTGGGCGACGGCGATGCTGTGGGAGACGAAGTCCTCGCCCGACATCCGCTTCTGGCCCCGGTGGGCGGACGCGCTGAGGCGGAGGGCCCGATCGATGAGATCGAGGTCCAGCCGATCGGCGTGCCGCTCGAGCACGGCCATCAGATCGGGTGCGAGTTCGGGCAAGGTCGAGGTCACGTCTCTCCTGTTCCGCGCCGGGGCGAATGCACGGAGTCGCCTGCCAGGCGCGGTGAAGGCCTTGACTCAGGATGGCGAGAAAAGCACCTGCCGTCAACGCGGCGCGTCTGGGAGTGCCGCCGCGCGGCGGCGCACCATGTCCCGGGGAGTCGGGGTCCATGCTGGCCCCTGCCATCAATTTACACTTGACTGCAAGGCCCGGCGCCTCACAGGAGGCCCAGGGTGGCGAGGCTGACGAACCGGTCACCGGCGATGATGACGTGATCGTACAGCGGGAGGTCGAGCAGCCGACCGGCCTCGGAGAGTTGGCGGGTGACGGCCCGGTCTTCGGCCGAAGGGGTGGGGTCGCCGCTGGGGTGGTTGTGCACGACGATGATGCCGGCCGCCGCCTCGGCGATGGCGGCGCGGAAGACTTCGCGCGGATGCACCAGCGAGCTGTTGAGGAGCCCGCGGGTGACCAATACCTCTCGGAGCACCTGGCTCTGGCTGTCCAGCGCGAGGAGATGGAACTCCTCCACCTGCAGATCCCTGAGGCGCGGCTGGAACAGGTGCACGACGTCCTCCGGCTCGCGGATCCGCTGCACCGGAGGACGCTCCTCTCGCGCGAGCCGGCCGCCGAGCTCGATGGCCGCGAGCAGGCGCGCCGCCTTGGTGGGACCGATTCCCGCGGTCCGGAGCAGCTCGGCGCGGGGGCGCTGGGCGAGGCGGCGAAGGGAGCCGTCGTTGCTGTCCAGCAGTCCGGCAGCCAGCTCGAGCACGCTGCGGCCCTCGCCACCCGTGCCGAGGAGGAGCGCGAGCAGCTCGACCGTCGTCAGCGCTCCCGCGCCGAGGGACCAGAGCCGCTCTCGGGGGCGTTCGGTATCGGGAACGGTGGAGAGCACGCCCGGCATGGCGAGAACCTAGAATCGCCGGGGTCGTCCGGCCGTGCCAATATCGTTCCGGCAGGAGAGAAACTCCTGTCCGCCGGCGGGCGTCGCCCCTATATGCGGTGGTCCGATCGATCCAGACGGTGGTCTGATCGACCCAGAACCGAGGTTTGATCGGTCCAGCGGGTTACGTCGGGGTGCGGGTCGATGTCCGAAGCGCGACCGCGAACTCCTCCGCCGACGCGTACCGCTCCCCTGGCGCCTTCGTCAACGCCCGCCGCAGCACCGCCTCCACCTCGAGCGGTACGTCGGGCCTGACGGTGCGCAGCGGCGGCACCGGATCGGCCGCGTGACGCGCCACGATGGCTTGCGCCGTCGCCCCGGTGAAGGGCGGTTCACCCGCGAGCATCTCGTACGCCACGCACGCGAGGCTGTAGAGGTCGGACCGGGCGTCCGTTCGCTCCTGGCCGGCCGCCTGCTCCGGGCTCATGTAGTGCGGGCTGCCGAGCCTCACGCCCGAGTGCGAAAGCGCCTGGCCGCTCGCCTGGTCGAGCGCGTAGGCGACACCGAAGTCGGCCAGCAGGGCGTGACCGGATTCGAGCAGGATGTTGCCGGGCTTCACGTCCCGATGCACGACGCCACGCCCGTGGGCGTAGGCCAGGGCGTCCGCGATCTCGCCGGTGAGGCGCACCGTCTCCTCGAGCGGGAGCTGCACCTCGCGCGCGATCCGATCCCGCAGGGACTCGCCTTCGACGTAGGGCATCACGAAGAACGGGCCCCTCCAGCGGCCCCCGGGCTCCAGGACTCCGGAGTCGTGGATCTGGAGGATGTGCGGATGGTGCAGCCCCGCGAGGATCGCGATCTCCCGATGAAACCGCTGGGTGGCCGTGGACGCCGCGAGCTCGGGACGGAGCACCTTGAGGGCGACGAGGCGGTTCAGCCTCTGGTCGCGGGCCAGGAGCACCGTTGCCACCGTGCCCCGGCCGATCTCGCGGACGATCGTGTAGCGAGCCTGCACCGGCCCGGCGGGTACCGTTCCGCTCGCCCGCTGGGCATGAAGCTGCTCGACCATGGCGGTGAGCGTGGGACCCTCCCCCCGTAGCTCCTCGCGGACGAGGGCATCGTAGGTCTTGGAGTGCTGGAGCGCCGCCGCCCAGTCGCCGGCCGAGGCCAGCGCACGCGCCAGGCCGGCCGCGGTACGTTCGCTCAGCGGATCCGACGCGCTGAGCTTGCGCCAGTAGTCGATCTCCGCGGTGTGCTGGCCCTGCGTGCCCGCCTCCCTGGCCAGCCGATACAACGCCCGGGCGAGCTCCCCTGCGAGCCGCGTCCGCTCGGTCTCGACCCACTCCTCGAACTCGGGAGCGTCGCTCAGGAAGAAGCCGTCCAGGAAGGGCCCGCCATAGACCGCGACCGCGGTCCCCCATGCTCCCTCGCCGACAGCCTTCTGGAACTCGCCGACGTCGGTCGCGATGGTATCCGGGTTGAGCCGGAGCGGGTCGGCTCCCAGGAGCAGCTCCCGCCCGACCTGGCGACGCACCGAATACAGGAGCTGCTCGAGCGCGTGGCGGGCGTTCTCGGTCGAGCTCTCGGGCCAGAAGAAGGCGGCGAGCTTGTCCCGGGTGACGCCACGGCTCCCGGCCACTGCCAGGGGGGCAAGGAAGGCGAGCCGCAGGCGGGGCACCGGAAGGGGAGAGCCGGTGGCGTCGCGAAGGGAAAGACCGCCGAGCGTGTGGAGCCGGAACATGAGCGCCGACTGAGGAGGAGATGAGGAGGGCGTGAGCCCCCTCTCTTATTGTGGCGCTGTGTTCCGGCGCGGGCAAGCCGCCCGAGGCCGCACTACCCAACTGGAGGCTGCCATGCGCGCCGCGTCATCGCTTCTGCTCGTCCCGCTCGCCACCCTTTCCTTCGGGTGCTCCGACTCCTCGGGGCCGGACGTACCGGACCCGACAGTCGAGCATGGACCTCTGGTCACCATCTCCCCGGCCACTCTCGTCATGCATAGCGGAGAGTCCATCCAATTCACCGCCGCCATCAAGCGGGGCGCCTCTCTTCTGAGCGACGCGACGACGGCGAGCTGGTTCAGCTCGGATGCGGGGGTGGCGAGCGTGACGGACGGCGGTGTGGTGCGAGGGCTGCGTCCTGGTGTGACCCAGATCGTCGCCGTGCTGGGGAGCGCCCGCGGCACCGCCCAAGTGACGGTCACCGACGACAGGATCGATGGAAGCGGTCATCACGGCTGCCTCAAGCCGCTCCTTGCCGGTGACCGTCCGACGGCGAGTAGACCGGCGTGCTGACAGTTGTCAGCTGACCTGCCACGCTAAGAGCGAGCGGCCCTCCAGCCTCCCCGCTGGAGGGCCGCGGCGCAGCCGCCGGTGGGCCGGGCAATCACGAGGGACTCGGTCCGGTCAGCGCCCCGCCCCGTGGCATTTCTTGTACTTCTTCCCCGAGCCGCAGGGACAGGGATCGTTCCTTCCCACCTCCGGCACCGTCGCCGCCGCGGGCCGGCCCACCGGGCCCATCGAGCTCGAGAGCGCGGGTGCGGGTCCGCGTGACGCCGGCGCCACCGGCGGCGGCACCCGCGGAGCGGCACCCATGAACAGGC
>DATABZ010000184.1:0-2290 GCA_036259315.1 Gemmatimonadales bacterium | reverse complement strand
GCAGCATTGCAGACGGGCATTCGGCAAGCGGCGTGGGAAGCAGACACGCAGACCTGACGCGGTGGGCATCAGAACCCTAGGTCTTCTCGGAGGGTGCCGCTTAACTCCGATGCCGGATTAGCGACCGGCCTTGCCGAGGATTGGGCTCGCTGCCTTCGAGGGTGGCGGGTCTTGTCGTTCTACATGGGAGAGAGAGCTGGCGGTGGTGAGCGCTGCCCCCGACCTCCTATTGCACTTCAACGGATCACCATCCATCTACCATCCAGTTGGATGGAGAAATCGATGGCGGACAACGTGCGGCCGCTTGCCGCGAAGGGCGGCGAGTCCGAGAAGATCACGATCAATCTCGGTTACGTTGATCTGGGTCGGATCGATCTCCTCGTCCAAGACGGCTTCTATTCCAACCGCACCGACTTCATTCGGACCGCGATCCGCAACCAGCTGTCGGTGCACGGCGATGCCGTAGCCCGGTCCATCGAACGCCACACCCTGGAATTGGGGCTGCGCGACTTTAGCCGCGCGGATCTCGAAGCGATCCGGGCTGCCGGCGAGACGCTTCACATCAAGGTGGTGGGGCTCGCGCGGATCGCTTCCGACGTGACCCCGGAACTCGCCCGGGCGACGATCGGATCGATCACGGTGCTCGGCGCGCTCCAGGCCAGTCCCGCGGTCCGCTCTGTTCTGGCCGACCGCATCCGGTAACTCGCAATCCTCCACAGGAGAGATGACCATGTATGATTTCGCCGCGGCCATGCGCCGGGCGGGCCGCTCGACGCGCGCCGGCAAACTGAAAGACGCCACACGCATCATCCAGGCCGCGTTGGCTGGGCCGGGACTCGGCGGCCGACATCTCCCAGCGCCCGATCCGGCCGCGTCTCGTCAGACGCAGACCGCCGCGCGCCCATCGGGTGTGTTGGAACTCGAAGCCCAGGAAATTCGGCGGACCACCCGCTCGCACAGCGATGAGCGCTCGGCCCCGGATGCCGGAGGAAGGGTTGGAGACTCCCCGGCCAGGGCCGGCCCATCCGCGTTCGCACGCGCACAGCGCCTCCGGCGCCCGCTCGGCGAAGTTGTGGAGGCCCTGCGGCGAAATCCGATGGGTGGCGATGCGCTTGGCTCGCTGCCGGGGATCACGCTGCCTGGCGCAAGGCGGTCAAGCTCGCCTCCGTTGCCGGACGGCGCCCGCTATCTCGCTCGGTCCTTCACCTGTGCTGCCGGGACGCGCGGCTACAAGCTCTATATCCCCGCCTCCGCTGGGGAGCGGCCACGGGGACTCGTTGTCATGCTGCACGGCTGCAAGCAGGACCCGGACGACTTCGCTACCGGTACACGGATGAACGAGGTCGGTGAGCTGCATGGGCTGGCCGTAGCCTATCCCGCCCAGACCAGGGCCTACAATGCGTCCTCCTGTTGGAACTGGTTCGATCGCGCTCACCAGGAGCGCGATCTAGGCGAACCCGCCATTGTCGCCGGCATCGCGCGCGAGATCGCCTCGGAGTTCGGCCTCGACCGGCAATGCGTGTTCGTGGCGGGCCTGTCTGCCGGCGGCGCGATGGCGGTGGTCATGGGAGAAACCTACCCCGACCTCTATGCGGCGGTCGGGGTCCATTCAGGGCTGGCCTATGGATCGGCCAACGACGTCGTCTCGGCCTTTGCCGCCATGCGCGGCGAGGTCGGCGTCGGCCGGGCGGGGGCGGCCCGGAGCGGTGCGAATTTCACCGCCGTCCGCACCATCGTCTTCCAAGGAAGCGCCGACCGTACGGTCCATCCATCGAATTCCCACCGGATCGTCGCAGCGGCCAAGACGGGAGGCGCCTCGCACACCGAGACGCAGCACGGCCGCGCTGCCGGTGGCCGCACTTACACCCGCACGATCGTCACGGGGCCAGACGGATCACCGCAATTGGAGCACTGGCGAATGGATGGCGCCGGCCACGCCTGGTCGGGTGGCAATCCGGACGGAAGCTACACCGACCCCCAAGGCCCTGACGCTTCCCTGGAGATGGCACGGTTCTTCCTGAACGCGCCCACCCCGGACAAGACCGCGTGACCGCGGCGACCCTTCCGCCCTCGTACCGCAATGGCCGCTCCTGGGCACACAGGGGTTGGTGGACGATGTCCACAGCTGTGCCACTAAGGCTGCTTAGCTCCGATACCGTTGAAGAAGTCGGCGACCAGGGCGAGGTCAGTAGTCTCCGGTTGGCGGACGAACGGACGCCTCGGCCCTCATGCTGGTCTCGGGGCGGGCATCGGGATGAGCTTGGCGAGTTTGCGGAGGTTCTGGGCGGCG
>DATABZ010000183.1:0-5783 GCA_036259315.1 Gemmatimonadales bacterium | reverse complement strand
CATCCGCCGCTCGTACAACGAGAGCCGCTCCATCGAGGTCCTGCCGCCTCGCGGCACCTCCGCCGCAACCGAGATTCCTCTGCTCGGCAAGGTGGCCGCCGGTACGCCGATCGAGTCGCTGATGCACCAGGAGAGCATCGCGGTACCCGACCAGATGCTCCCGCGTCGAGGGCCGAACTACGCGCTCCGGGTGCAGGGCGCCTCCATGGTCGATGAGCACATCCTCGATGGCGACGTGGTCGTCGTCCACGGCAAGCAAACGGCCGAGAACGGCGAGATGGTCATCGCGCTGGTGAACGGCAGCGAGGCCACGGTCAAGAAGTTCTATCGCGAGCCCGGGGGGTGGATTCGCCTGCAGCCGGCCAACGCGACCATGCAGCCGATGCGCTTCCAGGAGCGGGACGTGCTGATCCAGGGCGTCGTCGTCGGGGTGATCCGCAAGTACTGAGTCGCCTCACCCCGCTGTGGCGGAAGGCGCCGGCTCCGCCGCCGTCGAGCGATGCCGTCGCCTGCTCCACCGCTTCTTCGAACGACCATCCACAGTCGGAAACATAGAGACCCGCCGCCGCATTGAGCAGCACGGCGCAGCGCACGGCCGGCATCCCGCCGTCGCCGGCCAGAAGCCGCTCGATCCGAACTGCGTTTTCCGCGGGCTCTCCCCCGGAGAGTGCGTCCAGGTCATCGCAGGCGAGCCCATAGCGCTCCGGCTCGATCCGCCACTCGCGCACCGCGCCGTCGCATACCTCCCAGACCCGCGTTGCGCCGCTGGGGCTCACCTCGTCCATGCCGACCGTGCCATGGAGCACGAGCGCGTGGGTTGCGCCAAGCCGCGCGAGGGCGTGCGCCACCAGCGGGGCGCGGCTCTCGTCTGCCACCCCGACCACCTGTCGCGTCACACCGGCCGGATTCACCAGGGGACCGAGCAGATTCATGATGGTCGGGACCCCCAGCTCCCGGCGGACCGGGCCGACGTGCCGCATGGCCGGATGGAAGCTCGGGGCGAAGAGAAAGGCGAGGCCGGCTTCGCGGAGCACGGCCGCCGCGATCTCCGCGCTCAGCTCGATGTTCACGCCCAGCGCTTCGAGCACGTCGGCCGAGCCCGAGCGCGAGGTGAAGCTCCGATTCCCGTGCTTGGCCACCGGGACGCCTGCTCCCGCGACGACGAACGCCGCGGCGGTCGAGAGGTTCAGCGTCCCGACCCGGCCCCCTCCGGTGCCGCAGGTGTCCACCAGCCGGTGCGGGTGCTCGACCTCGACCCGCAGCATGGCGAGTCGGAGCGCGAGGGCCGCGCCCGCCACTTCCTCGGCGGTCTCGCCTTTCGCCCGGAGCCCCATCAGGAGCGCGGCCGTCTGCACCGGGGTGGCCTCGCCGCGCATCAGGACCGTGAACGCGGCGGCGGCCGCCTCGGCGGAGAGCGAGGCGCCACGGGCGAGCTGCTGCACGGCGTGTTGGAGAGGGGCGTCGTGAGTCACGGGCGAACGCGGCTGGTGTGGGGATCTGCGAGTGCTTCGAACGTACCTGCGGAACCGCGCTTTTGTCAAATAGGACAAGGATTTGCGCAGCTTGCCGGGGGGGTCGCGGAGGGCTAGATTCCGGGCCGATGAGCCGAACCTTCCTCGCCACGCTGCACTTCGATGGCACCGGGTTCGTGGGATGGCAACGCCAGGCGGCGGGGCGCTCGGTGCAGGCGGAGTTCGAGCGGGTGCTGGAGCGGCTCTTCGCGCGGCGCGCGGTGGCTCACGCGGCCGGCCGCACCGATGCCGGAGTGCATGCGATCGGGCTCGCCGTCAGCTTCTCCTCCCCTGCCACCTGGACCGCAGCCGCGCTTCGGCGCGCACTGAACGCCCTGCTGCCCAAGGATTGCTGGGTCGAGGCGGTGGTTCCGATGGAGCCGGGCTTCCATGCCAGGAAGAGCGCGTTGTCCCGCCGCTATCGCTACGACATCGGCACCGACGACGCGGCCGCGTCCCCCTTTCGCCGGCGCTACGAGTGGGCCCTCGGCCGGCCGCTCGACACCGCGGCGCTCCGCGCCGCCGCCACGCTGCTCCTCGGGGAGCACGACTTCCGCTCGTTCGCGGTGAAAGGCGCTCCCAAGCCGCACTACCGCTGCCGCCTCGCTCGCGCGGAGTGGGAGATCCGCCCGGAGGGTCGCGGCGTCAGCTTTCATGTCGAGGCCGACCGGTTCCTGCACCACATGGTGCGCATGCTCGTCGGCACGATGGTGGACGTGGGGCTCGACCGGCGCCCTCTGGCGGACATCGAGATGCTGCTGGAGCGAGGCGACAACGCCGACACGAGCCCGCCCGCTCCCCCACAGGGCCTCTACTTCGTCGCGGCCACCTACCCCGACGTGCTCTATGCCGACGAGCCGGAGGAGGCCGATGCGGCCGCGCCTGGCAGCTGAAGCGGCGATCCTCCTCCTGGCCGGAGCGCTCGGGTGCGAACCCGGCGAGCCGGCGATCCGGCGAAGCTCGGCCGGCGCGCAGGCGGCCGTCGACCGGCAGGCTCCCCCGCCGGTGGAGCGCCAGGCGAGCTCCGCGGCCGTGGACGCGTCGCGCCGGACCGCGCTCGTCACGGCCGCCGAGCGCAACGCCGCGGCGGTGGTGTCGATCAACACCCGGGCGCGGCGCGAGCTGCGGGGCCGCTCACCCTGGGACCTGTTCTTCGTGCCCGAGCGCGCCCGGCTGGTCGAGGGCTACGGCACCGGCTTCGTGGTGCGCCCCAACGGCATCATCATCACCAATCAGCACGTCGTGGCGAACGCGGAGCGGGTCGTGGTGACGCTCGCGGACGGCACCGACCTGCCGGCGAAGGTGCTGGGCGAGGACGCGCTCACCGACATCGCGGTGCTTCAGGTGGAGCGGCAGGGCCTCCCGACGGTCGGTACCGGCCGGAGCACCGATCTCATGATCGGCGAGTGGGTGGTGGCGCTGGGGAATCCCTATGCGTACCTCCTCGGCAACGTGGAACCCACCGTCACCGTAGGCGTCGTCAGCGCCACCAACCGCAACATCCTGCCGAGCGGCGAGCAGACCGGGCTCTACTTCGACATGATCCAGACCGACGCCGCCATCAACCCCGGCAACTCGGGCGGCCCGCTCACCAACGCCCTCGGCGAAGTGGTCGGCGTCAACTCCTCCATCTTCAGCCACAGCGGCGGATCGGTGGGCCTCGGCTTCGCCATTCCCATCGAGCGCGCGCTGCGAGTGGCGGAGGAGATCATTCGGCACGGCGCCGTGCGCCGCGCCTGGGTGGGCCTCGAGGTCGAGGGCGCCGCCGCGATGCGCGACTGGAAGACGGCGGGCGGCGTCACGGTCACGAGCGTGGCGCCGGGCGGGCCGGCGGCGAAGGCGGGCCTCAAGCGGGGCGACGTCCTGACGGAGGCCAACGGCCGGCCCCTCCGGAACTACCTGGACTGGGAGGCGGTGAAGCTGGATCTCCATGTCGGTGACCAGGTCGAGCTCTCGGTCCGCAGCGGCCGGCGCATGGTGCGGCGCCAGGTCGTCACCGGCGACCTCCCGACCGTCACCGCCGAGAAGTACACCGTGCTCGAAGACCTCGAGCTCATCACCGTCTCCCCGGCGATCCGGGCCGAGCGCGGCATCCGGAGCGAGCAAGGGGTGCTGATCTTCAAGATCTCGCCCGCCATCAGCCGGGCTACGGGCATGCAGGCGGGCGACGTGATCCTGGCCGTCAATCGCACGCCCGTCAGCGCCGCCTCGCAGGTGGGCGAGCTCCTGAACGTGCGGCCGGGCGAGATCGTGCGGGTCTATCTCGAGCGGGAGGGGCAGATCACCTTCACCGATCTGGTGTTCCGGTGAGCGACGAGCGCTGGACCTCGCCACTCGGCACGCGCTACGCGTCGCCCGCGATGCAGCGCCTCTGGGGAGAGCCGCACCGGATCGGGCTCTGGCGCCGCATCTGGCTCGCGCTGGCGGAGGCGGAGCGGGAGCTCGGGCTGCCCATCACCGACGAGGCGCTGGCCCAGATGCGGGCTCACCTCGACGACGCCGATCTCGCCGCCGCCGCGCGCTACGAGCGCCGGTTTCGGCACGATGTGATGGCGCACGTGCACGCGTTCGCGGACCAGGCCCCGGCCGCGCGCCCGTTCCTGCACTTGGGGGCCACCAGCGCGTTCGTGACCGACAATGCCGATCTGATCGTCATGCGCGAAGGACTGCGCCTGCTGCTCGGCCGGGTCATCGCCGTGTTGTCGGCGCTGGAGGGGTTCGCCGCGCGCACCGCGGGGGTACCCTGCCTCGCCTACACCCACTTCCAGCCGGCGCAGCTCACCACGGTGGGCAAGCGGACCACGCTCTGGATGCAGGACTTCGGGCTCGACGTGGAGGAGCTCTGCCATCGCCTCGACACCCTGCGGCTCCGCGGGTGCCAGGGCACCACGGGTACGCAGGCGTCGTTCCTGGAGCTGTTCGGCGGCGACGACGCGAAGGTCCGCGAGCTGGAGCGCCGCGTCACCGCCAAGCTCGGCTTCCGCGAGCAGTTCTCGGTCACTGGCCAGACGTATCCGCGGAAGGCGGACAGCCAGATCCTCGACGCTCTGAGCGGCGTCGCGCAGTCCGGGGCCAAGATGGCGGGTGATCTTCGCCTGCTCCAGCACGAGGGCGAGCTGCTCGAGCCGTTCGAGTCGGAGCAGATCGGCTCGAGCGCCATGGCCTACAAGCGCAATCCGATGCGGGCCGAGCGCATCGGCGGGCTCGCGCGGTTCGTGATCTCGCTCCAGGCGAACGGCGCCCACACCGCCGCGTCGCAATGGCTCGAGCGCACGCTGGACGACAGCGCCAATCGCCGCCTCACCCTCCCCGAGGTTTTCCTGGGCACCGACGCGATCCTGGTGTTGGCCACGAACATCGCGGCCGGCCTCGAGGTGCGGGAGGACGTGATCCGCCGCAACGTGATGGAGAAGATGCCGTTCATGGCGACCGAGCGCTGGCTCATGCTGGGCGTCGCGGCCGGCGGGGACCGGCAGGAGCTGCATGAGGTGATCCGGCGCCACAGCCTCGCGGTCTCCGACGCGGTGGCGATGGGCGGACCGAACGATCTGCTCGAGCGGCTCAGCGCCGACCCGGCCTTCGCCCGCATCCCCGCCGACGATCTCCGGGCACAGCTCGAGCCGGTGAGCTACACCGGTCGTGCGGCCCGCCAGGTCGGCGAGTTCCTCGAGGAGTATCTCCGCCCGCTGCTCGCGCGCGCCCGGCCGCTCGCGGCGGAAGCGGGCAGCGCGGAGGTGAGGGTATGACGGCGCCCGTTCTCGCCGAGAGCCGGCTCCCCCTGCCGCTCCTCCGCCGCGGCAAGGTGCGCGAGGTGTACGAGGCGGACCCCGGGCACCTGCTGCTCGTCGCCAGCGACCGCGTCAGCGCGTTCGATGTCGTGATGTGTGAGCCGATCCCGCGCAAGGGCGCCGTCCTCACCCAGATGAGCGCCTACTGGTTCGAGCGCCTCGCCGGCGTGGTCCCCTCCCACTTCGTCACGGCACGCACCGGCGAGATCCTCGACCGGCTGCCGGCGCTCCGGGCCTTCGCGGCCGAGATCGAGGGTCGGGCGATGCTGGTGCGGCGCACCGAGCCCGTCCCCTTCGAGTGCGTGGTGCGCGGCTATCTGTCGGGCTCCGCCTGGGCCGAGTATCGCGACTTCGGCACCCTGGCCGGCGAGCCTCTGCCTGAGGGGCTGGTCGAGAGCGCCCGGCTCGAGCCACCCCTGTTCTCGCCGGCGACCAAGGCGGACACGGGGCACGACCTCAACGTTAGCTTCGAGACGATGGCGGC
>DATABZ010000182.1:0-20615 GCA_036259315.1 Gemmatimonadales bacterium | reverse complement strand
AGCGGCTGCGCGGGAGTTTCTCGCGCGGTTCCTCCAGGTCACCTCTCCGGTCCCCGGGCGGCACCTCTGGTTCTTCCCGCCGGCCGTGTCCATCGCCGCCGCACGGGACGCATGCTCCGGGCGCGAGGACGTCACCGTCGGTGCGCAGAACGTGCACTGGGAGCCGAAGGGGGCCTTCACCGGCGAGCTCTCGCTGCCCTTGGTCATCGAAGCGGGGGCGGGTGCGGCGTTGATCGGCCACTCGGAGCGGCGCCACCTCTTCGGCGAGACCGACGACCAGGTCGCCCGGAAGCTCGCGGCCGCCCTCAGATCCGGCGTCACACCGCTGGTCTGCATCGGCGAGACGCTGGCCGAGCGCGAGGGAGGTCGCACGGAGCAGGTCGTCACCCGGCAGGTCGCGGCACTCCAGGACCGCATCGGGACGGCGGGATGGGAGCGGGTGGTGCTGGCCTACGAGCCCGTGTGGGCCATCGGCACCGGCAGGAACGCCACGCCCGACGACGCCGCCCAGGTGCACGAGCTGATCCGCTTCGAGCTGACTCGGCGCGGCGTTCCGGGCCGGGTCCCCATCCTCTACGGCGGCAGCGTCAACCAGGGCAACGTGCTCTCGCTCCTCGCGCGCTCGGAGCTGGACGGCGTGCTCGTGGGCGGCGCCAGCCTGGAGCCCGACGCCTGGGCCGAGCTGGTCGGGCTCAGCACCTGAGTGCTGTTTGGAGAGGCGGGCGGGTGAGCGAGCCGACACCACTGACCGACGCCGCCCTGCTCGAGCGGCTCGTCGCCTTCGACACCACCAGCCGGCTCAGCAATCTCCCGCTCGTGGACTTCGTCTGCGACTACCTCGACCGGCCCGGCATCCTGGTGGAGCGCTTGCCGTCCCCCGACGGAGCGAAGGCCAACCTGGTGGTCCGCGCCGGTCCCGAGGCCGAGGACGCCGCGGGTCTGACACTGTCGGGCCACACCGACGTGGTGCCGGCGGAGGAGCCGGGGTGGCGCTCGGCCCCGTTCCGGCTCGCCCGGTCGGGCGATGCCTGGGTGGGCCGGGGCACCGCCGACATGAAGGGCTTCCTGGCGCTCGCGATCAACCGCGTGGCAGGGTTGAGCCCGTCACGATTGCGCCGGCCGCTCGCGCTCCTGCTTACCTACGACGAGGAGGTCGGGACGCTGGGTGCGCGGCGGTTCGCCGAGGCGGCCGGCGGCTCTCCGTCACTCCCGCGGGACGTGGTGATCGGCGAGCCGACGTCGCTCCGCGTGGTCCGGCTGCACAAGGGCATGCTCCGGCTCCAGCTCTCGTTCCAGGGGCGCGCCGCGCACAGCGGCTACCCGCACCTCGGCCGCAACGCGATCGAGCCGGCCGCTCGCGCCATCGTCGCGCTCGCGGAGCTCAGGGCCGAGATGGAGCGGGAGCGCCCGCCGCACGGCGAGCACTTCCCCGAGGTGCCCTATCCGGCGCTCAATGTCGCCATGGTGAATGGAGGCAGTGCGGTGAACGTTATTCCCGACCGCTGCACCGTCCAGGTGGGCATCCGCCTGCTGCCCGGCATGAACGCGGAACACGTGGCCGAGCGGGTGCGGAACGCCGTCGCCGCGGCGTTGCCGACGGAGACCTTCGAGCTCATCTCGCTCGGGGAGAGCCCGGCGATGATGCTGGACGAGAGCACCGACCTCTACCGGGAGCTCTGCGAACTGGTCGGGCAGTCCGGCACCGAGAGCGTGGCCTTCGCCACCGATGCCGGCTGGCTGCAGCGGGCCGGGTACCGTTGCGCCGTCTTCGGGCCCGGCAGCATCGAGGTCGCGCACCGCCCCAACGAGTCCCTCCCGATCGCGGAGTTCGAGCGCGCGGGCACCCTGCTCGAGGCGCTCCTCCACCGGCGGTGCCTCGAGCGATGAGCCGGCTCCTGATCCAGGCCGACCTCACCTGGCTGGACGGCGGCTTCGCCTCGGGCGTCACCGTGGCGGTGGGGGTGAGCGGGCGGGTGGAGTCCGTCGGCCCCGCGCGCCACTCCGGCTCCGGCGCGTTCCGGCGCATGCAGGGCATGGCGCTCCTACCCGGCTTCGTCAACGCACACTCGCACGCGTTCCAGCGCGGTCTTCGCGGGGCGGTGGAGCGGTTCTCGCCGGAGACCGGCAGCTTCTGGAGCTGGCGCGAGGGCATGTACGCCCTGGCGGCCTCGCTCGACCGCGAGGGCATCAGCGAGCTCTGTCGACGCGCTTTCGCGGAGATGCGCTCAGCCGGCATCACGAGCGTCGGAGAGTTCCACTACCTGCACCATGACCGGGACGCCGACTGGGCCTTCGACGACGTGGTCCTCGAGGCCGCCGCCGAGGTCGGGATCCGCTTGGTGCTGCTCCAGGCCTGCTACTCCGCGGGCGGCATCGGGCGACCGCTGGAGCCGCAACAGCAGCGCTTCGCCACCCCTGACCTCGCGGAGTACTGGCGACAGTGGGATCGCCTCGCCCGACGGCTGGACCCACGCACCCAGTCCCTCGGCGTGGTCGCGCACAGCGTGCGCGCCACCGGCCTCGCGGAGATCAAGGCGCTGCACGCCGAGGCGGTGCGCCGGCGACTTCCCTTCCACATTCACGTGGAGGAACAGCGGCGGGAGATCGAGGAAGCCGTGGCGGCGTACGGGCGGACGCCCATGCGGGTGCTCTGCGAGGAGCTGGAGACGACGGACGGAGTGACCGCCGTGCACTGCACTCACACGGCGGCCGCCGACATGACGGCGTTCCTCGAGCGCGGGGGGCGGGTGTGCGTCTGTCCGCTCACCGAGGCGAACCTCGGCGACGGCATCCCGGACCTGTCCGCGCCGCACGCCGCCGGCAACCGGCTCGCGCTGGGAACGGACTCGAACACCAGGATCTCCGCCATCGAGGAGATGCGCTGGCTGGAGTACGGGCAGCGGCTGCGTGCCGAGCGCAGGGGCGCGCTGGCGGACGCCCGAGGCGGGGTCGCCGGCTGCCTTCTCGGGGCCGGGACGAGCGGCGGTGCGGCCGCCCTCGGCATCGGGGGAGGCCGCATCGCGCCGGGCGAATGGGCCGACTTCGCCGCGGTGCGCCTCGATGCGGTGCCGCTGGCGGGTGAGCCCGCCGAAGGTCTCCTGGAGGCGCTCGTCTTCGGGGCGGGGAACGAGGCGATCGCCGGGACCTTCGTCGGAGGGAAGTGGCGCGCATCCGATTGACCCAACCTGCTCGCGCCGCTAGACTTCCCGGCTGCCCAGGAGACCACATGTTCGCGTTCTTGCTCACGCTCCTCATCCTCGACGCCCTGCTCCTCTCCGTCGTGGTCCTGCTCCAGGCCGGCCAGGGCGGGGGACTCGCCTCGCTCGGCGGTGCCACCACCGACACGGTGCTCGGTGGCCGGCAGGCGGTCACCATTCTCACCAAGGCGACCTGGTGGTGCGGCGCGATCTTCCTGGCGCTCTCGCTCCTGCTTTCGCTGGTGCCCAGGGGTGGGGGATCGACCGAGCTCCAGGAGCGCCTCCGCGCCGCAACGCCGGACGCGGCGGCTCCGAGCGCGCCTCTCCCGCTCGGCGGCACTCCGGATACCGGCGCGGGCGCGGCGCCGGGCACCGGAGCGGCGCCGGGCACCGGCCCCGCTCCGGCCACGGGGACTGCACCGAACGCCGGCGCTGCACCAAAGGCCGGTGCGCCCACTCCCCAGCCGCAGGCCGAGTGACGAGCGTTACCCGCGGGGCGACCGGATGACCGATCGCCCCGCCTTCGTTCTGCTCGAGGACGGTGCCTGGTTCGCCGGCACCACCGCCCGCCCGATCGATCCCGCCTTCGGTGAAGTGGTGTTCACCACCAACATCACGGGTTACCAGGAGACCTTCACCGATCCGAGCTACCTCGGTCAGATCGTGGTGATGACCGCGCCGATGATCGGCAACTACGGCATCAACCAGGAGGACATGGAGTCCGAGCGCCCGCAGGTGAGCGGGGTGGTGGTGCGCGAGCTGTCGAGGCAGCCCTCCAACTGGCGTGCGACGCTCAGCCTCGGCGATTGGCTCGCGACCTCGGGCGTCCCGGTCATCGAGGGAGTGGACACTCGGCGTCTCACCCGGCACCTGCGCGAGCGCGGCGCGATGCGCGGCGTCGTCGCCGAAGGACGCGAGCCCAGCCGGGAGCTCAGCGCCCGCCTGCTCGCGTCGCCTTCGATGACCGGGCTGGATCTCGCCTCACGCGCCACCGTGCACGAGCGGAAGGCGGAAGGACAAGGCCCGCATGTCGTCGCCTACGACTACGGGATGAAGCGCAACATCGTGCGGATGCTGGTCCAGGCGGGCTGCCGCGTCACCATCGTGCCCGCGGCCACGAGCGCCGAGGAGGTCCGCGAGCTGGAGCCCGATGGCCTGTTCCTCTCCAACGGTCCGGGCGACCCGGCCGCAGTGCGCTACGCCCTCTCCAACATCCGCGAGCTGGCCGGGTCTGGGCTCCCCACCTTCGGTATCTGCCTGGGGCATCAGCTCATCGGGCTCGCGTTCGGGGGAGAGACGGCGAAGCTCCCGTACGGGCATCGCGGCGGCAACCACCCGGTTCGCGATCTCCGCACGGGCCAGGTGCTCATCACGACGCAAAACCATGGCTTCGCGGTGGTTGGCGATGCCGACGGTGTCCCGGGCGCCACCGGGCTCGAGGTGACTCACCTGAACCTCAACGACGGCACGATCGAGGGCGTTCGCCACAGGGAGTTCCCGCTGTTCGCGGTCCAGTATCATCCGGAAGCCGCGCCCGGTCCCCACGACGCATTCCCCCACTTCGAGGAGTTTCTCGCCTCGCTCCCGCGGCGGCCCTCGAAGCCAAGCCCTTGACAGACAACACTTAAGCTCGTACTATCGGCCAGGATCCCTCCCGAGCCACGCCCTCTGTAACCCGTCTGGGGGACGCATGACCAAGGCCGATCTCGTAGAACAGGTAACCGCCTCGATCGCCCGGACCGCCGGGCCCATGATCTCGAAAAAGGACTGCGCGCGGGTGGTGGACGCCTTTCTCGAGGCCGTGAAGGAGGCGTTGCGGCAGCAGCACAACATCGAGGTGCGGGGCTTCGGAACCTTCAAGATCCGCCGGCGCAAGACCCGCATGGCCCGCAACCCGCGCACCGGCGATCCGGTCGAAGTCGCCGCGCGTCCCGTTCCGGTCTTCAAACCCAGCAAGGAGTTACGGGCGCTGGTTGCGGACGAAGGTGAGCCCGCCGGCGAGCCGGTGCAGGGCATGTAGCACGGCCGGACCACGAGAGGTGCAGGGCCGCACCGGGACGACCTCCCGGGCGGCCCTTTCTTCGTGTCGGATGCCGTTCCGTGATGCCCCGACTGCGGATAGCTTCCAGTCATGCCGTCCCCTGCGACACAGATCGTCAACGTGCGCGTGCTTCTCTTCGCCAGCTACGCCGAGCGCCTGGGGCTGGAGAGCCTCCGGGTCGCCCTGCCGGCGCTGGCCACGGTCGCGGACGCGCTGGCGCATGTGCGCTCGCTTCCCGGCGGCGAGCAGATCCCGCCCAGGCCGCTCTGCGCGGTGAACCTCGCGCACGCCGCGCTCGACACCCGGCTCGCCGAAGGCGACGAGGTCGCCGTCCTGCCGCCTCTGGCCGGCGGTTGACGCGATGACCTTCCTCACGAGCACACCGCTCGATCTCGCCGCGCTGGTGAGGCGCGTGGAGTCAGCGGAACGCGGCGCCGTGACCTCGTTTCTCGGATTGGTCCGCGATCATCACGGCGGCCGCAAGGTCACCCGCCTGGAGTATTCGGCCTATGGCCCCATGGCGGAGGAGGAGTGCGCCCGGATCGTGCTGGAGACGGAGGCCCGGTGGCCGGTCCGCATCGCGCTGGAGCACCGCACCGGCCCGCTGGAGATCGGCGAGCCCGCGGTCGCGATCGCCGCGGCCGCCGCGCACCGCGAGGAGGCCTTCGCCGCCTGCCGCCACGTCATCGAGGAGGTCAAGCGGCGGGTGCCCATCTGGAAGAAGGAGTTCTACGCGGACGGCGACGTCGAGTGGGTGGGGGCGGGCGGAGTCTTCGCCGGCGATCCCGGCTCAGGACCGTCCGCGTGAGCACTGTTCCGCGCGCCGGCGCACCTGCCGACCGATTCGGCCGTCCGCTCCGCAATCTCCGGGTCTCGGTCACGGACCGGTGCAATCTCCGCTGCCGGTACTGCATGCCGGAGGCGGAGTACGTGTGGCTCCCGCGCTCGTCCATCCTGACGTTCGAGGAGATCGATCGCCTGGCCGGCATCTTCGCCGGGCTGGGTGTCACCAAGGTGCGCCTCACGGGCGGCGAGCCGCTCCTCCGGCACGATCTCGCCACGCTCGTGTCGCTGCTGGCACGGCGCGATTCGATCGACGACCTCGCGCTCACCACCAACGGCGTCCTGCTGGCCCGCGAGGCAGTGGCCCTGCGCGCCGCCGGCCTCCGCCGGGTGACGGTCAGCCTCGATACGCTCCGCCCCGACCGCATGCGGGAGTTCGCCCGCAGCGGCCGCCACGCCGATGTCCTCGGCGGCATCGACGCCGCGCTCGACGCCGGTTTCGCCCGGATCAAGCTGAATACCGTGGTGATTCGCGGCTACAACGAGGACGAGGTGCTGGAGATCCTCGAGTTCGCGCGTGCGCGCGGGGCGGAGCCGAGATTCATCGAGTACATGGACGTGGGCGGCGCGACGGGATGGTCGATGGATCAGGTGGTCTCGCAGCGGGAGCTGCTCGACCTGGTGGCGCGGCGCTACGGTCCGGTCGAGCCGCTGCGCGAGAGCGCCTGGGCTCCGGCCGAGCGGTTCGCCCTCCGCGACGGCACCGTGTTCGGCGTCGTCGCCTCCACCACGGCGCCTTTCTGCCGTACCTGCGACCGCGGCCGCCTCACCGCGGACGGCACGTTCCTGCTCTGCCTCTACGGCGAGGAAGGTTTGGACCTGCGCGAGCTGCTGCGCGGCGGCGCGGACGACGCGACGATCGCCGCGCGCATCGCCGAGACGTGGGAGGGCCGGACCGCCCGCGGCGCCGAGCTCCGGGCGGGCCTGAGCGATCGCGGGGTGCTGCACCGCATCGAGAGCCTGCGCGCCGATCCGCGACGCGAGATGCACACCCGCGGCGGCTGATGGCGCTCCAGGTTGCGCTCATCAACCCCAGGATCCCACCCAATACCGGGAACATCGCCCGGCTCTGCGCCGCCACCGACGTTCCGCTGCATCTCATCGAGCCGCTGGGCTTCACCCTGGACGACACCGACCTGCGCCGCGCCGGCCTGGATTACTGGGATCAGGTGGACCTCTGGCGGCACCCGGACTGGTTCGCCTTCCGTGACGCGATGGACCGGAACCGGTGTCTCTATTTCTCCGCCAAGGCGGAGCGGAGCTTCTGGACCGCACCGTACCGGGCGAACACCTGCCTGGTGTTCGGCAGCGAGACCGACGGCATGCCCGCACGGATCCTGGAGAAGCACCCGGACCGCTGCTTCACCATCCCAATGTCGGGCCCGGTGCGCAGCCTGAACCTCGCGACGGCGGTCGGCATCGTGCTCTACGAGGCGGTCCGGCAGACCCGATCGGCCGGCTTTGCCGACCGCCTGTAAGCCGCTACTTTTCGGCGGCTTACAGGGTCTTGCCTCACAGTCGAATCCTCAGCGCGGGACGCTCATGCTCGAGAAGGTCGCGGTGGTCGGCGCCGGCAACGTGGGGGCTACGGCCGCCCAGCGGCTGGCCGAAAAGAACCTGGCCCGCACCGTCGTGATGATCGACGTCGTGGAGGGGGTGCCCCAGGGCAAGGCGCTCGACCAGTGGCAGTCGGGGCCGATCGAGGGCTTCGATACGCGGGTGATCGGCAGCAACGGCTACGAGGAGGCCGCGGGTGCGGAGGTCTTCGTGGTCACCGCGGGAATCGCCCGCAAGCCCGGGATGAGCCGGGACGACCTGGTGAAGACGAACGCGGGCATCGTGCGCGGCGTGAGCGAGCAGATCGGCCGGGTGGCGCCGCGGTCCATCGTCGTGGTCGTCTCCAACCCGCTCGACGTCATGTGCTACGTCGCGATGAAGGCGACCCGGTTCCCTCGTGAGCGCATCATCGGCATGGCCGGCGTACTGGACACCGCCCGGTACCGGATGTTCCTCGCCGAGGCGATGCAGGTCTCGGTGGACGACATACAGGCGATGGTGCTCGGCGGGCACGGGGACACCATGGTGCCGCTGGTGAGCTACACCACCGTATCCGGAATCCCGGTGGGCCAGCTGCTCGACCAGGGCAAGCTCGACGCGATCGTCGAGCGCACCAGGAACGGGGGCGCGGAGATCGTCGGCTTCCTCAAGACGGGCTCGGCGTATTACGCGCCGAGCGCAGCCGCGGTCCAGATGGTGGAGGCCATGGCCCTCGATCGGAAGCGGCTTCTCCCGTGCTCCGCCTGGCTGCAGGGGGAGTTCGGACTCCGCGACGTGTTCTGCGGCGTGCCTTGTCTCCTCGGCCGCGGTGGACTGGAGAAGATCGTCGACGTGACGCTCACCGAGCGGGAGCGGGCGGACCTGCACAAGTCCGCGGAGGCGGTGCGCGCGATGCAGGCGTTGGTGGACGGGTAAAGGGAGCTCGGGATGAACCGGCTGCGGCTGTTCTGGCAATCCTCCGTCGGCAAGAAGGCGGTGATGGCGGTGACCGGGCTTATCCTGGTCGCGTACCTGATCACCCACGTGCTCGCCAACCTGCTGGTGTTCGACGGCCCGGAGCGCATCAACCGGTACGCGGCCCTGCTGCACGCCAGCGGCGCCGCGCTCTGGGGCGCGCGCCTCGTGCTGCTGGTGGCCGCCGTCCTCCACATCGTGGCCGCCGTGCAGCTCGCGCTGAGGAGCCGCGCCGCGCGCCCGAGCCCCTACGCCCAGGGTCGCGAGCCCCAGGTCTCCACCTTCGCCTCGCGTACCATCCGCTGGGGTGGCGCGCTCATCCTCGTGTTCCTGGTCTATCACATCCTGCACTTCACCACCGGCACGGCCCACCCCGACTTCGTCGAGCTCGATCCGCACCACAACGTCACCACCGGGTTCCGCAACCCGCTGGTGGCGGCGGTCTACCTCCTCGCGATGGTGCTGGTCGGTCTGCACCTCTACCACGGCGTCTGGAGCAGCGGGCGGAGCCTCGGCCTGAGCCAACCTGCGCCGCAGCCGCTGCGACGCCGGCTGGCACTGGCGCTGGCGCTGTTCGTGTGGCTGGGGTTCACCGCGATCGTCGTCGCGGGCTTCCTCGGGACGATCCGGGGCGCCGCATGAGGGAGACCTGCGCATGGCGCTGAACAGCCGGATCCCCTCCGGACCGATTCAGGACAAGTGGGACAGGCACCGCTTCGAGATGAAGCTGGTGAACCCCGCGAACAAGCGGAAGTACACCGTGTTGGTCGTGGGGAGCGGCCTCGCGGGCGCGTCCGCCGCCGCCACGCTGAGCGAGCTGGGGTACCAGGTGAAGTGCTTCTGCTTCCAGGACTCGCCCCGCCGCGCCCACAGCATCGCCGCGCAGGGCGGCATCAACGCGGCCAAGAACTACCGCAACGACGGCGACAGCGTCTTCCGCCTGTTCTACGACACCGTGAAGGGCGGAGACTTCCGCGCGCGCGAGGCGAACGTCTACCGCCTCGCGCAGATCAGCGTGAACATCATCGACCAGTGCGTGGCGCAGGGCGTCCCCTTCGCCCGCGAGTACGGCGGTCTCCTGGCGAATCGCTCCTTCGGTGGCGCGCAGGTGTCCCGGACGTTCTACGCCCGCGGCCAGACCGGACAGCAGCTCCTCCTGGGCGCGTACCAGCAGCTCGAGAAGGAGGTCGCGCGAGGCGGAGTCAAGATGTTCCCCCGGACCGAGATGCTCGACCTGGTGGTGGTGGACGGGCGGGCCCGCGGGATCGTGGTGCGGGACATGGTGACCGGCCGGATCGAGACCCACGTGGGGGACGCCGTGGTGCTCGGGACCGGCGGCTACGGCAACGTGTTCTATCTCTCCACCAACGCCAAGGGCTCCAACGTCACCGCCATCTGGCGGGCCCACAAGCGCGGCGCGTACTTCGGGAATCCCTGCTACACGCAGATTCACCCCACCTGCATTCCGCAGAGCGGCGAGTACCAGTCGAAGCTCACCCTGATGAGCGAGTCGCTCCGGAACGACGGCCGGGTGTGGGTGCCGCTCAGGGCGGGGGACACGCGCCCCCCGGACCAGATCCCGGAATCCGAGCGCGACTACTACCTCGAGCGGCGCTACCCGAGCTTCGGGAATCTCGCGCCCCGCGACATCGCCTCGCGCGCCGCGAAGACCGTCTGCGACGAGGGGCGCGGCGTGGGACCCGGCGGGCTCGGCGTCTACCTCGACTTCGCGAACGCCATCGAGCGGCTCGGAGCCGACGCGATTCGCGAGCGATACGGCAACCTGTTCCAGATGTACGAGCGGATCACGGACGAGGACCCGTACCGGGTGCCGATGCGGATCTACCCGGCCGTGCACTACACCATGGGCGGGCTCTGGGTGGACTACAACCTGATGAGCACGATCCCCGGCCTCCACGTCATCGGTGAGGCGAACTTCTCCGACCACGGGGCCAACCGCCTGGGCGCGAGCGCGCTCATGCAGGGGCTGGCGGACGGCTACTTCATCCTGCCGAGCACGATCGGCGACTACCTCGCCACGGCGAAGCTGGAGAAGATCGACGCGTCGCATCCCGAATGCCGGCTGGTACAGGAGGAGACCACGGTGCTGACCCGGCGGCTGCTCGACATCAAGGGCAAGCGGACGGTGGATTCCTTCCACCGGGAGCTCGGGAAGCTCATGTGGGACAAGTGTGGCATGGCCCGGAACGCGGCGGGCCTGCGCGAGGCGCTGGCCCGGATTCCCGGGTTGCGCGAGGAGTTCTGGCGCAACGTCAACGTCCCCGGCAGCGACACGGAGCTCAACCAGGCGCTGGAGCGGGCCGGCCGGGTGGCGGATTTCCTGGAGCTGGCGGAGCTCATGTGCCTGGACGCGCTGCACCGGGAGGAATCCTGCGGCGGGCACTTCCGGGAGGAGTACCAGACCGAGGAGGGCGAAGCGCTCCGGGACGACGAGCGCTTCGCCTACGTGGCGGCCTGGGAGTACGCCGGAGGGGACGCCGAGCCTCGCCTGCACCGCGAGCCGCTCCAGTTCGAATACGTGCATCTGGCGCAGCGGAGCTACAAGTGAACCTGATCCTCCATATCTGGCGGCAGGCCTCGCCCGGCCTGGCCGGCGCCATGGTCCGCTACGAAGCGCGCGACATCAGCCCGGACATGTCGTTCCTCGAGATGCTCGACGTGCTGAACGAGCGGCTGATGGAGCAGGGGGAGGTGCCCATCGCCTTCGACCACGACTGCCGCGAGGGGATCTGCGGCTCCTGCAGCCTGATGATCAACGGCGTGGCGCATGGGCCCAGCCGCGGCACGGCCACCTGCCAGCTCCACATGCGGAGCTTCCGCGACGGCGACGAGATCCGGGTCGAGCCGTGGCGCGCCCGCGCGTTCCCGGTGGTCAAGGACCTGGTCGTGGATCGGGGCGCGCTCGACCGGATCATCGCCGCGGGCGGATACATCACGGCGCCCACGGGCAGCGCGCAGGACGCCAACAGCATCCTGATCCCGAAGCGCGACGTGGACACCGCGATGGACGCGGCGCAGTGCATCGCCTGCGGAGCGTGCGTGGCGGCATGTCCCAACGGGTCCGCTTCGCTGTTCACCGCTGCGAAGGTCACCCACCTCGGCCTGCTGCCGCAGGGGCAGCCGGAGCGCTACGACCGCGTCGCCCGGATGGTGCGGCAGATGGACCTGGAGGGTTTCGGGTCCTGCACCCTCTACGGCGAATGCCAGGAGGCGTGCCCGAAGGAGATCAGCATCGACACCATCACCCGGATGAACCGCGACTTCCTCCGCGCCAGCCTCACGGCCGGGCGCGCCGCGGTGGCCGGATCGGACTGACCCGCCAGACGCTCTCCGCGCTGGGGCTCACGCTCGCAGCGGCGGGGACACCCCTCGCAGGGCAGGAGCCGCAAGGCATTCGTCTCGCCGGACACGCCGTGGCCGCGCTGACCCGGGTCGACCCGGTGCCCGGCCGCGGCGACCTCACCGAGCTGCGGCTGGTGCAGCCCGCCCTCATGCTCCGCGCCATCGGCCCCGCCCGCCTGAGCCTGCTCGCCACGCTGGATTTCGAGGGGGCCACCATGGGCGAGGGGGAGCTCACACCGGGCGCCTGGGGCGAGGGCTTCGTGGACCGGCGGCACCCGCACACGTACGTCCACGAGCTGCTCCTGACCGCCGACGACGTGTTGGGCCGAACCGACGGGCCCACGAACGTTTCCTTCACCGTCGGCAAGGGATTCGCCCCCTTCGGCACCGATGATCCCATGAGCCGCCCGGTGCTGCGCTACCCGGTGAACCACCACCTCGCGCAGGTGCTCGAGCGCGCACTGGCGGTCGCGGCGGTGCGGCGCGGCGTGTTCACGGTGGAGCTCGGCCTCTTCAACGGCGACGAGCCGGAGCGGCCGGGGCAGTGGCCGCGCATCGGAGGTCGATTCGGCGATTCCTGGAGCGCGCGACTCACTGGGCGGCCGACCGCCGGGGTCGAGCTGCAGGGATCGCACGCGCAGGTCCAGTCCCCGGACCACCGCGGGGGCACCGGCCCCGACCAGTCCAAGTGGAGTCTCTCGGCTCGCTGGGCTGGCCCCGTCGGGGGGCGCCCCACCTACGGCCTGGTCGAATGGGCGCGAACCTCCGAGGCCGAAGGCTTCTTCGTCTTCTCCACATTGCTGGCCGAAGGTGCATGGACTACGGGCCGTCACCGTCTCCACTATCGATTCGAGCGGACCGAGCGGCCGGAGGAGGAGCGGATCTCCCGTTTCCGGACGCTCAGGCCACACCTGGACAACTCGGTCCTCGGCATCACCCGATGGACCATCCACACGGCGGGGTACGCCGCGACGCTGCTCCAGGGCGACGGTTTCACAGTGGCGCCGTTGGTCGAGGTCTCCTACGGGCGGCCCGTCGAGGTCGGCGGTGGGCTGTTCGACGTGCGGCAGGTGTACGGCAGGGATCACTTCTGGAGCTGGACACTGGGCGTCCGCCTGAACCTGGGCGGCGGCCCCCACCGCATGGGACGCTACGGCGCCGCCCGTGAGGGCGAACTGCCGCACCCGCATTGAAGGGATGATGAGCATGCGCCGGACGACGTGGATGCGCAGCACGTGGTGCACGGCCGCGGTGGCCCTGATGGCACTGGCGGCGTGCGGGGACGACGATGGGGACCTCGGGACCGAGCCCGATCCCACCGACCCACCCGGACCGACGGAGCCCCCGCCCGAGCCCCCCGAGCCGCCTCCGCCGAGCGGAGGGTTGACCCTGACCGCCGTAGGCGGCGGCAACAACGTCCCGGAGCGATTCACCTCCGACCTCTGGGTCCACGGGAGCTACGCGTACAGCGGCACCTGGGGCGGGTTCTTCCGGGACGGCAGCCCCGGCAACGCGCTCAAAGTCTGGGCGCTGGACGGCTCGGGCGCACCTAGCCTGGTGGACTCGATCGTGCTGGAGGACGTGGCGACGGTGAGCGACGTCGAGGTGAGCTCGGACGGCACGGTGCTGATGCTCAGCACGGAGCGGGGGCTGCACGAGGGCCTGTACCTCTATGGCCTGGACGACCCCGTCTCACCGGCCCTGCTGGACAGCGTGCACGTGCCCAACGGACTGCACACGGCGACCTTCGGCGAGATCGACGGACGGCGGTACGCCTTCACCGCGAAGAACCCACCGGAGCCGGCGCTCGAGATCTACGACGTCACCGAGCCCGGCTCGATCACGCCGGCGGCCACCGTTCCCGTCCCGCCGACGTACGGCATCCACGACACGTACGTCCGTGACGGCTTGGCCTTCGTGTTCGCGTGGGACGCGGGCGTGATCATCTACGACGTCGGCAACGGGCGGAGGGGCGGCTCCCCCGAGTCACCGGTCGAGGTGAGCCGGCTGGTAACCAGCGACAACGGCGTCGGCTCCCCGTCGGTGCACAACGGCTGGTGGTTCCACAATCCGGCCACCGGGGAGGCGCGGTACCTCTTCATCGGGCAGGAAGGACCGGGCCAGGTCGGGGGCCAGGCCAGCGGAGACATCCACGTGGTCGACCTGTCCGACCTGGAGCATCCCCGCGAGGTGGCTTCCTTCCGCCTGGAGGGCGCGGGCGCGCACAACTTCTGGATGGACGAGGCCGCGCAGATCCTCTACGCCGCGTACTACAACGGCGGCGTGATCGCCCTCGACGTCTCCGGCGACCTGAGCGGCGACCTGTCCGGCCGCCTGCTGGACCAGGTTCGGCCGGGCGGGACGGGCAACACCTACACCTGGAGCGTCATGCTGGCGAACGGATTCCTCTACGCCAGCGACATGCTCACCGGCCTGTGGCAGATCGCGGTGAGTCGTTCAGCGTCTCGGACCGAATGACCCCGGCAGGCCAGCGGTTGTTGTCCCGGCCGATGTCGGGATACCTCGCCTCCGGATCCAGGATCACCGATTTCACCTTCTTCGGTCCCGGCACGATGGCCGTGTAGGTGGCGCCCCCGAACCAGATCTCCACGGGCAGCGAGAGCCGCTGGGTTGACCCGTCGTCCATCAGCAGCTCCAGCTCCACCGGCATCGGGATCCCGCCGGCGTTGCGCAGATAGATCCTCGACTCGACGCCCGCCGAGTCGGCCAGCGCAACCGAGTCCACCGCCTGGTCGAGCTGGGCCGTGGTGAAGAACCAGCCGCGCCAGAACCAGCTCAGGTCCTCGCCCACGCCGTCCTCGATGGTGCGGAAGAAGTCCGCGGGTGCCGGGTGCTTGTAGGCCCAGCGTCGGAAATACTCCTTGAACGCGGGATCGAACCGCTCGGGACCGACCACGACCTCCCGGAGGAGCCGGAGGGCGAGCGCGGGCTTGTCGTAGGCGGTAGGGCCCACCAGTCCCTGCGGGATCTGGTCCGCGAAGGTCATCACCGGGCGCTCGCGGCCGGACGTCGCCATCTCCAGGTAGGCCGGGATGCTCCCCCGGTGCTCGGGCGGGAGCCCGAATCGCTTCACCCAGTTGTAGTAGTTGATGAACTCGTTGATCCCCTCGTCCATCCAGGCATAGCGCCGCTCGTTCGAGCCCACCACCATCGGAAACCAGGTGTGGCCGAACTCGTGGTCGGTGACGCTGTAGAGGGTCTCCGGTGTCGGGCGGTTGCAGAACACGATCATCGGGTACTCCATCCCGCCCTCGATCCCCCGCACGTTGCTGGCCGTCGGATAGGGGTAGGGCGCCCACTGGGCGGAGTAGCCCTCGATTGCGAACTTGGCGTACTGCGTCGCCTCCTTCCAGAGCGGCTCCGTGGACGGCGGATAGTAGCTCATCGCCAGCGTGCGGCCGCCGTTCACGCCCACCGCGTCCCAGACGAAGGTCCGGGAGGCGGCCCACGCAAAGTCGCGCACGCTGTCGGCGGTGAAGCGCCAGGTGAGCGCGGGATTCGGCGTGGCCGGCCGGGAGGAGGGATCGCCCACCTCGTCGGGCCCGCGGATCACGACCGTGCTCGCACTGTTCCGGGCCCGTGTCAGCCTGGTGCGCTGAGTCCGGGTCAGCACCTCGTCGGGATTCCGCAGCACGCCGGTCGCCGCCACGATCATGTCGACCGGCACCGTGAGGCTCACGTCGAAGCTGCCGTACTCCAGGTAGAACTCGCCCTGCCCGTAGTACTGCTCGGTGTTCCAACCCCGGATGTCGTCGTACACCGCGAGCCGGGGATACCACTGCGCCACTTCATAGGTGATCCCGCCGTCGATCTCCTCGATCCCCATCCGGTTCCGGTTGGGACCGAACGGGAAGGACCAGGCGATCTCCAGAACCTGTTTCGCCTTCGGCGGGAGCGGGCGGGCGAGGTCCACCTTCATCATCGTGCCGTTGACCACGTAGGGCAGGGGGGCGGCGGCTCGCGCCGGCCGGCTCCGCGCCGCCGAGGCGCCCGGCTCGGCGACCTTGAGGATCCGAACGCCGCCTTCGGCGCCGCCGGTGCCGAATCGGCTCCGCGGCTCGAAAATTCTGGCTCCCCGGCTCCGGCTGTTGAACGCGTTCTGGTCCAGCTGGAGCCAGAGGTAGCGGAGCGTGTCCGGCGAGTTGTTGGTGTAGGTGATCCGCTCTTCCCCGCGAAGCGATCGGCCGGCCGTGTCCAGTGTCGCGCGGATCACGTAATCCACCCGCTGCTGCCAGTAGGCGGGGCCGGGGGCGCCGCTCGCGCTCCGCATGGCATTGGCGGCGGGCAGCTCCAGCCGGCGAAACGCGGAGGTGTCCGGTGCCCCCGTGGTCGCCGACTGTTGGGCGCCGAGTGCCGGGGTGCCGAGTGTCGGGGAAAGGAGGAGGAGCAGCAGTCCTGGGCAGAGCCGCATGGTGGTTCCGATGAGGGAGTGGGACAGGCCGGGCCGGCTGCAGTCTAGCCGCAGGCCCGGGTGAGCGGCAGGGTGACGGGGACTATATTTCCGCCCTCTCGAGAGAGGAGATACGGTGAAGGTTACGGTTCGGCTGTCGCTCGCCATGCTGATCGTCGCGCCTGCGTCCCTGGCGGCGCAGACGCCCGCGCGCCTCGCGTTCGACAGCGCGGCATACGCCTGGGAGGGAGGGCGCTACCCCGAGGCGCTGCAGCGGCTCGAGCGACTGCTGACCGGCCCGTCTCGCGACACCCTGCTCGCGCCGATCGCGCTCCTCACCGGTGAGCTCTACCGCACCCGGGAGCTCGCGCCGGACGCCTCGGACCCCCGGTGGAGTCCCGACGGTGCCCTGCTCGCCTACGAGATCGGCGGAGACAGCGCCCGGCGTTCCGTGCTCGTGAACCCGAACCAGGCGACGGTTCGTCCCGACACGCTTCCGGGCTACGCCGCGATCTTCGCCCCCGACGGGTCCGAGGTCGCCTATCTCAGCACGCAGCGGCCGGCGGTCGTGTTCCGCTCCCTGCGCGGTGCCGGCGAGCGCACCGTGGACATCCCCGGGCTCGTGGGCCTCGCGCTGGTCTATCCGGGAGCGACCGGACCCCCGTACCTCGTCGCTACCGCCGATCCGTCCTCTCAGGCGGCGGAGCTCCACGCCATCGACTCGGGGGCCCCGCGGCCGATTGCCGGGGGCGGGCGGCTGGCCTCGCTGCCTGTCCGCGCCGCCGGGGGGCGGCTGGTGTTCGCCACCGCGGATGCGAGCATTGCCATCCGGGCGCCGGATGGGACGACCACGGTGCACCGCGGAACCTCCCCGGTCGTGAGCGCGGACGGGAGCACGCTCGCGTTCGTGCAGCAGGAGGGCAGCCAGTGGATGCTGCTGCACGGCCGTATCGGCGCGGAGCCGAGGGTGCTGGTCCGCTCGCTTCGGCCGCTCGCCGCGCCCGCGCTCGCTCCGGACGGCTCGCGCCTCGTCTATCAGACGATGCCGCGCGAGGACTGGGAGCTCTACGTGGTCGGAGCCGACGGGGGCGAGCCTCGCCGACTCACCCACGAGATCCAGCACGACATCTACCCGCAGTTCGTGAGCCGCGGTCGAGTCCTCGCGGTGATGGGCGAGGGCCGGCACCGGCGCAGCTATCTCTACGACGCTGCCTCCGGCGCGAGGACCCGCCTCTTCCATAACAACACCGTGCGCACCATCGCCCCCGAGTACGAGTGGGTCCCGCGGCCCGACGGCGAGGTGATCGCGATCGTGAGCGAGCGGGACGGCGACACCGTCTCGCCCGAGCGCGGGCTCTACGTCACCGACCTCCGCCGAACGGTGACCGCCAGTGAGGTCCTGGGCAGAGTACGCGACATGGCGCGCGCGGAGCGGGACCTGCGCCAGCGGGGCACGGCGATGTTCGCCCCGGTCGCGGCGCAGGTGCGGCCGCGGGTGGCCGAGGTGTCGTCGGCCAGGATCTACGACTACGCCCGTACGCTCTTCACCTTCGGCTCGAAGCACGCGACCCAGCCGGGCAACGGGCTGGCGGTCGAGTACCTGGACGCGACGCTGCGCTCGTTCGGCTACGAGCCCGAGCTCCAGTGGTTCGAGCCGGCTCCCGGGGTCCGCTCCGCCAACGTGGTAGCGACACTCCGCGGCACGACCGATCCGGAGGTGCAGTACGTGGTCGGCAGCCATTTCGATTCGGTGAAGGAGGGGCCTGGGGCCGACGACAACACCTCCGGAACCACCGCGCTCCTGGAAGTGGCCCGGGTGCTGGCCCGACGCCCGCAGGCCGCGACGATCAAGTTCGTCTGGTTCACCGCCGAGGAGTCCGGGCTCCGGGGCAGCCGGGAGTTCGTGCGGCGCGCCACCGAGGCCGGCGACCGCATCGTGGGTGCGCTCAACAACGACATGCTGGGCTGGACCAACAATGATCGGCTGGACAACACCGTGCGCTACGCCAACACCGGGCTACGGGACCTGCAGCACGCGGCGGCGTTCCTCTTCAGCGACCTGATCACGTACGACGCGCACTACTACAAGTTCACCGACGCCCATTCGCTGGTGGATGGCTTCGGGGACGTGGTGTCGGGCATCGGCTCCTATCCGGTGCTCGGCAATCCCCACTACCACCAGCCCCACGACGTGCTGGAGACGGTGAATCACCGGCTGGTGGCGGAGGTGGCCCGGACCACGCTCGCCTCCGCGATGCTCATGGCCTCGAGCCCGAGCCGTCTCACGGGGCTGACCGCGACGCGGGGGGCGGACGGATCGGTGGAGGTACGGTGGAGCCCAGCGGTGGAGCGCGGCGTCACCGGCTATCGCATCGGCTGGGAGGACGAGGAGGGAAATCTGACCGGCATGCGGGTAGTGCGTGGAACCGCGGCCAAGCTCACGGGAGTCCCGCAGGAGGCCACCATCGTGGCCCGCGCGGTCGGCGCCAAGGGTCTGGAGGGCTGGGACTGGGCCCGCGCACCCTTGGAGGACTAGTCTTTGTTTCCGAAGAGCCGGTGAGGGCGGAGCCTCCACTCCGCTCCGCCCACGCCCGGAACACCAACACAAGGCCTAGAGCCGCGGCAACGTCACCCCACGCTGTCCCTGGTACTTGCCCGCCTTGTCCGCGTAGCTGACCTCGCACACGTCGTCATCATCAGCCTCGAAGAACAGCACCTGACAGATCCCTTCGTCCGCGTACACCTTGGCGGGCAGAGGCGTGGTGTTGCTGATCTCCAGCGTGACGTGTCCCTCCCACTCGGGCTCGAAGGGCGTGACGTTGGTGATGATGCCGCAGCGGGCGTAGGTGCTCTTCCCCACGCAGATCGTCAGCACGTTGCGGGGGATTCGGAAATACTCCACCGAGCGGGCCAGGGCGAAGCTGTTGGGCGGGACGATGCAGACCTTCCCCTCGAACTCCACGAAGCTCCGGGCGTCGAATTCCTTGGGATCCACCACCGCGCTGAGCACGTTGGTGAAGATCTTGAACTCCGGGGCCACCCGCATGTCGTAGCCGTAGCTGGAGACCCCGTAGGAGATCACCCGGCGGCCCTGGGCGTCGGTCTGCCGCACCTGGCGCTCGGTGAAGGGCTCGATCATGCCATGTTCCTGCGCCATGCGGCGGATCCAGCGATCGGACTTTATGGACACGGAGACTCCGCGAACGGGGGCTGCGCTGACGGCGGGACGGTCGGTCCGGGAGGCGGCAATATAGGCGCCGTCCGGGCGGCCCGGCAGCCCCGCCGGTGCCGTGTACCGACGGTTGAATCCGACTCCTAACGGCCTTACTTTTCGTGAGATACGTCGCCGAGACCTTCAACCGGACGCACATGCTTCAGCCCTATCTTCCGGTCCTCCTGCTGGTCGGGTTCGTGGTCGCCAACGCGATCATGATGCTGGCCGTCTCGCACATCTTCTCGACCTACCGCCGGACCCCGGTGAAGGTCGCGCCGTACGAGTCGGGGATGCCGGTGCTGGGGGACGCGCGCGAGCGGTTCTCGGTCAAGTTCTATCTGGTCGCGATGCTCTTCATCATCTTCGACATCGAGACCGTGTTCATGATTCCCTGGGCCGTCGCCTTCCGCCAGCTGGGGGACATCGCCGGCCTGCTCATCATCGAGATGTTCGTCTTCATCGTCATCCTGGCGGTGGGGTACGTGTACATCTGGAAGCGTGGAGCGCTGCAATGGGATTGACCAACCCCGCCGTGCAGAATCGCGGGGAGGAGACCACGACCATCTCGACGGTCTCGCCCAACTGGGTCACCACCCGGCTGGACTTCCTCACCAACTGGGCCCGGGCCAACTCCCTGTGGCCCATGCCGTTCGGCACGGCCTGCTGCGCCATCGAGTACATGGCCACCGCGGCGAGCCGGTTCGACATCGCCCGGTTCGGGATGGAGCGGCAGAGCTTCTCGCCGCGGCAGGCGGACGTGTTGATCTGCGCGGGACGGCTCCCGTTCAAGCTCGCCCCGGTCATCCGGCGCATCTGGGACCAGATGCCGCAGCCGAAGTGGTCCATCTCGATGGGGGCCTGTGCCTCCACCGGCGGGATCTTCGACAACTACTCGATGGTCCAGGGGATCGACACGATCATCCCGGTGGACGTCTACGTCCCCGGGTGTCCACCCCGGCCCGAGGGCCTCATGTACGGCATCCTCCTCCTCCAGAAGAAGATCAAGGGAGAGAGCTTCACCGATCCGATGCTCCG
>DATABZ010000181.1:0-5937 GCA_036259315.1 Gemmatimonadales bacterium | reverse complement strand
ACCGTGTGCTACCGGCACACGGTCCCCTCTGTCGCGCTCCTGCTGCTGCGCTCGCTTCGGGCGTGCGTCCGGTCACTGGTTGTGGTCGGCGTCCCCCGTGTGGGTCGTGTCGCTGCCGAACCTCGTCGAACTGGTATCGGCCGTGCCGCCCGCTTCTCCAGTGGCGCCGATAGCGCTGGTATCAGCGCCAGCCGGGCGCTCCATCCCACGATAGCCGGCTGGATTCTGTGCGGCGCCGCTGGTGTCGCGCCAGGCACTGTCCTCATAGGTGCCGGTCGTCCGGTCCTCGACCCGCCCCGCGTCGGCCGGCGGGCCGCCCTCGTTCGGGAAGATGGTGGTGTCCCGCTCCATGCCACGGTAGCCCGCAGGGTTCTGGACGCCGGTGGTGTCACCCGCCGTGCCCGCAGCACTGGTGTCGCCGGTCGCACCGGCTGCACTGGTGTCCCCGCCGACTGGCCGTTCCATCCCGCGATAGCCGGCGGGATTCTGTGCGGCGCCGCTGGTGTCGCGCCAGGCGCTGTCCTCGTGAGTGCCGGTCGTCTGATCCTCGACCCGCCCCGCGTCGGCCGGCGGGCCGCCCTCGTTCGGGAAGATGGTGGTGTCCCGCTCCATGCCACGGTAGCCCGGAGGGTTCTGGACGCCGGAGGTGTCGGTCGTGTCGCGTGCCGCGGAGGTGTCCACGCCCGCGGTATCCAGGGCGCCACCTGCCGGTGCTGTGGTGTCGATGGCCGCGCGGCCCGTCTCGGTCGTGTCCTGCCCGACGGCCGCACCAGCAGTGGCGACAGTCAGACCTACGACGAGCGCCAACGCGCGCTTGCCAGGTAGCTTCTGCATCGTTCCTCCCTCCGATGAGTACTCGCGCCGCGCTCCTGGGCGCCAAGTTCGTTCCAATCGTGACCCGGAGCCTAGGCCCGAAGCATGCAGTGCCGCCGTGAGATAGCTCACGCGAAGGGCTGCCCTCCAATGCCCTGCGACGTATACTTCTCTGCTCCCGACCTCGTTTCTCCGCTACCTGGACGCGCCTCATGGATACCGCTTTCGTCGAGCGTGAGCAGCCGCGGCTCCTGCAGGAGCTCTCCGACTTCCTCTCGATCCCCAGCGTGAGCACGCTCTCCGCCCACGACGCGGACACTCGCCGCGCCGCCGAATGGCTCCGCGCGGAGCTGACCCGGCTGGGGTGCCCTGTCGTGGACCTGATCGAGGGGGCCGGCCACCCCGTGGTGTGGGCGGAAGGTCCACCGGTGCCCGGTCGGCCCACCCTGCTCATCTACGGGCACTACGATGTCCAGCCTCCCGATCCTCTCGAGGAGTGGCAGTCTCCTCCGTTCGCCCCCACCGTGCGGGATGGCAAGCTGTACGCCCGCGGCGCGGCCGACGACAAGGGGCAGGTCTACTGCCTCCTCAAGGCCTACGAGGCGGTTCTTGGCAAGGACGGACGTCCTCCGCTGAACGTGCGCTTCATCTTCGAGGGCGAGGAAGAGTGCGGCGGCAGGGTGATCTTCGACCTGCTCCACGCCGAGCCGGAGCGGACCCGAGCCGACGCCGTGCTGGTCTGTGACAGCTCCTTCTTCGCTCCCGGGCTGCCAGCCGTCTACACCGCCCTCCGGGGGCTCTGCTACGCGGAGATCTCCGTGCGCACGCTGCAGAGTGATCTCCATTCGGGCACGTACGGAGGCGTGGCACCCAACGCCCTGGAGACACTGGTGCGGATGCTCGCCAAGCTCAAGAGCGCCAAGGGTGAGATACGGATTCCCAAGCTCTACAAGTCGGTGGAGGCGCCCAGCGCGAAGGAGCTCAAGAGCTGGCGCAAGCTGCCCTTCGACGAGAAGGACTTTCTCCGGGACGAAGTGAAGGGTCAGGCGTTGACCGGGCTCGAGGATCACTCGGTCCTGGAGCGCGTCTGGGCGCTGCCCACCTTCGAGATCCACGGCATCCGGGGCGGTTTCGTGGGCGACGGCGCCAAGACGGTGATCCCCGCGCACGCGGTGGCGAAGGTCAGTCTCCGGCTGGTGCCGGGTCAGCGGTACGAGAAGGTGGGGCGGCAGCTCCAGCGCGCCGTGGCCGACCTGGCGCCCTCGTGGGCGGAGGTGAACGTCACCCTGCTGCATGGCGGTGATCCGGTCCTGATCCCGGTGGACCATCCCGCGTTCGACGTGCTGGACGAAGCCTTCGAGGAGGTGGTGGGGCGGCGCGCCGTGCAGGTTCGGGCGGGCGGCTCGATCCCGATCGTTCCGGAGCTCGGCCTGACGGGAGCGCCAGTCCTCCTGACCGGAATCGGCCTTCCCGACGACGGGCTGCACTCGCCCAACGAGAAGCTCGACATGGCGCAGCTGTGGACCGGTATTCGGGTGTTCGGCCGGTTCTTCGAGCTGCTAGCGGAGCGGGGCAGCGGCGGCGGTGGGGAGGTGGTGGAGGAGGGGCGCGCCGAGGCGGAGGCGCCGCCGCCCGAGGCGGTGGAGACGGCCTAGAGCTCCTCGTCGGGAGCTACCCGCTTGACCGGTCCGGAGTAGCGCGCCTCGGTTCGGGCATGCAGCTCGTCCACTCCGATGAGCGCGCGCGCCGATGCGATGATGCCGGCGACCACGTCGTCCGCCCAGTACGGGTCGGGCCGCTCTCCGGCCGGCAGCTTGGCCGCGCAGCTCTCCAGATACTGGATGGCCGTCGTGATCCACTCGTTCTGGGCGGAGGCGACGGTCGCCCATGAGCCGGTGGAGCGGAGCTCCATCTCCTCGAGCCCCTTCAAGTGATCCTCCACCCCTTGCGTGACCTCCCGCGAGCGCAGCTTGTCGGCCACCAGCGTCAGTACCGTGCGACGCTCGGTCTCCTGCGGCTCGGGCAGCGGTGCGAGATAGTGCCGCTGATCGGCCACCATCTCGGTCAGGCGGATGCAGACCGCCCGGATGGCGGGCATGAGAGCCCGGGGCGCCTCTTTCGCCCAGCGGTCTGCGGCGCGGAGAATCTGCTGTATGCGCTCTTCCGCCTGCGCCTGGCGCGGGGCGGCGAGGTGACTCGGCCATGATAGACAGAAAAACCGGGTGGGGAGGGAAAGGCAAGCGCGGCGCGCCTACCGGGGACCGCGCCTCATCCGCACCGGATCGGGCCGGCCGAAGCGCTCCTCGGACCACGGGTCGCCCCGCATGTGATAGCCGTTCTGCTCCCAGAAACCCGGATAGTCCTCCTCCAGGATCTCGAGCCCCTTCACCCACTTGGCGCTCTTCCAGAAGTAGAGATGCGGCACCAGCAGCCGCACCGGCCCGCCGTGCTCCGGGCTCAGCGGCTCGCCGTCGTGCGTGAGGGCCAGGAGGTTCTCCGGGCGGTCGAGGTCCTCCAGCGGCAAGTTGGTGGTGAACCCGTGCTCGGCATGCACGAGGGCGAAGCGGCCCTCGGGTCGAACGCCGGCGCGGCGCAGCAGCTCCTGCACCGGCACCCCGCCGAAGACGTTGTCGTAGCGGCTCCAGCGCGTGACGCAGTGGATGTCGCAGGCGGTCTCGCGCATCGGGAGCGCGTTGAGCTCCTCCCACCCGATCTCGAAGGGCCGCTCTACCGCGCCCCGCACCCGGAACCGCCACTGCGCGAGGTCCACGGTCGGCACCGTGCCGTAGTGGAGCACCGGCCATTTCCTGGTCACGATCTGGCCGGGGGGAAGTCGGGGAGGGGTTGTGGTGCCCATGGCTCCGGCGTCTGAAGAAGGTGTGAGTGCCCGACGTCGAGACAGGCTAGACGGTCCCCGAAGTCGCGACAGGCGCCATCTGGAACACTTCACAGAAGGCCGCCACGACCCGCTCGCGCACCAGCGGCATGAGTCCTTCGTCACCCTCGCGCAGGAGCTCGGCGGCGATGCTGGTCATCACCACCTGGGGGATGCCGCAGGGCACGATGAGGTCGAACGGATCCAGATTCGTGGTGACGTTGAGCGCGAATCCATGGATCGTCACCCACTGCTTCACGTGGATGCCGATGCTCGCGATCTTGCGGCCCGCGGTCCACACGCCGGTGCGCCCCGGATTCCGCTCCGCCTCGATGCCGAGGCGGTCGAGCGCGCCGATGAGCACGTCCTCGAGGCTGCGCAGGTACCAGTGGAGGTCCTGGCGGTGCTCCCGCAGGTCCAGAATGGGATAGCCCACCAGCTGCCCCGGCCCGTGGAACGTGACGTCTCCGCCGCGCTCGACCTCGAACACCTGGACGCCCCGGCGCTCGAGCTTGCCGGGGGGAATGGGGAGACTGGAGGCCCGTGTGCCGCGCCCCAGGGTCACGACCGGGGGGTGCTCCACCAGGAGGAGCACGTCCTCCGTTGCCTCCCCGGCGATCCGCCGCCGCCGAAGCTCGCGCTGGATCGCCAGTGCGTCACCGTAGTCGCGGAGCCCCAGATCCTCCACCCGGACCGGCCTCATGCTGCCGCGATCCGGCGCGCCCGCCGGGCGAGCAGCCACGCCGCGGTCGCCGCACTTGCGGGGACCGCGACCAGGCCGGGTGGCCCGAACGCGGCGTCCAGCGGGCGGTACACCTGCATCACGGGCACGGTGGCGAAGGCGCTCACCAGGGCAAGGCCGCCCCGGCGGTATGTGGAAGGGAGAGGCGCCAGCAGACGCCAGGTGACGACGCCGGCGAGGAGCAGCGCGCCGAGCGTGCCGGCGAGAAGCAGATAGAGCGGGGCGCCGCCCGCGGACTCGGACGCGCCGGGTGGCGGGCGAACCGCCGCGAGCGCCGCGACCGTCAGTCCCACCAGAGCCAGTCCCGCCGAGAGGCCGGCGCCCATGGCCGCGGCGGCCAGCGAGACCGGGTCCACGCTCAGATGTGCACCACCCGCCCCATCGAGTCGAGCGCCGCCTCGGCGATCGCCTCGGAGAGGGTCGGATGGGCGTGGATGGCGAGATCGACCTCTTCCACCGTGTACTCGTTCTCCCGCGCGACCGCCAGCTCGTGGATGATCTCCGAGGCGTGACTGCCGACGATGTGCGCGCCCAGGATCTCGCCGTACTTCTTGTCGCGGACGATCTTCACGAATCCTTCGGTCTCTCCCGCCGTGCGGGCCCGGCCGTTGGCGCTGAAGGGGAAGCGGCCCACCTGGTAGTCGAGCTTCCGTTCCTTGGCCTGCTCCTCGGTGAGCCCGATGCTCGCCACCTCGGGATGGCAGTAGGTGACGCTGGGCACGTTGTCGTAGCGGATCGGGTGCGGCTTGAGGCCCGCGATCCGCTCCGCGACCACGACGCCCTCGCGGCTTCCCTTGTGGGCCAGCATCGGAGGTCCGGCCACGTCGCCGATGCAGTAGACGCTGGGCGCGGTGGTCTCCAGCGTCTCCAGGTTCACCTTGACGAAACCGCGGTCGGTGAGCTGGACGCCCGCCTCCTGGAACCCCATGGATTCGGTGTTCACCGCCCGGCCCGCCGCCATCAGCACCTTCTCGACCTCGACTTTCTCGGTCTTGCCGCCGGCGACGACCTCGAGCGTGACCTTGTCCTTGCCCACCGTAACCTTCTGCACCTGGGCCCCGGCCAGCACCGTCATGCCGCGCTTGCGATAGCTCTTGGTGACCGCGTCGGACGCCTCCGCGTCCTCCATCGGCAGGATGCGGGTCAGGGCCTCGATCAGCGTCACCTTGGTGCCGAAGGCGTTGAAGACGTCGGCGAACTCGCAGCCTACGGCACCGGCGCCCACGATCGCCATCGAGCCCGGCGCCTGCTCGAGGAACAGCGCCTCGTCCGAGCTGATGACCGTGGTCTTGTTGATGTCGAGCCCGATCTGCGGAATCCCCTTGACCCTCGACCCGGTGGCGATCACCACGGCCTTCTTCGCCTCGTAGGTGTCGTTGCCCACCTTGACGGTGCGGTTCTTCCCCAGGACACCCGTGCCACGGATGAGGCTGATCTTGTGCTTCTTCATCAGGAACTCGACGCCCTTGGAGTTCTGCTCGGAGACCTTGCGGGAGCGCCGCATCGC
>DATABZ010000180.1:0-5756 GCA_036259315.1 Gemmatimonadales bacterium | reverse complement strand
CGCGCGATCGGCGCGCCGTGCGGCTGCCTCCCGCCACTGCCACAGCTCCCGCAGGATTGCAAGCTCGCGCGCGCGTAACGCCTTCGCTCCCTTGAGCCGGAGCCGGCCCGGCTCGACCTGGTCCGCCGGCGTAGGCCGGATGTCCTCCAGCAGGGCGAACTCCTCCTCCGCCCATTCGAGACGGCCGCACTCCCGGAGCCGCTCGCGCAGGATGTCCCGGAGCTGGGGCAGGTAGCGGGTGTCCGACGCCGCGTACTCGAGCATCTCCGGCGACAGCGGCCGGGCCGACCAGTCGGCGCGCTGGAAGCGCTTGTCCAGCCGCACGCCCAGGTACTTCTCCAGGAGCGCCGCCAGTCCGATGCCCGGCTCATTCAGGAGCTGGGCCGCGATCCTGGTGTCGAACAGATGGCGAGCCGTGAAGCCGTACTCCCGGTGGAGCAGCCGGAGGTCGTAATCGGCGTCGTGGAAGACGATCTCGATTGCGGGATCACTCAGCAGCTCACCGATGGGATCAAGGCCGCCGGTCGCGAGCGGGTCCACCACGGCGGTCTCCTCGCGGGAGGAGATCTGGAGGAGGTACACGCGGTCGACATAGCGGTGAAAGCTCGCCGCCTCGGTGTCCATCGCGAGGAGGGGCTCGCGCCGGAGTCGATCGGCCAGGGCGACCAGCTCGGCTCCCGTCCGGATGATCTGCACGTAGTCAGTCCGCCTTCGCGACCAGCTCGAGCCCGGCGGCGATCTCGTCCAACGCCTTGGACAGCGTCTTGTAGAACTCGGCGTCGGGCTGCGGGGAGCCGCCCATCGCGGCGTCCATCTGGAGCTTGCGCGCGAGCCGCGCGGCGTGGCGGATGTAATCGGTTTGGGGTTTCATTCGAATGCCTGCGGCTGACCTGAGGTGTCGGTTGGCTGAGGACGCTGTAGTATATCTACCTTGGCCCGGACCCGATCACCTCCTGCGATGACGCCATCGATCCAGCTGACCGTCTATCCCGACGAGTGCGACGCGTACGGCCATCTCAACCAGGCGTCGTTCCTCAGTCTCTTCGAGCGGGCCCGCTGGGAGATGCTGCGCTCGGGGCCCGGGATGGACCTGTTCGACCGCACCGGGGCCTGGCCGGCCGTCCGGCGTACGGTGGTCGAGTACCACGTGGCGGCCTACCCGGGCGACGTCCTGCGCTTCGAGCAGGACCTGACCCACGTGGGCCGCACCAGCTTCACGATGCGGCAGATCGCCCGCCGCGTGGCGGACGACGCGCTGGTCGCGACCGCGGAGTTCGTCTTCGTGTGCGTAGACCGGAACGGACGCCCGGTCGTGGTGCCGAAGGAGTTCAACGACTTCATGACCGACCGCCGGCATCGATCGGGCGAGGTCCAGCGGCTCGCGGTGAACGGCGTCACCCTCGCCGTCGAGGTCCGGGGCGACGGACCCGCCGTGCTCTTCATTCACGGCTACCCGTTCGACCACACCATCTGGACGCACCAGATCGCCGCGCTGGAGGGCTGGTGCCGGATCGCCCCCGACCTCCGCGGCATGGGGCGGTCCGATGCGCCCGACCTGGGCTACAGCATGGAGACCTACGCGGCCGATCTCGCCGCGCTCCTGGACCTGCTGGGCGCCGCGGATGTCGTGCTGGTGGGCCTCTCGATGGGCGGGTATGTCGCGTTCGAGTTCCTGCGCCGCTGGCGGCAGCGGGTCCGGGGACTGGTGCTGATGGACACCCGGGCGGAGGCCGACAGCCCGGAGGCCCGCGCGAGCCGCGACGCTGCCGCGGCGACCGCCCGCGATCATGGGGCCGCCGCGATCGCGGAGGCGATGGTCCCGAAGGTGCTCGGCGCGTCGACGAGGGCGGGTGCTCCCGCGACCGTCGAGCGGGTCCGGGCCATGATGGCCGCGACGCCGGTGGCCGGGATCGTCGGTGCGCTCGGCGCCATGCGGGACCGCCCGGACAGCAGTCCTCTGCTCCCCGAGCTGGTCGGGTTGCCCACGCTGGTCATCGCCGGGGACGAGGACGAGCTGACACCGCCGGCCCAGGCCCAGGCGATGGCGAACGCCATCCCCGGAGCGAGTCTGGTGATCATCCGCTCCGCCGGGCACGTGCCCACGCTGGAACGGCCGACCGAGACCACCGATGCCATTCTCGGGTTTCTCGCCGGGCTACCCTGAAACCTTTCGTCGGCCGTCGACGTTGTGCTCAATGGCGGGATGATCGCGAGCTGCACGCGCTCCGATCTACCCGTTCTCTCCAACCAACGGTCCCGGGCTCGCGGCCAAGGCAGTACGAGCACGGGGCCGCCTTTCTTTGGTGGCCGGGAACACGAAAACCCTCCCGCGGTGCTGCCGGGAGGGTGAAGGCTCGTGCCGAGCGCGGCTAGCGCTGTGGTCTGCCCGGAGGGGTGTCGCTGTTGAACACCTCGCGGTTCTTCTCGATGTAGGACGTCATGTTGGGCGGAACGTCCTCCTCGGGGAAGATGGCGGTCACCGGGCACTCGGGCTCACACGCCCCGCAGTCGATGCACTCGTCGGGGTGAATGTAGAGCTGATCCTCGCCCTCGTAGATGCAGTCCACCGGACACACATCCACGCAGGCTCGGTCCTTCACGCCGATGCACGGCTCGGTGATCACATAGGTCATTGCCGCCGCTCCTCCGGGAGAACTGGGCCTCACTGCTCGTCCGGCAAAGGTATACGGATTCGAAGTGGGCGGCGCAAGGGGTATGTATCTTCAGCCTACATGCTTTCCCTGCTTCGACTTCTCTTCATCTTTTTCGCTGCGTGCCTGACGCTCGCCCGACCCGCTCGGGCGCAGGATTGCCGCGCGCCGCGCACCGCCCTGGTGCTCTCGGGCGGTGGAGCCAAGGGCATCGCGCACATCGGCGTGCTGGCGGCGCTCGACAGTCTCGGCATCCGCCCCGATCTGGTCGTGGGAACGAGCATGGGCGCGGCGGTCGGGGCGCTCTACGCCAGCGGCTACAGCGGCCGCACCCTCGATTCGCTCGCTCGCGCCACGCCCCTGGGGCAGATGTTTCGGAGCTACCGCCCCCGGGCCCCCCACTCGCTCGGTGTGCTGCGCCCCCTGGTGACCTGGGAGCAGGGGGAGAGCCGGTTCACCCTGCAGAGCGCGTCCGTCGTCGAGTCCGAGATCAATGCGCTGATCAACGTCGCCATGCTTCGAGGCAACCTCATCGCCCGGGGCGACTTCGATGCACTGCCCATCCCCTTTCGCGCGGTCGCCACCGACCTCGCGACCCGCCAGCCCGTGGTGATGAGCTCCGGCGACCTGGCCCAGGCCGTCCGGGCCAGTGTGGCGATTCCGCTCGTCTTCGCCCCCGAGCTGCGCGAGCGCCGGTTTCTCGCCGACGGCGGTCTCTCCGCCAACATCCCCATCGCCGTCGCTCGAGCCGAAGGCGCCGAGCGGGTCATCGTGTCCGATGCCACCGAGCATCCGGCGCCCACCTTCGACGGATACTCGCCGATCATCGTCGCGGACCGACTGATCGAGTTCCTCTTCCAACAGCCGGTCGAGTCGCTCTACCCCGGCGACATCCTGGTGCGCCCCGACATCGAAGGGTTCACCAGCCTCAACTTCTCGGCGCCCAGGGTCGCGCGACTGCTGGCGAACGGCCGGGCCGCTGCCGACACCGTGCTGCCGAGCCTCGGGTGCCCGCCGAGCGGTGCGGACTCCGTAGTGACGGTCCCGCGCACCATCACAGGCTTCACCGCCGCCGGCGCCAACGACTCCGAGCGCCTGGCATTGGAGCGCATGCTCGGCTTCGGACTCGGCGACACGCTGGACGTCGAGCTGCTCCGCTCGAGGCTCCGGGAGTTGGGCGCCTCCGATGCCTATCACTCCGTCTGGCTCGGTCCCCATGGCTCCGGTGATTCGGTGGGGTTCTCGCTGTCCACGCGGCGCGCGGCGCGCCGCGTGGTCGCGATCGGCGTCGGGTACGACAACGATCTGGGCGGCCGCATGTGGGCGGGTGCCGTGGACCGGCGGCTCTTCGGCCGGGCTCTGGAGGGGAGCGCGGCCCTTTTTCTCGACGGCCTACGGCAGGAGCTGTCCCTCGGACTGCGGCGGAAGTTCCAGATCGTGCGCCGGGTGCTCGATCCGGCGCTCACGGTCCGCCTCGCAACCGAGGACGTCCGCCGCTTCGATGACGACGGGGACGAGGTGGAGGAGCTGGACACGCGCGAGGCGATCGGATTCGCGGGCGCGGAGCGGATCCTCCCGCACGGGTGGGAACTGGCGCTCGGCCTACACGGGCATGCCTGGCGGGAACCGACCCGCAGAGACCTCTCCACTCTTGGCGTCGCCTTCCGCGCGATCCGTGTCAGCCGCTCGCGCGGACGAGTGGTGCGGGCGGAGGCGATCTGGAGCGGGGTGTACCAGCGGGCCCGGGCGGAGGCGGAGCTGTTCGCCAGATTCGGCGTGGTGCAGATGAGGCCTCGGCTCCTGCTGGGTTGGGGCGAAGCTCTCCCGGTGCAGCTCACCTTTCCGCTGGGAGGCGACGACGGCTTCCCCGGCCTGCACATCGGCGAGCGGCGCGGCGACCGCGAGGCGATGCTCGGCGTCGCGTTCATCGCGCCCATCAAGGGGCCGCTGCTGGGGCGCGTGGAGTTCGCCGGGGGACGGACAGGGCAGGGCGGCGCGCTGCTCGCCGATGACGGCTGGGTGGGTGGAATCCGGGCCGGCATCGGCGCGGAGACGCCGGTGGGGCCGGTGCGCTTCGAGTACGGCTACAGCACCGAAGATCGTGGCGCGGTGTTCGTGCGCCTGGGGGATTGGCGGTAGCTCTAGAGCGACTCGCTGATGGGCGACACGTATACCTCGCTCCGCGGCTCGGGCGGACCATAGCGCCGGCTCGGTCCGTGCAAGCGGTGCCACTCCTCCCGCAGGCAGAACGGATCGAGGCCCTGGGGACGGTCCACCGCCAGAACTCCATCCAGGTGGTCGATCTCGTGCTGGACCAGCTCCGCCCGATCGCCCTCCAGCTCCACCTCGTGCCACTGGCTCTTGAGGTCCTGGTATCGCACCCGGATCCGATACGCGCGCGAGACCCGCACCAGGAGGTTGGGGAACGAGAAGCAGTCGTCCCACACCTCGAAGTCCTCGTTGCCGATGTCGACGATCTCGGGGTTGATCAGGGGCCAGGGCTTGTCCATCTCCACGTAGATCATCCGGACCGGCGCTCCGATCTGGGGCGCCGAGATCCCGCGACCGCTCCCGAAGCGCGACTGCCAGTCACGCAAGGTCTCCCGCATGTCGTCCATGATGACGCGGACGGCCGTGGAACCCGGCCTCGTGATGGGTTCGCACCTGGCACGCAGGATCGGATCCCCAAGGAGCCGGATGCGATGGATGGTCATGGGTGGTACCCCGCTGGCGAAAGGACGATGGGAGCAGACCAAATATGGGAAACCAGACGGGACGAGGCCAGAGAGGGGGTATGCAAGGGGTCACGAGCGGGGGCGCTTCGCAGCAGTATATACCACTACTACTAACCGATTCATTGGTTGGCTCCTCGCAGCCCTCTCAAGGCCCCTGATGGAATAACCCGCGCCAACGGGCGGCTACAGGGTGGGCGCGGTCCTATCTAACTAGTTGGTAAGCAAAGACTTCTGAATTCGCACCAATAGTGTTGTTCGATTTGACAATCCCGACTAAATCACTTACCATTTGCCCCATGGGCGCCCCGCTTCCCCTCACCGACGACATGCCGATGGGCCACAGGGGCCAGCGCGGGCATGTGTTGACTCA
>DATABZ010000179.1:0-2770 GCA_036259315.1 Gemmatimonadales bacterium | reverse complement strand
CGCGCGGTGACGCCGGGGGCGCTTCCCTCCCGCCGGCCGATGCGCGCCGGCGCGCAGGAATCACCGTCCAGGAGCGCGAGAGCGCCGCGCGCCGCCTGCGGCGGCCGGGCCCGAGAGGCACCCGTTCGAGAGAGCACAATGAATCACACCAGCGGATTGGACGAGGCGAGGATGCACGCCGTGGGAGACGAGCGGATCGACCGCGAGCGGGAGTTCCACAACACCCGCTTCTCCACAAGCACGCGGCAGGCGCAGGACAAGTACTACGAGATCGTCGAGCACGGAAAGCGCGTCTACCTGGAGACGGTGAGGACGTTGGCTCGGGGCGCCGACGTGCTGGAGTACGGCTGTTCGAACGGGGTCGAAAGCGTCCGTTTGGCGCCCACGTGCAAATCCGTCGTCGGCATCGACCTTTCCGATGTCGCCATCGACCAAGCGACCCAAGCCGCGCGGCAGCAGGGGGTGACGAACGCGCGGTTCCTGACGATGAACGCCGAGCGGCTGGAGTTCCCGGACAACCAGTTCGACCTCGTATTCGGTGGCGGCATCGTCCACCACCTCGACGTCGAGCGGGCCTTCCGCGAGGTCGCCCGCGTGCTGCGCCCGGGCGGCACGGCGGTGTTCTGGGAGCCGCTGGGCCACAACGTGGCGATCAACCTGTACCGCCGGCGCACGCCGGAGGCGCGCACCGCGGACGAGCATCCGCTGCTCCGGCAGGACTTCAAGGTCGCGGAGCGCTTTTTCTCGACCGTCGACGTTCGGTTCTATGGGCTCACAACCCTGGGTGCCGTGCCGTTCCGCAACACTCCCCTCTTCAAGCCCGTGTACGCGCTCACCCGGGCCATGGATCGCTCCCTCCTCCTCATTCCGGGAGTGAAGTGGCAGGCTTGGTATTCGCTAAGCCTGATGAAGGTTTAGCGGAGGGGATTCCGGCGATCCTGCCCCCTGTGGCAGACCTGCAACGATGTGGAGCAAGGCCGACGGCAGCGTCGCCGGCTGAGTTGTCTTTGTGGGCGCAGCCGTTAACCAAGGTGCCGTGCGCCGTGGGACACGGCTACGCCATCGCGTGGGATGTTGCCGCATGACACCGGATTCGCGAACGCTCGGCTGGGGGTCGCGCGTGAGGCCCGCGGAGTGGGCGTGGGCCGAGCCGACGCCTCGGGTCACGTCCGTCCTGCTGGGCACGATCCTGCTCCTCGCGGTCCTGCTCCGCCTGTACGGGGTGCCGCACGACCTGCCCTTCTCGTACTTCCACGACGAGATGGTCTACGTGAACCGGGCGATGGCGATGGGGACGGGGGATCTCAACCCGCACTGGTTCAACAAGCCCGCGTTTTTGATGTACCTGCTGCTGTTCTGCTACGGGGTGTTCTTCGTCCTCGGCTGGCTGCTCGGCCAGTTCGCCTCGCCCGAGGCCTTCGGCGCCTACTTCATGGCCGACCAGGGCGCCTTCATCCTCATCGGCCGCTTGGTCATGGTGGCCTTTGGGGCGGGCGCGGTCTACGTCAGCTATCTCATCACCCGGCGCGCGTTGGGCAGCGCCGCCGCGGCCCTCGGTGCCGCCCTGATGACGGCCGTGCTCCTGCCGGCGGTGGTCAGCTCGTACATCATCGAGTCGGACCTGCCATCGGGCTTCTTCGTAGCCCTTTCGGTCTACTTCTACCTGCGCACGCGCGACGACCCGAGCCTGTGGCCGCTGCTCCTCGCCGCGGCCTTCGCCGGGGTCGCCACGGGCACAAAGTACTACGGCGTCATCGTCCTGCCTGTGTTCGGGCTGGCGGAGCTCGCCCGGCCCCTCACCTTCGGCACGCCTTGGCCGCGGGCGATCCTGCGCGCGACGCTCCTGGTCGTGGTCTTCGTCGGCGCGTTCTTCGTCGTCTCGCCCTACCACTTCCTGGACCCGACCTTCGGCGAGCGGATCCTTGTCAAAATCAACAACTTCTTCAGCCCCGCCGAGGGGGCGGTGGAGTGGGCTCCCGACACCCGCGTGGCGTACAAGCCGGGCTTCGGCGCGATACCGGGGGCGGCCGCGTTCTTCTTTGAGCGCGTGCTGCGGTGGGACGCGATCGGCTGGGCACTCGCCGTGCTCGCCGCGCTGGGCATGGTGAGCGGCTTGGTGCGGCGCGAGACCCGCTGGGCGAGCCTCGTGGTCGCGGGTCCAATGGCGATCTACGTTCTGCTGGCAAGCACCGCTGCCCCCTACCATATCCAACCGCCGCACCTGAACGCCGTCCTGCCCCTGCTGGCGGTGTTCGTCTTCCCCGGCGCCGTCCTGCTGGCGCGCGGGCTCGGGCTGGGGTGGCGCACGGCCCCGATCGGGGCGGCGGTGCTGGTGGTGCTGGCGGTGGCCCCGAGCGCGTACCTGACCGTCGAGGCGACCGAGGCGCGGCTCCGCCCGGACAGCCGGACGGTGGCGGCGCGGTGGGCCGCGGAGAACCTGCCCCGCGACGCGATGATCCTGCTCGACCACTACGGCCCGGTCCTGCCGCCGAACGCGGCGGCGGTCGAGCGGCTGCAGGCGCGGCTCGACGACCTTAGGGACCAGGCGAGCGAGGTCGGCTCCTTCGACGCGTTCACCGAGCCGGAGGCGCGGCGGCTCGCGGTGCTGCGCCGGCACCCGATCGAGGACGGGTTCAACGTTGACCGCCTGAACCACCCGTGGTGGCTGCCGCGGGAGATGAGCGACGAGGAGCTGCTCAGCGACCCGGGGCAGTGGCAGATGGGCAACCCGCTCTGGAGCCGGGTGCCGGACACGCTCGAGGAGTACCGG
>DATABZ010000178.1:0-2928 GCA_036259315.1 Gemmatimonadales bacterium | reverse complement strand
CCCCGCGCCCGCGCCGCCGCGGGGCTCGACGAGGTCTACGGCCCCGCGGGGCCGGGGAGGCGACGATGACGGAGCGATGGTGGAAGGAGCGGCCGGACGCTGACGGGCTCGAGCCCGCGCGGCTCCTGGAGCTGCGCCCGGCGCTGGACGCGTCCGGCTCCGTGCGGCTCGACCTCGACGCCTGGACGGGCGCGCCCGCGGGAGCGGACGCATCGCCCGGGACGCCGGGCCACTGGCCGTATCCCTGGACCACCCAGGAAGCGGCGAACGCCCACGAGGCGTCGCTGCAGCGGCGGCTCGCGCTCGTGCTCCAGCCGCCGCTGGAGAGCTGGCTCGCCCCCGGCGGTGTGCTCGACTGGCCGCACCCCTTCCCGGAGTACCAGCAGGACGGGATCCGCACGCTCGTCGCGCGCGACGCGCTCCTGCTCGCCGACGACATGGGCCTGGGCAAGACGGTGCAGGCGCTGGCCGCGCTCCGCATCCTCTTCCACCAGCGCCGCGCCGCTGCCGCGCTCCTCGTGGTACCGGCGGGGCTGATCACGCAGTGGCAGCGCGCGGCACGCGAGTGGGCGCCCGAGCTTCGCGTCTCCACCGTGAACGGCGGCGCGGCAGACCGCGCCTGGCAGTGGAAGGCCCCCGCGCACCTCTACCTCACCAGCTTCGACACCCTGCGCTCGGACTTCACCGACAACCCCGGCTCGCCGCCCCGCCGGCGAGTCTGGGACGTGGTGCTGCTCGACGAGGCACAGCGGATCAAGAACCCGGACGCGGAGGTCAGCCGCGTCTGCAAGCGGCTGCCCCGGCTGCGCGCCTGGGCGCTGACCGGCACACCGCTCGAGAACCGGGTCGCCGACGTCGCGTCGATCTGCGAGTTCCTCACGCCCTGGCGCGAGGGACAGGCCGTGCCTTACCTCGAGCCGGGCCTGCGTCTCCTCGCCCGGCACGCCGCGCTGCAGCTGCGGCGCAAGAAGGCGGACGTGCTTCGGCAGCTGCCGGCCAAGCGCGTGGTAGAGGTGCTGGTCGAGCTCGGGCCGGCGCAGCGCGAGAGCTACCGCCTCGCCGAACGCGAGGGCATCGTCCGGCTGCACGGCCTGGGCGAAGCGGCGAACATTTCGCACGTGCTGCAGCTCGTCACGCGGCTCAAGCAGATCTGCAACTTCTGCCCCGCCACCGGCGAATCGGCGAAGCTCGCCGACCTCACCGAGCGCATCGAGACGCTCGCCGGGGAGGAGCACCGGGCGCTCGTCTTCTCGCAGTACACCGACGATCGCTTCGGCGTCGGCGCGCTGCTGCGAGGGCTGCGGCGCTTCCGCCCCATTCCCTACACCGGCGAGCTCTCGCCCGGCGAGCGCGACGCGGCGATCGCCGCCTTCCGGCGCGGCGAGAGCCCCACGCTGATCCTCTCGCTGCGCGCCGGCGGCCACGGGCTGAACCTGCAGGACGCCTCCTACGTCTTCCACTTCGACCGCTGGTGGAACCCCGCTGTCGAGCGGCAGGCCGAGGACCGTGCGCACCGGATCGGCCAGGACCTGCCGGTGACCGTCTACCGCTATCTCTGCGCCGACACCGTCGAGGAGCGCATCGACGCCGTGCTGCGGCGGAAACAGGCGCTCTTCGACGAGCTGGTCGACGACGTGTCGCTCGACCTCACGCGCCACCTCTCCGCCCATGAAATCTTCGGGCTCTTCGGCCTCGCGCCCCCTCCCGGACCCGGTGCGGATCTCCGCCGGAGGGAAAATTCATGATGCCTGGGCGATACTCTACCGACCCCGTAGAACGGCCCGTGTCGCCCCTGGGCGCCGACGTACCTCCATCTGCCGTTGAGTTGCCTGTATGTTGCGGCGGTTGTTGCAACGTGGTGTACGTTCGTCCTGCATTTCTCTGAAACAGGGCAAACACCGGATCGCCAATCCCTCCGCTCCTCTGGTGTTGTGGTGCTGCGACCGGTCTCTTGTCTACATGGCTTACTAGTTGAGGCTGGACAAGGGAGCGCCCTTCAGCGCTCCGGAAGCCTGGCGACATGGTCGCACGACCCGTGAGCAGCCGCTGCTCAAACGGCACTCAATCACCACAAGAACGACCTGGCGTGCAACGCCTACCTTGCTGCCGAGGCAGAGCTAGCGGAGCGCGAAACCGGAGAGGAGGCCACAGAGGAGTCGATGGAAGCCGTCGACCGCCCGTTCTCAATATCGACCCTGACCGTCGGAGTCCCGCTGCTGCTCACCGCCTCTCGGACGCCTCTGCGCCTCATGTCATCGGAAGGTCGAAAACAGGTCGTGCGTCGGAAATGATGTGACGTGCGCAAGCGCATCCCATAGCGCGGCATCGAGCTCGCCGTCGAAGTTGCCTGTCCCGGAGCGAGCGTTGAACAGCGCGACCCACGAGAAGTTGTGATGCGAGCGCACGAGAATGCTCGTCGTGCCGGGCAGCGATCCCCCGTGCCACCAGGTCGCCTCGCCCTGGGTTGGGCGAACCAGCCATCCACCTGCGTAATAGCACGCGCCACCGGCACATACTGCAGCGCCGTTGCTGGTCATCTCCGCGACCAGTCCAGTGCTGAGGATGTCCGGACGATTGGCGCGGCCATCGACGCCGGCCATGAATCGCAAGAGATCGACGGTCGACGAGACCCAGCCGCCGTGTGCATCCATCGCCTCGACGTAGTAGCCCCCGTAGTTGATGGGCACCGTGCCCTCGCCCGGGAAAACGGATGGCACCAGTGGCGCGTTCAGGCCGATTCCGGGGAAGTAGTACTTCACCTCGTCCGCGAGCGCATCGCTCATGCGTGTCTTGCCCAGTCGCGTGCGATTGGCGCCCACGGGCTGCAGCACGCGTGCGCGCACGTACTCCTCGTACGGCATGCCGCTCAAACGCTCGATCACGCGACCGAGAATGGCATAACCAAAATTCGAGTAGACGAACTTCTCG
>DATABZ010000177.1:0-2127 GCA_036259315.1 Gemmatimonadales bacterium | reverse complement strand
CCCGGCCGAGGTCATCCTCTGGGCCGTGCGCTGGTCCCTGCAGTTCCCCATCAGCCACCGCGACCTGGAACGTATGCTCGCCGACCGTGGCGTCGCGGTCGACCACGTCACGCTGTACCGCTGGGTCCAGCGCTTCGCCCCCGCGCTGGAGAAGCGGCTGCGCCGGCACCTGCGCCCGTGCCGCGGGCCGTGGCACGTCGATGAAACCTACGTCCGGGTCGGTGGGGAATGGCGCTACCTCTACCGGGCCGTCGACGGCAGCGGGCTGGTCCCCGGGTTGAACCCGGGGATCGACTTCCGGCTCAGCGCCACGCGCGACAAGAGGGCGGCCAAGCGCTTCTTCCGCCAGGCGCTCGGCCGGGCGCACACCCGCAGCCCACGGGAGATCGTGACCGACCGGCTCAAGAGCTATCCCGGCGCGCTCCGAGAGATGAAGCGGGCGGGTGAGCTCTGGCGCTTCACGCGCCACCGGCGCGGGCGGTGGCTGAACAACCGGGTCGAGCAGGACCACCGCCGGATCAAGCGCCGGACCCGGCCCATGCTGGGCTTCAAGGGCTTCCGGACGGCGCGGCGGACCCTGGCCGGGGTCGAGGCGCTGGCGATGCTGGCCAAGGGCCAGGTGCGTGCCGCGCCCGCCAACGACCTGCCGGCCCAGCGCACCTTTGTCCACCAGGTCTTCGGCCTTGTGGCATGAGCGATCCAGCATCGGGCCGAGCTCGACCTCTGCACCTCAACGCAACAGATTCCCGCCGGGCGGTCAGGCCGCGCATCCCCCGCCCCAGGGTCGAGGCGGGGGCTCGGGTCGCGGGGCCGATCCCCAGCAACCGGCGCGCGATCGTTTCGCTCATCATCTCTCACCGCGTCCGGCGCGCCGCCCTGATCGCGGCCGGACCGACCGCGGCCGAGCCGCCCCGCCACACGCAGACACCAGGATCAGCATGCCCGGTAACGGCTACTGCGAGAGCCTCATCGGCAAGCTCCGGGACGAGCTGTTGGACCGGGAGATCTTCTACACGCTCGCCGAGGCCCGCCACCTGATCGAGGCGTGGCGGCGGCACGACAACACGGTCCGGCCGCACTCCGCGCTCGGCTGGCGGCCCCCGGCGCCCGGGGCGTTCCCCTGGCCTGCGTCGGCTCCGCTACACTCCATCACGGCTGGCAAGCCCGCCGATGGTCTGTATCATCAGTAAACCATCGCCTGGACCGAACGGCTGGAGCAGGTCACGACGGCAAAGCCCTCCCTTCGTTCAGCCTCAGCCCGGGTCGGCCCGCTGCTCGGCGGTGCGGGGGTGGCGGCGGCTCTCCACCTCCATGTAAGCCCGTAAGACGGCGTTGATGCGCGACTGGTAGCCCGGCCCCTGGCTCTTTAGCCAGGCGAGCACGTCGTCGTCGAGGCGCAGGCTCACCGCCGTCTTCCGCCGCGGCAGCAACAGCTCCGCGGTGCGGAAGAACTCGTCGTCGAGCGGCGGGATCTCCGTGTAGTCGATCGCCTCCTCCGGCATGGCGTCGAGGTGGTCGGCGAGCTCCCCCACCGACATCGCCTCAAGCCGGTCAGCGCCCTCGGGGCGCCAGGATTCGCGCTTGGAATCGCGCTCGCTCACGGCGGTTGGCCCTCCTCGCCGAGATGATGCGGATGCGGTGGCCGCGCTTGGTGTAGACGATGACCACCGGCACGTGCCCGAGCAGGCCCACCGCGACCCAGCGCGCCTCGCCGTAGTCGTGGCGCTCGTCGCGTCGGGCCAGCAGCGGTCCCTCGAATACGGCCGGGACCGCGGAGAAGGGAATCTGGCGCTCCTCGGCGTTGGCCCGGCTTTTCTCGGGGTACCACTCGAACACGCGACGGGTATATGCGCCCGTATAGATACGCGTCAATACGTAGCGCGGGTGCTCGAGCTGCTGGAGCGCGCTGCCAAGGCGCTGCGGTTGCTACCACGCCACAGCCACATTGGAGTTGCCCCGGTTCGGTGGATACCTGACCACTTGCGATGGAGGTGTTCGCCATGCCGAAGACGCGTCCGCCTTACCCAGCGGAGTTCCGGCGACGTATGGTCGAGCTGGTCCGCGCCGGGCGGAATCCGAGCGAGCTCGCGAAGGAGTTTGAGCCCTCGGCGCAGGCGATCCGGACCT
>DATABZ010000176.1:0-9091 GCA_036259315.1 Gemmatimonadales bacterium | reverse complement strand
CCCACTGCTGCCTCCCGTAGGAGTCTGGGCCGTGTCTCAGTCCCAATGTGGCTGGCCATCCTCTCAGACCAGCTACCCGTCGTCGCCTTGGTGGGCCATTACCCCACCAACTAGCTGATAGGCCGCGAGGCACTCTTTCGGCGCATTGCTGCTTTCACCAACCGGGGATGTCCCCGAGAGGTCGTACGCGGTATTACCCGGCCGTTGGGCCGGCTATCCCCCACCGAAAGTCATGTTCCTCACGTGTTACGCACCCGTCCGCCACTGAACCGGAGTTGCCCCCGGCCCCGTTCGACTTGCATGTGTTAGGCACGCCGCCAGCGTTCGTCCTGAGCCAGGATCAAACTCTCCAATGAGTGTTTGAACAGCTCGGTCGAACGACTAGTATCAATCGTCCGAATCACTATTTGATCAGAGTTAAACCCTACCCGACAGGCCTCTGTGACCTGGCGGATCAGAGGGTCCGCACTCCACCACTTCTAGCTCACATCACTTGTCAAAGAGCTTGGGCCTGCTTCGACCGGGACTCTTGGAATCCCGGAGCCCCCTATTATACCACAAGGCTTGCCTTGGGTCAAGGGGTAAACCGAACCCGGCTAACGAATTCCGCCGGCTTGGACCCCCAATCGGGACCCTTCTGCAGGTATCCCGTCGGGTGCCGGAAATGCCTTCCCGGCGAGCCCGATAATATGCCGAAACAGCCGGGCTATGTCAAGGGGAGTACGGAGATCGTTGCGTCGTCGCGTTGCGGTCTTCGCCCACCCACCACCCAGCCGTCGGATCCACACACGGACCCGGTTTCGAAGCGGGCGCAAAAAGTATCGTAGACCATGTCTCCAGTCAAGGCGTCAATTGACTCAAGGCGTCAATCCACGCCCTCAGCGAACCTCGAGCTCGCCCGCCCGATCCAGGCCGAAGCGGAACAGAATCGGCCCTACGGATTGGTTGACCGCGATGATCGCGACGATCGCCGTCTGCATGGCCACCCCGACCACCGGCAGCCGGTCCGCCACGATCGTCGCGAGGCCCAGCGCCACACCAGCCTGGGAGACCAGCCCGGTCCAGCCGTAGCGGACCACCACGGGCTCCGCCCCGCCGATCCGGGCCCCCGCGCGCGCGCCGACATAGACCAGCGCCGCCCGCGCCACCGCCACCGCCAGCACGACGGGCCAGAGGACGGCGAAAGTCTGCAGCCGGAAGTCCGCCCCGGCCATGGCGAAGAACACGACGAACACCGGCACCGCCATGACATGGAGCGTCTCCACCAGCGGCTCGGCCCGCACCGGGGCCACGTTCTCCACCAGGAACCCGGCCACGAGGAGGCTGAGCAGCAGCTCGAAGTGAAGGGCGGTCGCGGCTGCGCTGGTGGCGAACACCAAGACCACCGCGAAGACCACCAGCTCCCGGCGAACGAAACGGAGGTAGAGCGTCAGCACTCCGCCCACCAGGGTGCCCGCCAAAATTGAGCCCACCACCTCCCGCAGGAGTCGGAGCAGGATTTCCGGCGCGGCGGCGGTCGCTCCCCCGAGGCTCGCCTGGGCCAGGCTGAAGGCGGCGGTGAAGATCAGGATCACGACCACGTCCGCCAGCAGCACCACCCCGAGCGTCGTCTTGGCGAGCGGACCCTCCGCCCGGGTCTCCGTCAACATGGCGAGCGTCACCATGGGAGAGTTCACCGTGAGCGTAGCGGCGAAGAGGAACGCGGCGAACAGGAGCGGCGCCGCCTCCAGACCGTTCAGGAAGGGCACCCAGGGCCGCAGCACGATGGTGAACAGCGTCAGACCAATCAGGCCGGCCGCGGTCTGGAGGGCCAGAATCCACAGGATCGCCCGATAGCGCTCCACCAGGTCCTTGATCCGGAACTCCGCGCCGGCCAGCAGCGCGATCAGCCCGACGGCGAGCTGCTTCATCATGGAGAGGTCCTGCAGAACGCCGGGGGGCACCACCTCGAGCACCGAGGGACCGAGCGCCAGCCCGGCCAGCATGTAGCCGACCAGACGCGGGATGCCGAGATCGTGCGCCAGCGCGCCGAAGGTATCGGCTGTGAGCAGCAGAATCCCGAAGAGGAAGAGCGAGCGGGGGGCGATGACGCCTTCGGTCGGGACCCGGAGGGGCTCCAGCAAGAGAGCACCGCCCACCAGGAGCAGAAGGACGACGAGGCGGCGGATCATCGAGGCTGGGCCGCCTCCTGCAGCTCGACGTCCGCTTCAGCCGGCTCCGACCCTCCCCGCCCCAGGCCCAGGATGAACGCCGAAGCCTCACGACTGGCCACGATCTCGAACAGGAGCACCGCCAGCAGCGTGGCGGTGAGGACCAACCGCGGGTGCAGGTCGGGGTACACCTGGCCGTAGTTGACTGCCAGCGCCACCCCGATGCCACCGAGGGCGAGCAGGCCGCGTCCGAGGCCCGGCGCCCTGAGCTCCGGGGGAGCGACGTGGCCTCCGGCGATGGCTCCGCCGAGAAAGCGGGCGCCCACCCGGATGAGCACGAACAGCGGCGCGACGAAGAGCAGGTCCACCGATCCGGGGCTCCAGGCGGCACCTGCGAACAGCAGCAGCGCCAGGTACACAGGGCGCTCGGTGGCGAGCAGCAGACGGGTCACATCACGGTGCGCGCCCCCGCTGTTCACCAGGATGAAGCCAAGCACCAGGGTGGTGAACACCGGAGAGAGATTCAGGTAGTAGCTGGCGCCGCTCGCCACCACGATGGCGCCCGCCAGGGCGACGAACAGACGCCCCTCCTCCAGGTGGCCCCGCGGCCCCAGGAAGAGATGGAACAGCACCCCCGAGGCCACGCCGACTGCGACGTTGATCACGGCCCATTCGGTCGCCGTCGGCGGCCGGACCCCGGGGGCGACATCTCCCTGATGGAAGACCGCGAGCACGAGCCCGAATGCGACGACCGCGACCAGGGCGTCGATCCGGGCGGCGAGCTGCAGCACCGGAGGGATCGGGGACTGGACCCGCACCCGATCCACCACCGCGTCGACCGCCACCGGGGAACTCAGCGTGGCCACGGCCGCCAGCGTTCCGGACAGCACCGCCGCCTCCCGCCACGGCGTCTGAACCACGTAGTGGAGCAGGCCCAGCAGCGCGGCCAAGGCGATCAGAAAGGTGGCCACCGCCTCGGCGAAGGCCACGCGGAGGCGATCGCCGTCGATCAGCGCCATCGTGGGAAGCCGGAAATAGGTGCCGAGGAGCATGCCGAGCCAGCCCAGCGCCAGGCTCACGATCGGGGTGAGATCCTGCACCTGGCCGGCGTCCAGGAGCCCCGTGACCCGGGGCCCGAGCAGGAAGCCGATCACGACGTACTCTGCGCCGCCCACGTACCCGTAGCGGTCCCGAAGCCGGTCGAAAAGGAGGTAGGCGAAGATGTAGCCCACCGTGATGACCGCGAGCGCAGCCAGCGTGGTCTGCATGGGTCAGTTGGAGATCCCTAGAGGGTGATGCAGGACACGGTCACGAGCTTCGACGCATCCGTAGGTTGAGCCCCGTCGCCGGAACAACTTCAGCTTCGAGGACCGCCAATTCCGGCGGCCTCCGATCATAAGGAGAACCGTATGGCCAAGCTTACCTCGCTGGACGACCTGCTCGTCCACGAACTGCAGGACATCTACCACGCCGAGGGTCAGATCCTCAAGGCACTCCCCAGAATGACGAAGGCGGCGAGCAACCCGGACCTGAAGGCCGCGTTCGAGGAGCACCGGGTCCAGACCGAAGGCCAGGTCAAGCGGCTCGAGGAAGTCTTCAAGCTGCTCGGCCATCCGGTGAAGGGGAAGAAGTGCGAGGGCATGGCCGGGCTCATCGAAGAGGGCAAGAAGGTCATGGAGCAGGACGCCGAGCCCGAGGTGCTGGACGCCGCGCTCATCATGGCGGCCCAGAAGATCGAGCACTACGAGATCGCGTCCTACGGCTGCGTCTGCACCTATGCCGAGATGTTGGGCTACGATCAGGCGCAGGAGCTGCTCGGGCAGAACCTCGACGAGGAAGAGACCACCGACGAGCGCCTCACCGCACTCGCCGAGAGCGTCATCAACCCCGAAGCCGAGCAGGAAGGCATCGAGGCCGAAGAGGAAGCCTCCCGGTAATCCCGGGGCGCTTACGGCGAAACCCGACCACGTGAGGCGATCCGCCTCCGAGCGGCGCCACACCGGAGACTCCACATCTCCGGCGGGGCCGATCCGGGGCGGATCGCCACGTTCAGGAGTCGAGTGCGCCGGAGTTGAGCGCGGGCTCGAGCGGTGGATGGTCCAGGAGCACCCGCCGCCGCTCCCTCGCCAGCGCCAGCCGAACCCGGGTCAACAGGATGGTGGCGACCACGGCGAGTCCCAGGACCAGCCCATACCAGAGCCCCGCCGGGCCCAGGCCGAACACGAAGCCCAGCATGTAGCTCACCGGCAATCCGAAGAACCAGTAGCCCACCAGGTTCACCAGCATCGCGACCTTGGTCTCGCCCAGGCCGCGGAGAATTCCCCCGGCGACGGTCTGGGTCCCGTCGAACACCTGGAACACCCCGGCCAGGGGAATGAGACCAGCCGCCACGCCGAGCACGGCCGCGTCGTCCGTGTACAGCCGCGCCAGCGGCCCGGGCAGACTGAGAAAGGCGACCGCGGTGCAGCTCATGAACCCGATGCCGCAGGCGAGGGCCGCGCGCGATGCGCCTCTCGTACCGGGCAGGTCGCCCCGGCCCACCGCGTGGCCGACCAGTATGGAGGCCGCGTCCGCGACGCCGAGCGGGACCATGAAGGTGAGCGAGGCGAGGTTGATCGCCACCTGATGCCCGGCCATCTCCCGGGTCCCCAACCACCCCATCATCAGGGCGACGAAGGCGAAGGCACCGAACTCGAGGGTGTACTGGCAGCCGATCGGCACGCCGAGGCGGAGCATCCGCCCCATGGGAGCCCAGTGCCAGATTTCCGGGCGGAGCGGCAGCAGGTGCGGCCTCAGCCCTCTCCACGTGAGTGCGAGCAGCAGCGAGAGCAGAACCCACCGGCTCAGCGTCGTAGCCCAGGCGGCGCCCACCACGCCCAGCGCCGGCGCGCCGAAATGCCCGAAGATCAGGACCCAATTGAGTCCCGCGTTGGCGAGGTTGGCCACCAGGATGGCGACCATGATCGGCGCCGTCAGGTGCATCGACTGCAGGCTCTGACGGAGCACGATGAAGAGGAAGAACGGCAGCACGCCGGGTACCAGCCGGTGGGCGTACGCGGCGGCGTGCGGCACTACGTCCTCCGGCTGCCGCGCGAGCGTCATGAGCGGCTCGGCGGGCAGGAGCAGCAGGGTCGCCGGCACGGCGAGCATGAGCGCCATGAGGATGCCGCGCTGGATGCCGCGCGCGATGGCCGGGCCGTCCCGTGCACCGACCGCCTGGGCCACGACCGGGTCGAGCACCATCAGCGTGCCCATGCCGAAGACGCCGAGCCCGAAGAAGTAGAGGTTGCCCAGCGCCACGGACGCGAGAGCCGTCGCCGAGAGGTGGCCCACCATGATGGTGTCCACCACGCCCATCAGCATCATCCCGACCTGGATGAGCACGACCGGCCCCGCCAGGCGCACCATGGCGCGCAGATCATCCCGCCGGGGCAGGAGCCGACCGGCCGTGGCCTCGATCAACCCCATTTCAGGTGTGCCGGTGGGGGATAGTGGAAGTGTCGCGCGGCCCGGCCAGGAGACGCTCCGCGAAGTCCAGCCGCTCGGCGAGCTCCGCCACCTCCGCGCGCAAGGCGTCCAGATCCTGGGCCAGGGCCTCGGAGCTCCCGGTGTCGTGAACCTCCGGATCCCAGCGGCTCACGCGGCGGCCGGCAGCGTCGCGAAAATCGCCGGCCGCCACCACGATGAGATCGTACAGCCACCAGACACCGAGGCCGCCGAGGGTCGCCGCCATGAGGGCACCACTGCCGGTCTTGCCGACGTAGAAGCGATGTGCCCCGAACGGGCCCAGCAGAGCCGCCAGCGCCGTGGCTACGCCCCGCGACTTCTCGGAAGGCCCTCTGGTGTCGGTGACCTCGTCCATGCGCACAATATTCCCGGATCCCGACTCGGTGTCCACGGTCGCGAACGTGGCCGACGACCGCGGCCGGCAGGTGTCCCGGCAGAGCGCACCGCGAGGGGCTGCCCACCCCCAGGAGCCCGATGAGACCGCCGGTACAGGAGGAACGGCAGGAGCAGGTGATTGGAAGAAGGGGGGCCGGGCGGCGGCGGAGTGACCGGCGAGAGCCTGAACGAGCGCAGCGCGCCTGGAGGGAATCGAACCCCCAACCACCGGCTTAGAAGGCCGGTGCTCTATCCAGTTGAGCTACAGGCGCGAGCTTGTGCCCCAACAACTTAGGCCGTTCGAAAGCATCTCGCCACCAGGTTGTGCCGGTTCAAGTGGTCGGCAACTCGCGCGAAAAACGTTCGACCCCGCACGTGTACACTGTTACGGGTCAGGAGGGCCGACTGCTGGTTCTTACTGGCGAGGAGGCGAGGTGTTCAAGATCCGCACTGACATTTCGAGTGGGGTAAATCATGCCGAACTCCAGGGCCCACAGTGGAGAACGCCAGGTACGCCTGAAGCCACAGTACGCGCACTTGTATCAGGGCATTCCGCCGAACGAGTGGTGGCCCGCCTGGGTGATGGCTGAAAGGCTACTCGCCCTCGCGGAGGCGCAGGAAGTTCCTCCCGGACAACGGGTCTGTAATCCCAGCCATTTCCAGTTCCGGGGAGGACAGAGCCGTGGCCCGCGCCTCCAGGACCTGCGAACCCGTCGCTCGGATGTCGCTCCGTGAGTATGCGGTCCATCAGCTGAGGGGCGACATGCGGTCGAGCGCGGCAGACCCGAGGCAGGGCGCCCGCTGACGAGTGTCAGCCTCCGTCACATCGAGCGGAAGGCGACGGTTACCGAACGAACCGGAAGATCGCCTCGTGCCGCGTCCCGTCCTTCAGCACCAGAGTCAGCCGCCGGCACTTGCCGGCCCAACTGGAGGCCGTCACCCAGGTGTAGACGTACTGGCCCGTGGAGGACTCGTAGCGCAGACTGCTGCTCGAAGCGGTGACGGTCTGCTCGATGACGTCGCTGGACCAGGAGGGGCACTTCACGTTGGCCACCTCGGGCGAACCCGGCGCCAGGATCGGAGCTGGGCGGTTTCCTCCCAGGCTGAACCGAACCGGGATCGCGGTGCCCGCCTTGGCACGGTTCAGTACTCCGGGATTGTTCACCGGCTCGAAGAAGCCGGTCCACGGGTACCGGACGGCCAGACTCACGCTCTTGGTGGCGGCGGTGTAGTTGGAGCCACTGGGCTGGAAGGAGACCGATAGCACCTGTGAGGGAGTGGCGTCCAGCACTTGTCCGCCGGCCGGCGAATACGTGAAGGTGCCGGCCACCGAAGCGCCGTCCACGCCCCTGGCGCTCGCCGCCAGCAGAGCACCATCGAGCGGCCCGACCAGTGTCGTTGCCGGCACCGACCAGGCGAGTGCCGGAGCTGCCGGCAGCACATCGATCTGCACCGTGGCGGTGGCGCTCTCGTACTTGTCCGGGTCGCTGGGCGTGAACGTCGCGGTGAGCGTCTGATTCTCTCCCGCAGCCAGCAGGGTTCCGGGTCCGGGGGCGTAGCTGAACGATCCCGGCACCGACTGACCTCCTGACATAGCTGCGGCGTTGAGCTGAGCGGCGCCGAGCGTTGTCCCGTAGGTGATGTCCTGCGGCTCGGTCCACGTGACGGTCACGGGCGAGCTGCCCGGCTCCGGCTCCGGGTCCGGGTCCTGCGGTGGAGCGCCGGATCCCCTGCAGGTCTTGCCGGCGCGGCCCTGGGCCAGGCTGCGCAGCGCATCCATGGCCTCGCCGACGCCGGCGCTGCCGAGGTACGTCGCGTCGTACTTCCAGCTGATGAAGGCGCACGGGTAGGAGCTGCCGAGCAGGACCGAGCCCCAGTCGCGGACCTCGGTCGCCGTCATCGCGACCCCACCCTGGCCCCCGCCGAGGATGTTCAGCCCGACGACGAGCTCCAGCCCGAGGTCCTGCGCGTTGGCCACGTTCCGGCTGATGAAGTCTCCGACGGCACCCTTCCGGTGGACGTACTGAGCCCAGGCGGCATCGAGGTATCGGTAGTCGACGTTGAACCCGGCGAGATACGCCGGTTCGACCCGGACCACGGTGGGGAGGTCGGGCCAGATCTCCTTGCTGTAGCGCGCCATGGCCTCGACCGTGTCGCCCGGGATCGGTTCACCGTTCCAGTTCGAGGCATCGTTCGGCTCGTCCAGCAGATAGTGCCCGAAGACTGTGCCGTCCGCCACGAACGAGGCGAAATCGACTGAGCGGAACCGGTCCACGCGAGATCGCCAGAGGCTGAAGCTGAAGTGGCCTTCCGCGTCCTTGTAGTTGTTTGGACCCCCGGCGAGCACGAGCACCACCCGCCCACCGCGGGATTGGATAGCCGACAGGGAGGCCACGAGATCGGACGGCGCGATGTTGCGGTGCGCGCCGTTGTAGCGATCACCGAATTCGCCGTTCGGCAGGTTGAACGCGCCGAAGGGTATACCGCCCGCGAAGGCGGCGGCCACCGTGGCGGGGCTTTCGCCCGGATCGAGGGTGTCGCTGTTTTCGCAGCCGGTGAGCGCGGTGCAGACGAGGAGGAGGGCGACGACCTGCACTCCGAGCGGAGCGATCCTGTCGGTGCTTCTCTGTGACATAGCGGCGGCTTCCGAAGCTCCGCCGGCGCAGCGCGGAGAGACTCACTCCTTGGACGAGACCGGCGCGCACGGGCGCCGCCCTCTTCTCGGAGCTCTGACTCACGGGGCAGGCAGCGAGTGCCGCCCCAATGGCAGCGGGGATTATGCGGTGAAGGTGAGCCGGGGCTCGAGGATCGGCCCTGCAGTGCGCAATGGAATGGACCACCCTAGCGGGGCCATCTCGTTCTCAGGAGCTTGCGCCCGGGTGGAGAATTGTGATGTGGACCGCACTTGTCAAGTGACCTGAATCACAATGATCAAGCTTCAGCAGCGTCGCCTGGGGAGCAGGTCCGGACGCACTTCAGGCTTCCCGATCGAGCACGCGGTCCACTCAGTTGCTGGGTCTGGCCTACCCGAGGGACGGCGGAGCCCGGCCTCAGAGATT
>DATABZ010000175.1:0-10063 GCA_036259315.1 Gemmatimonadales bacterium | reverse complement strand
CTACCTGGTCTGGGAGCGGAACGACTGGGGGAGCCCGGCGATCCGGAACGTCGTGGGCAACGTCGCGTTCATGCCGCTCAACCTGGCGGTGGCGACGATGACCGCGCTCGCCTCCCGGTCCACGGTGCTCGACCCGGGCGTACGCCGCGCGCTCCGCCTCCTGGCCCTCGGCTCGGCGATGGTATTCGTCGGCAACTCCATCACGACCTGGTACCTGATGGCGTTGAAGCAGAACCCGCCGGTCTCCTGGGCCGACCTGTTCTATCTCTCCGACTCGCTCCTCATCCTCAGCGCGCTGCTCTCCTTCCCGCTGGCCCGCCGCACCCGACTGGAGCGCTGGAAGTTCGTGCTCGACGCCGCCATGGTCGTGGTGGGCGGCGCGGTCGTGATCTGGTACTTCTCAATCCGGGCCACCGCCGGCGCCACGGCCGACAGCAACCTGGTCACGACCCTGCTGGCCTTCGCTTATCCCCTGGTGGGCATGCTGGTGCTGCTCGGGATCACCACGGTCATCCTGCGGCGCCCGACCGACGGCAACCGGGTGGCGTTCCGGCTGCTGATCGGGGCGGTATCCATCGCCGTAGTGGCCGACCTCACCTTCAGCCTGATGTCGCTGGAGCTGGGCGGCCGCACCGCGAGTCTCCTCGACGCCGCGTACCTGCTCTGCTATGTGATGCTGATGGCCGGGGCGGAGCTGTACTACCGTCGGCCGGTGCCGCGCGCGGCGACCGGCGCGGCGCCCCGCCCCCGGAACCAGCCGATCAGCCCGCTGCCGTACCTCGCGGTGGCGGCCACCTACGGCCTCCTGGTCTACTCGGTCATCCGCCCCTGGACCGATCCGGTGAGCGGCCTGGCGGTGGGCGCACTGCTGGTGACGGCGCTCGTGGTGGTGCGGCAGCTCCTGGCGGTGCGGGAAAACGTGCGGCTGCTCGCCGAGACGGCGGTGCGGCAGAACGAGGCCCGGTTCCGCTCGCTGGTCCAGCACTCCTCGGACGTCATCATCGTCACCCGCCCGAACGGCACCATGCGGTTCGTGAGCCCCTCGGCCAACCGGGTCTTCGGCTACGATCCCGCCGAGATGGTGGGCCGGCCGATCGCGACCCTGCTCCATCCCGACGACCGCGAGCGGGCGGCGACCTTGTTCGATCAGGCTGCCAGAGCCCCCGGCGTCACCGGCCCGGTCGAGTGGCGGTTCCGCCAGCCCGACGGCTCATGGCTCAGCGCCGAGATCCTCGCCACCAACCTCACCGGCGACCCCACCGTCCGCGGCATCGTGCTCAACACCCGCGACGTGAGCGAGCGCAAGCGGCTGGAGGAGCAGCTCACCCATCAGGCGTTCCACGACCCGCTCACCGGCCTCGCCAACCGCGCGCTCTTCCGCGACCGCGTGAGTCACGCGCTGGCCCTGGCCCAGCGACAGTCGAACCCGATCACGGTCCTCTTCCTCGATCTCGACGACTTCAAGCGGGTGAACGACAGCCTGGGCCACGCGGAGGGCGACCGGCTGCTGATCGCGGCCGCGGAGCGGTTCCTCTCCTGCGCCCGCGCGGCGGACACCGTGGCCCGTCTCGGCGGCGACGAGTTCGCGATCCTGCTGGAGCACGCCGCCGGCCCCGACGGGCGCGCCGAGCTGCTGGAGCGCCTCGCGACCGCGATGAGCCACCCCTTCACCCTGAGCGGCAATCAGGTGCAGGTGAGCGCGTCCATCGGCGTCGCCACCGCGGGCGCGGGCGACTCCGCCGACGATCTCCTGCGCAACGCCGACGTCGCCATGTACGCGGCGAAGCGGCGCGGCAAGGGCCGCAGCGAGACCTACGAGTCGCGCATGTACGCCGACGTCCGCCACCGGCTGGAGATGGAAGCCGCGCTCCGCGCCGCGATCGACGCGGGCGAGCTCACCCTCCATTTCCAGCCCATCGTCCAGCTCGGCAGCGGCGCGATCTACGGCGTGGAGGCGCTGGTCCGCTGGGAGCACCAGACCTACGGGCACCTCCTGCCCCAGCACTTCATCCCGCTGGCCGAAGAGACCGGGCTCATCGTGAAGCTGGGGAGCTGGGTACTGGAGGAGGCCTGCCGCCAGGTGCAGGCGTGGCGACTGGCGTACCCGCACATACCGCTCTCGGTCTCGGTCAACATCTCCGGCCGCCAGCTCCAGGGGCACGGGATCGCCGAGGCCCTGGGCGACGCGCTCGCCAGCTCGGGAGTGGATCCCGCGGCCGTGATCCTGGAGATCACGGAAAGCGTGCTGATGCAGCAGACCGACGTGGTGCTCGAGCGGCTCCAGGGCCTCAAGAAGCTCGGCGTCCGGCTGGCGATCGACGACTTCGGGACGGGATACTCTTCGCTGAGCTACCTCCAGCGCTTCCCGATCGACATCCTCAAGATCGCCAAGCCCTTCGTCGAGGAGGTGTCGCTCGGTGCCGAGCGGGCGGCGCTGGCCCGGGCGATCGTCGGCCTGGGCGACACGCTCCGGCTCCAGACGGTGGCCGAGGGCGTGGAGATGGCGGAGCAGCGCGCCGCGCTCATCGAGCTGGGCTGCCCGCTGGGCCAGGGACACTATTTCTCCCGCGCGCTGCCGGCCGAAGCGATCGACCGGATCCTCTGCGCCCGCCGCTCCCTCGTCCCGCCGCAGGCGCACCACGGCGCCGCCGTGAAGACCGCCGTGCCACGCCTCCTCTCCTAGTCCGCCATGGCCACCGCCCGCACGAAGTACCTGTACAAGGTCCACCTCACGGCGCTCGCCGTCGCCGGCGCGCTGACCGTGCTGGTGGCCTGGCTCCTGACGCCGCAAGGCGTGGCGGCGACGGTGCGCGGCGTCCTGGTGTTCGCCGCGGCCGCCATCGTCATGGAGCAGCTGGTCGTCTGGCTCCTGGTGAAGCAGGTACTGGCGCCGACCGGGACCGCCGCGACCGTCGCCCTGCGCATCGCGGACGGCGACCTCAGTCTGCCCTCCTGGAGCACGAAGCCGGAGCAGGCACCCCGGGACCCGCTCACCCGCACGATCTTCGCGATGCTCACCAAGCTGCGCGACCTGGTGGGCGCGATCCGACAGCACGCCCACGACGCCGCCGCCATGGCGGAGGAGATCGCGGCGTCCACCCAGCAGATGACCGCATCCACCCAGGAGGTGGCCGGCACCACCGGCGACCTGACCGAGCGCGCGAGCCAGCAGGCGCTGGTGGTGCGCAGGGCGGCGGAGGACGCGGGCAGGATCCTCACGATCACGCAGGGGCTCGCGAGCGGGGCCGAGCAGGCCGCCGAGCGAAACGCCGCGCTGGCGAAGCTCGCCCGCGGCCACCGCGAGCGGCTGGACCTGAGCACGGCCGAGCTGGGCCGCCTGGCGGGGGAGGTCGAGGCGGCGGCGAAGGAAGCGGAGGCGCTGGCCGCGGCATCGGCGGAGATCGAGAAGTTCATCACCCAGACCAAGGCGATCGCCAAGCAGACCCACATGCTCGCGCTCAACGCCTCGATCGAGGCGGCGCGCGCCGGCGAGGAGGGCAAGGGCTTCAGCGTGGTGGCGGAGGAGGTCCGCAAGCTGGCGGCGCAGGCGGCGCAGGCGGCGACCTCGACGAGCGAGACCGTGCAGACGGTGCTCTCGCGGGTGAGCACGGCGCGCGAGCGGCTGCTGCGCCTGGGCAAGAGCGGGATGGTCGCGCGGGATGCGGCGCACGCCGCGGCGGAGGGCCTCAAGAACGTGGCCGCCGACGCCGAGGCCAACGACACCTGGACCCGGGGCATCTCCGCGTCCGCGGGCGAGGTCCAGGGGCTGATCGAGGGAATCGCGGGCCGGATGCGCGAGGTGTCCGCCGGGACCGAGGACTATGCGGCCGCGGCCCAGGAGATCGCCGCCGCCGCGGAGCAGCTCAACGCGTCGACCGAGGAGATCTCGACCTCGGCGGGGCACCTGGCGGATGCGGCGGCTCGGCTTACGGGAGCAGTCGGAGGGTTCAGGCTCGGGTAAGCGGGTGTAACTTCATCCCCCATGTCGCTCTTGCTCCTGCTGAACGCCGAGCTTTACGATCCAGCGCCGCGCGGGCGGATGCACCTGCTCGTGGGGGGAGAGCGCATTCTCTGGATCGGTGGCGAGGTGCCGGCGCTCGGAGTGGCGGTGGAGGAGCACGATCTCGGTGGGCGGCGGGTGATTCCCGGGCTGGTGGACTGCCACGTGCATCTCACCGGCGGCGGCGGCGAGGCAGGGCCGGAGACGAGGGTCCCGCCGGTCGCGCTCAGCCGGATGACGACGGGCGGCGTGACCACCGCGATCGGCGTGCTCGGCACCGACGACGCGATCCGGTCGCCGGCCGAGCTGGTGACCGTCGCGCGGGGGCTCAACGCGGAGGGGCTCACCGCGTACTGCATGACGGGCGGGTACCACCTTCCGCCCGCCACGGTCACCGGCAGCGTGCGGCGCGACCTCGTACTGATCGACCTGATCCTGGGCGTGGGCGAGGTGGCGATCAGCGACCACCGGTCCAGCCAGCCCACGCTCGACGAGCTCCTGCGGGTCGCGGCCGACGCGCACGTCGGCGGGCTCATGAGCGGCAAGGCCGGCGTGCTCCACCTCCACGTGGGAGACGGCGAGCGTGGTCTCCAGCCGGTTCGTGACGCGCTGGACCGGAGCGAGCTCCCGCCGGCCGTCTTCAACCCCACGCACGTGAACCGGCGCCGCGCGCTGTTCGAGGAGGCGATGGCGCTGGCCGAGCGGGGCTGCACGGTCGACATCACCGCCTTTCCGGTCGAGGAGGACGAGGACGGCTGGAGCGCGACGGAGGCCCTCACCCGCTATCTCGGCGCCGGACTGCCGCCCGCGCGAGTGACGGTGAGCTCGGACGGCGGGGGCTGTCTGCCCGTGTTCGATCCCGATGGGCGGGTGGTCGAGATGGACGTGGGCCGGCCGGGGGCCCTGATGGAGACACTGGGCGCGCTGCTGGCCTGCGGTCAGCCGCTGGAGCGCGTCCTTCCCGCCTTCACTTCGAACCCGGCTCGGCTGTTCCTGCTTCCCCGCAAGGGGCACGTCACGCGGGGTGCCGACGCGGATCTGATCGTGCTGGACGAGTCCGGGGGCACGGCGGACGTGATGGCGCGCGGCCGCTGGCACGTGCGCGGCGGCCGCTCGGTCGTGCGCGGCACATTCGAGCGGATCGAGCGGCACTAGTCTCCGCTCGCGCTCTTCTTCCCCTCCAGTACCACCTGCCGGTCGCTCTGCTCCAGGAATCCCTCGGTCACCGCGACCCGGCCGTCGCGCATCAGGCGCCGGCCGCCGGCGATCACCTGGACCGGCTCCAGGGACTCCCGGTCCAGCACGAGGAGATCGGCCCGGAGTCCCTGTGCCAGTCTCCCGCGATCCTCGAATCCCAGAATCCGCGCGGTGTTGGCCGTGACATGCGGGAGCACTTCCTCCAGCGCGAACCTCTCCCGAAGCACGCAGTCGCGGATCTGATCCAGCAGCGCCCCAGGCCGGGTACCATCGGCGTCGGACGAAAAGGTGAGCCGGTCCAGCGGCCCGCCGTCCTCGATGTAGCAGCGCAGCCACTTGGCGAGATCGTGGGCGGCGACATCGAAGTCCACGGCCACGCCCTCGTGCGCCAGCTCGATCGCCTCGGCGAGCAGCGGCTCGTTCCGCTGCACGTGGGTGAGGTACAGCCACTCCGGACGCACCTGGAACCGCTCGCGGTCGAGCACCTCGCGGATGCAGCGGAGCCGCCGGTCCCCCTCTCCGACGTGGACGTGGGTGAGGCCCGCCTTGCCGCTCAGCATTCCCCCGACGTAGGCGTCGTGCACCAGCCGGGCGAGCTCCCGCGGCGCCGGGTCGGTGGCGCGCTCGTCGGAGATCGCCACCTCCCCGCAGCCGATCACCTCGGCGAGGAACATGATGTCGTTCCTCACCGAGTCGGTGACAGTGGTGGGCGGCACGTTGTATCCCCCGGTCCACATCCACACGTCGAGCCCCTCGTGGCGCAGTCCCTTCACCCGGGCCAGGAGCCCGGGCAGGGTCTTCATGGTGGTGTCCACGCCAAGGCAGCCGACGACGGTGGTGATGCCCGCGGCGACGAGCTCGTCCAGGAAGATCTGAGGCGTCTGGGAGTGGAACCCCTCCTCACCGCTGCCTCCGAGCAGGTGCTCGTGGGGATCGATGATTCCCGGCACCACGACGCAGCCCGACGCATCGATGGTCTCCAGATCGAGGCCGAGCGTCCGGAGCGCGGTCCGATCCACCTCTCCCACCCGGCCGATGCGGCCATCCACGAGCAGCACCGGTTGCCGGCCCAGCGGGTCGGGCGCGTAGACGTCTCCACCTTCGATCAGGGTCAGCACGCGGGCGCTCCGGTCGCGGTTCGCCGCCAGCATCGCCGATCGACAAGTCGGCGTCGGTGACCCGAGACACACCCTCAGGCACGGTGTATCTTCCCCGACGTTCTGCGCCCGGGAGTGGAAGTGGAGCAGCCGCGAGGGTACATCGTGCCGGTCGGCGGGGCCGAGGAGAAGATCGGCGACGTGGCGATCCTGCGTCGCTTCGCTACGCTCTGCGGTGGCCCCGAGTGCCGGATCGCGATCATCCCGACGGCGTCCGAGCTGGCGGAGACCGGCAGCCGCTACGAGGAGCTGTTCCATTCGCTCGGCGTCAAGGTGGCGCGCTCGCTTCCGATCGCGAGCCGGTCCGACTGCGAGCGCCCCGAGTGGCTCGCGGTGCTGCACGAGGTGGAGGGGATCTTTCTCACCGGCGGCAACCAGCTTCGGCTCAGCACGATGATCGGCGGCACCCGGGTGGCCAAGGCCATTCGACAGCGGAACCGCGAGGGCGTCCACGTGGCGGGCACCTCCGCGGGGGCCGCGTTCCTCTGCGAGCACATGATCGCGTTCGGCCGGGAAGGCGCATCACCCCGGGCCAAGATCGTGACGCTCGCACCGGGGCTGGGTCTTACGAACCGGGTGATCATCGACCAACATTTCCGGCAGCGGGACCGACTGGGTCGCCTGCTCACCGCCCTCGCCTACAACCCCTTCGCCATCGGGATCGGGCTGGACGAGAACACGGCCGCCTTCATCGGCCCGGACGAGACGCTCGAGGTGGTGGGGGGTGGCGCGCTCACCATCGTGGACGCCTCCGAGGTCGAGTTCTCCTCGATGGCCAAGGTGCGGAAGAACGACGTGGTCTGCATGATCGGGCTCAGGCTCCACGTGCTGGATCAGGGGTCCACGTTCAACCTCCACACCCGGGCGGCGGCCCCGGCACCGGAGATCGCGAAGAGGCGGTAGGGCGGACAGGAGCGGCGGGGAGCGGTTCCGCCGTTCCGCCGAGCGAAGATCCAGACTTTACAGAAGACCCAGCGCCACGAAGGAGCCCCACCTCACATGCGGATTCTCGACCAGGCCGTGTACGTCGGCCCCAGCCTCTATGCCCACTTCCCGGTCATCCGGCTCGATGTGGACCTCGGCGAGCTGGAGAACTGGCCGTCGGTGCGGCTGGGGCGCGGGTTCACGGACGGCTTGGTGGCCGCCTTGCCGGGGCTCCGGGAGCACGGCTGTTCCTATGGCAAGCCCGGGGGATTCATCCGGCGGCTCACGGAGGACAAGGGCACCTGGATGGGCCACATCCTGGAGCACGTCGCCATCGAGCTCCAGAACGTGGCCGGTGAGTCGGTCACGTTCGGGAAGACCCGATCGCACGGCCCGGTGGGGCACTACTACGTCATCTACCAGTACGAGCACGAGGAGGTCGGGCTCGAGGCCGGACGACTGGGGCTCACCCTGCTGCACTCGCTGCTGCCGCCGGAGCTCAGGCCCGAGGACGCGGTGCCCACGGGCTTCGACTTCGCGGCCGAGCGCGACGAGTTCATCCGCTATGCCCAGCGCCGGCACCTGGGGCCGAGCACGATGGCGCTGGTGCGCGCGGCGGAGGACCGCAAGATCCCCTGGATGCGGCTCAACGAGCAGAGCCTGATCCAGTTCGGCCACGGCCGCTACCAGCAGCGGATCCAGGCCACCGTCACCAGCCGCACCCCGCACATCGCGGTCGAGCTGGCCTCCGACAAGGAGGAGACCAACCGCATTCTCGCCGACCTCGGCCTGCCGGTACCCCGCCAGCGCCTGGTCCAGCGGGAGGACGATGCCGTGGCCGCCGCCGAACGGATCGGCTACCCGGTGGTGGTGAAGCCGTACAACGCCAACCACGGGCGCGGCATCACGATCCACATCAGCACGGCGGAGGAAGTCCGCGCCGCGTACGCCGTGGCGCGGGAGCACAGCAGGAGCGTCATCGTCGAGAGCTTCATCGCGGGCGACGACCACCGGATGCTGGTGATCGACGGCCAGCTCGTCGCCGTATCGAAGCGGGTGCCGGGACACGTGGTGGGTGACGGGGTCCGGACCATCGAGCAGCTGGTCGAGGAAGTGAATCGCGATCCTCGGCGCGGCATCGGCCACGAGAAGGTGCTGACCCGGCTCGCGTTCGACCACCAGGCCGAGTCGATGATGGCCCGGAAGGGCTATACGAAGGACAGCGTGCCCGAAGCGGGAGAGCAGGTCTTCCTGCGCTCGACCGGCAATCTCTCCACCGGCGGCACGGCCACCGACGTGACCGACGTGGTGCATCCCGACAACATCGAAATGGCGGTACGCGCGGTGAAGGCGGTCGGGCTCGACGTGGGCGGGGTGGACTTCCTCACCACCGACATCACCGAGTCCTACAAGGAGGTGGGCGGCGCGATCTGCGAGATCAACGCCGCGCCCGGGTTCCGGATGCACATGGCGCCGAGCGAGGGGCGCCCCCGCGACGTGGCGGGCCCGGTGATGGACATGCTCTTCCCCCCCGGCACGCCGAGCCGGATCCCGATCGCCGCGGTCACGGGCACCAACGGCAAGACGACCACGGCGCGGATGCTGGCGCACATCCAGAAGCTGGCCGGCCACCACGTGGGGCTCACCAGCACGGACGGGGTGTACATCGACGGCCAGCGCACCGTAGCGGGCGACATGACCGGCCCGCTCGCGACGCGGATGGTGCTCCGGGACCCGGCGGTCGACGTGGCGGTGCTGGAGATCGCGCGCGGCGGCCTGCTCCGCGCCGGCATGGGCGTGCGCCACTGCGACGTGGGCGCGGTGCTCAACGTGAAGGCGGACCACCTGGGGCTGCGGGGCATCGGCACCCTGGACCAGCTCGCCGAAGTGAAGCGCATCGTGGTCGAGGTGGCCCGCGAGACGGCCGTGCTGAACGCCGACGACCCGCTCTGTCTCAAGATGGCCGACTACACCCAGGCGGAGCACGTCTGCTACGTCACCATGAACCCGACGCACGAGCTGGTGGGCGAGCACATCCGGGCCGGCGGCAGGGGCGTGGTGCTCGAGTCCGGGATGAAGGGCCAGATGATCACCATCTACGACCACGGCGCGCACATCCCGCTGCTCTGGACCCACCTCATTCCGGCGACGCTCGAGGGCCGCGCGCTGCACAACGTGCAGAACGCGATGTTCGCCGCGGCGATGGCCTTCAGCATGGGACTCAAGCTCGAGGACATCCGCCACGGACTCCGCACCTTCGACACCACGTTCTTCCAGGCGCCGGGGCGGATGAACATCTACGACGAGCACCCGTTCAAGGTGATCCTGGACTACGGCCACAACCCGGCCGCGGTCGAGGCGATGTGCGAGCTGGTGGACCGGCTCGACGTGGCCGGGCGGCGAATCTGCGTGCTCGCGGCACCCGGCGACCGCCGCGACGAGGACATCCGGGACATCGGGCGGATCGCGGCGGGCAGGTTCGATCGCTACATCTGCCGGCGCGACGACACGCTCCGCGGCCGGAAGCCGGACGAGGTGCCGAACATCCTGCGTGAGGCGCTCGTGGAGCACGGCGCTCCGCCGGAACTGGTCGCCGTCATCCCGGACGAGCAGGCCGCGGTAGAGGCCGCATTGCGCGAAGCCGCGCCGGGAGATCTCGTGCTCATCTTCGCCGACGCGATCACCCGGAGCTGGAAGCAGGTGATCCACTTCCAGCCGAACGGCGACGGCCGTCCGGCCGAGCGGCCGCGGACCTCGCGCCCGGAGCCGGCGCCGCCGGCGGAGC
>DATABZ010000174.1:0-5301 GCA_036259315.1 Gemmatimonadales bacterium | reverse complement strand
GACCGGCAGGAACACCATCTACGCGGCACAAGCGGCGGAGGCGGCGGACGCGGGCCTGAGCTCGGCGCTCGCCGGTCAAACCGCGACCACCCTGCTGGCCTTGCCCATTTTGGCCCCCGACCCTGACAACGCCACGTCGCTCGGTGTCTTCGCCGTGGGCGCCCACGCCAACTCCACCAGGACGATCAATCGCCTAACCGACAACCTGTTCCTCGTGCGCTCCGTCGGCACCCGGAGCAGCGCAACGGGAGCGCAGCTCGCCTCGCGGTCGGTGGGTCAGCTGATCCGGTTGGTGCAGGCGGATATCGACGTGAACGCCGGACTGACCGCGCTCGGTGACGTGACGGTGACCGGTGGCGCCGAGGTCGACGGACATGATGCCGTCCCGCCGCACTGGGCGAACACGGGCGTGAGCTGTCCGACGCTGGAGAATGTGACGGGCGTGCTGTACAACGACGGCACGCTTACGACCAACGGCAAGGCGAATGTTGACGGAACCCCCCCGAGTGCAGTGGACCCGACCCTGAACCCGACGGACATGAAGAAGGACTTCGACAAGCTCAAGGCGTTGGCGACACTGATCCTCACGAACAGCAATCCAGCCGCGACGGCGCCGGCGTACACCGGCAACCCTCAACGGTGCAACACCGCGATAGAAACCAACTGGGGCGAGCCGACACCCGCCGCCCTGACGGATCCGTGCTTCAGTTATTCGCCGATCATCTACCACTATGGCAACCTGAAGCTGCAGGGCGGGCGGGGGCAGGGCATCCTGCTGGTCGAGGGCGACCTCACCGCGAGCGGCGGCATGGTGTTCTACGGTCCCGTGTTCGTCACCGGAACGCTGTCCACCACCGGCAACAGCGGCCAGGGCGCCAAGTTCTTCGGCGGCGTCATCGCGGGCAACGTGTCCCTCGACGACCTCACCAAGCTGGCCGGTGGCGCGCTGGTCTCGTACTCGTCGTGCGCCATCAAGCGGGCGCTGCAGAACTCGGCCACTCCTTCGCCTCTGGCCGAGCGGAGCTGGGTCCAGCTCTACAACTGAAAACCTCGCGGAACGGGGCCGACGTTCGAGGGCTTTAGATACCCGAGCGGCTGGTCCCTGTCGGTAAGCTGTCCCGTCACCCTTCGCGGGAGGACGGGACAGTGCGCGTCAGGAGCAGGAGCGGCTTCACGGTCGCGGAAGTGTTGATTGCGGTCGTCGTGCTGTCGGTCGGCATCCTGGCGCTGGCCGGGTCGGCCGCGCTGACGAGCCGCATGGTCGGCCGGGGGCGACACGCCACGAGCGTCGGCCTGGCGGCGGCGGGGCGAGTCGAGCGTCTGCGGCAGGTCGCCTTCTCCACCGCACCGCCCTGTAGCGCCCCGGAGTGGCGGAGCGGCACCGCGAGTGGTCCCGGTCTCGATGAGAGCTGGGCGATGCTCGACCTGTCGGGTCCGGCGCGCCGGGTGATGATCGTTCTGCGCTCCCGCCACGCCACCGGCACCAGCAGTGACACGGTCTTCACGGCGGTTCTGTGCGGCACTCCATGAGCGTTCGGCGCGTCGTCCCGGGCCTCGTGGACACGCCCCGAGGATTCACGCTGGTGGAGCTCATGGTCGCTCTGGCGCTCGGCCTGCTGGTGGCGGGCCTGACCCACGGGCAGCTGCTCCACGGCCGCAGGGTCGCCCGCGCGCAGCTCGAGCGGGCGGCCATGCAGGACAACGTGCGCGTGGCGGCGCTGGTCCTGGCCGGTGAGCTGGGACCCGTCGGCTACGACCAGATCACTCCCGAAGCCGCCGCCGCTCTCGGCGTGCCGGCCGAGCTTCGAAGCGATCTCCGCGCAATCCAACCCGGCGCCGTCACCTACCTGTCCGCACGGGGCGCGGGGCACGTCTGCGCGGCCACACCGGGGTTACCGGCGGAAATCCTGGTCGCCCATGGGTCCTGGAGGTCGCAGCGCGCGCCGCGGTCCACGGATTCGCTCCTGGTCTTCGTCGAGAGCGACCCCACCACGGCGGCGGACGACGCCTGGATCCACCTCGGGGTGCTCTCGAGCGGGACCTCGAGCTGCCCCACGGGCGAGGCGGCCTTCGCGACCCAGGTCGAGGTCCCGGCGCCACTGGCTTCCGAGGTGTTGGGGCGAATCACGAGCGGATCGCCGGTCCTCCTGATGGAGGTCATGCAGGCGCGCTACTACGCGTCGGGGGGCAAGTCGTGGCTCGGCCTGCGCTCGGTGAGCACGGGAGAGGCCATCACCCCTGTCGCGGGTCCATTGGCCGATAGTGCCGCCGGCGTGCGCGGCTTCACGCTGCGCTATCTGGATGCCGCGGACGCTCCGACCTCCGACCCCGCGGCTGTGCGTGGGCTGGAGGTCGCACTGGTCGGCGTGACCGATCAGCCGATTTACGGTCGCGATTCCCGCCGCGCGCTGGTGGACAGCTTCGCTCTTACGACCCGGGTGGCGCTCCGCAACGCGCTTGGGCCGTGAGCGGGGCACAGCGGGGGATGGCGCTGCCGCTGGCCCTCCTCGCGCTGGTGGTGATCGCCGCGCTGGTGGCGGGTGCGTTCGCGTCGGCATTTCTCGAGCACCGCATGGGACGGAACACCCTGTATGCGGTGCAGGCAGCCGGCGCCGCGGAGGCCGGCGCCGCCGCTGTCGTCGAGGCGTGGGACGTGCAGGGCCTGAGTCTTCTCGGTCCCGGTCAGAGCTCGGTGCTCGCGGGCGAGCGCCTCCCGGGGCCGAGCGCGTACACGACGACCGTCAGCCGGCTCAACGGCGAGCTGTTCCTGGTTCGGGTGGAAGGCGTCCGAACCGATGCGGACGGCACCCCGCTGTCACGGCGCGAGCTGGGGCTGCTCCTCCGGCTGGCCGACAGCGCAGGGGCGGGTCTCTCGCCCGTCATGCCGCTGGCAAACCGGGCCTGGCTCCCGATGACGTTCTGACCGGCCTCGAGCCGAACCCGTTCCGAACTTCGCCATCCGAGCCGTCTGGTCACTCACCCCAGCGCCATCACGAGTGACAGTAATTGCATCCCGTTCGCGGACTAGTGCATCCCGAGAGATGGCTTGCGAAAGAGAAGATGGGCCGCACTACAGGGGTTGCACTCGCGCCCTGAGGGCGGGGTTAAGACGCCGGGTCGCATCTACTTAGCGGGCTGCAATTAGTTGGCACATCGGTTGCCCTCATCTAGGCAGGCTGTACACTCACGCCTCGGCTTCAGGACCCTTAACAAGCGGACATGTATGGGACTCTTCGGGCGCAACGCGACGACGGTCGGTCTCGACATCGGGAGCGGCCTGATCAAGCTCGTCGCCATCTCCCACGCTTCGGGTGGGCCGGTCCTGACCAAGGTGGCGTTCACCTCGGTGGTGAACGACGCGATCGTCGAGGGTGAGGTCATGGACCCCGGCATCGTCGCCGAGGCGATCAAGGACCTGCTGGGGTCCGCCGGGATCAAGGCCAAGAAGGTCGTGACCGCCGTCGGCGGCCGCGACGTGATCATCAAGAAGATCAGCATGGACCGCATGAAGGAGGCGGAGGCGCGCGAGGTGATCCGCTGGGAAGCGGAGCAGCACGTCCCGTTCGACATGGACAACGTCGAGCTCGATTTCCAGATCCTCGACCCCGAGGGCGAGGGCCTCCAGATGACCGTCCTGCTGGTCGCGGCCAAGCGCGAGCTGGTGGAGCACAAGGTCGCCCTGCTGTCGGACGTGGGGCTCGACGCCAGCGTGATCGACGTGGACGCCTTCGCGCTCCACAACGCGTTCGAGATCAACTATCCCGAGGCGATGGTCGGGGTCGTGGGGCTGGTCAACATCGGGCACGAGACCACCAACATCAACATCCTGGACGACGGGGTCCCGGTCCTCACCCGCGACATCCCGATCGGCACCCGCCGGTTCAAGGAAGACCTCCAGCGCGAGCGCGGGCTGTCGGCCGACGAGGCCGACCGCGTGCTGCGCGGCACCACGTCGAGCGATGCGCTCGAGCCGCTGCTCGAGGGCCGGAGCGAGGAGCTCGCGGTCGGCATCGAGCGCGCGGCCGCGTTCCTCCAGTCGGCCAGCCGGTCGGCCGGCGGGATCTCCAGAATCTTCACCACCGGCGGCGGCGCCCGCATCCCGCGGCTCAACAAGGTGCTGTCCGACCGGCTCCGGATCCCGGTCCAGCTGGCCAACCCGATCGAGAAGCTGCAGGTGGCTGACGGTGTGTTCGACAGCATGCCGGTGGATGAAGTGGCGCCCTTGCTGATGCTCCCGATCGGCCTCGCGCTCCGAAGCGCGGCGTGACCCCGACCAACGGACTCGATACCCGATGATCACCGTCAATCTTCGTCCTGATCTCAAGCGCAAGCGGGCGCGGTCCCCCCTCCAGGGGGTCATGGAAGGTGTCCGCGGCCTGGGCGGCAAAGTGAAAGACCCGCTCCTGCTCGCCTCGGTCGCGAGCTGGGTGGGCGTGCTGGCGTGGCTAGGCTGGGTGGTGGTCGGCACTACCCGCGAGCTGAACGCCCTCGAGCCGCAGCTCGAGGTTACCCGCGCGGAGCACAAGCGGTTCAAGGCCTTCCTGGCCGAGAAGCGGCATCAGGAGACGATCCGCGACTCGCTGGTCTCGCAGATCGGCGTCATCCGCACCGTGGATGGCGACCGCTACGTGTGGGCCCACCTGCTGGACGAGGTCACCAAGGCGCTGCCGGCCTACACCTGGCTGGTGGACATGTCGAACGTCGGGCAGGCCGCCGCGCCCGCGGCACCCGCTCCCGCCCCCAACACCAAGCGGGGCGCGAAGCAGGAGGCCAAGCAGGACTCCACCGTGACCCAGCGCTTCGTGAGTCCGCCGGTGGTCTTCGACATCAACGGCCGGACGGTGGACATCCAGGCCTACACCCGGTTCCTCCGCCAGCTCGAGGCTTCCCCCTGGATCACCGACGTCACGCCGGTGTCGGCGCAGACGGTGGTCGAGAAGGAGCGCGCGGTAACCGCGTTCACCATCAGGGCCACGTATCGCCAGGCTGATTCGGCGTACATCCGGACGGTTCCCCTCAGCGAGTCGGTGAGGTAGGCGCCATGGCAACGTCTGCACAGAAGGCCACTCCACTGCTGGTGATCCTGCTCGCCGGCCTGACCGGCTACATCGCCTACACCGGCGCGGTCATCGAGACGGCGGGCATGCGCGGCCTCTCCGCGCGCCAGGAGCGCATCGTCGCCCTGCGCGACACGATCTCGCAACTCCAGGCGTCCACCGACAGCGCCAAGCGGGAGCTCGCCCGTGGCTCGGTGGAGGACCTTCGCCAGCGGCTCGAAACGTACCGCGGGAGCCTGTCGCT
>DATABZ010000173.1:0-13693 GCA_036259315.1 Gemmatimonadales bacterium | reverse complement strand
GGGAGCGGTTCCGCCCCGGGGGCGGAGCGGCCGGAGTGGGTCCGCCGGGTGGTGCGGAGCAGCGGGGTGGGTCCGCCGGGCGGTGGAGCGGCGGGGAGCGGTTCCGCCGAAGGACGGAACGGCCGGGAGCGGTACCGCCGCCCGTCCGCCCACCCGCCACTACTTTTCGCCCATGACCGCTCCCATATCCCGCACCGTCGCGATCCCCCAGGTCGCCGACTCGGAGGCGAAGCAGATCCAGCTCGATCGGATGAAGCGACGGGCGACCGGGCTGCTGGTCGTCATGAGTGCCGTGTTCCTCGCGACCCTGGTGCTGGAGGCGCGACACCCATGGCTCGGCTACGTGCGCGCGACCGCCGAGGCGGCCATGGTCGGCGGACTCGCCGACTGGTTCGCCATCACCGCCCTCTTCCGTCACCCGCTCAACATCCCGATTCCACATACCGCCATCATCCCCTCCCGCAAGGACCGAATCGGGCGCACGCTCGGCAACTTCGTCCAGCACAACTTCCTCTCGCCGGAAGTTCTGGGTGCCAAGCTGCTGGCCATCCAGCCCAGCCGGCGGGCCGCGGAGTGGCTCCGCCGCCCGGAGCACGCGCGCTCGCTGTCGCGCCATGCCGCCTCGGCCCTTCGGAGCGCGACCGAGGTGGTGCGGGACGAGGACGTGCACGCACTGCTGGAGCGCAGCGTAATCGAGCCGCTGCGCCAGCGGTCCATCGCGCCCGTGCTCGCCAAGGGGCTGGTCCTCCTGACCGCCAACGACCGGCACCAGCAGCTGCTCGACCAGGTCATCCACGGCCTCGCCCGACTGATCGTGGACAACGAGGAGTTCATCCGCGAGCGGATCCACGAGGAGAGCCCCTGGTGGGTGCCCGGGTTCGTGGACGAGCGGGTGCACGCCAGGGTCGTCGCGGGGATCCAGCACACCCTGTTCGAGGTCTCGACCGACCCGGGGCATCCGATGCGGCGGCAGTTCGACGAGCTGCTGACCGACTGGATCATCCGGCTCCAGGAGTCGCCGGAAGTGATCGCGCGTGCGGACGCGGTGAAGCAGCAGCTCTTCGATCATCCGACCAGCAGAGGCCTCAGCGCCTCGCTGTGGCAGGAGGTCAAGCGCGCGCTCGACCGTCAGGTGGAGACCGGTGCGGGCGATTCCCCCGGTGGCCTAGAGCGGGGACTCATCGCGCTGGCCGATGGAGCCCTCGACGACCCCGCGCTCCTCGCCAAGCTCGACGGCTGGATCGTGGAGGCGGTGCTTCGGGTCGTCGAGCAACACCGGCACGAGGTCGGACGGCTCATCGAGCATACCGTGAGCGCGTGGGACCCGGGTGAGACGTCGCGCCGGCTGGAGCTGGCGGTGGGACGGGACCTTCAGTTCGTCCGGATCAACGGTACGCTGGTGGGCGGTCTCGTGGGCCTGCTCCTCTACACGGCCGCGCGGTTCGTCGGGTACGGCGGGAGCTGATGGATCGCGACCTGCTGATCCAGGCGCTGGTGACGGTCGCCGTCGGCGCCGTCTCCGGCGGCCTCACCAACGCGGTGGCGATCTGGATGCTCTTCCACCCGTACGAGTCGCGGGGACTCGGACGGCTCCGGATACAGGGCGCCATTCCCAAGAACAAGGCGCGCCTCGCGCGCAGCATCGGCCGCACGGTCGGAGAGCGGCTCCTGACACCCCAGGACCTCGCGGAGCGGCTCAGCGCGCCGGCGGTGCGCGCGGCATTCGACCAGGCGGTCGGCCGCTTCCTCGACGACCTCCTGGAGCGCGAGCGCGGGCCACTGCGAGAGCAGCTCGATCCCGAGCTGGTGGCCACCCTCGACGGGGCGATCGCGGGCCTCGCCCCGCGAGTGGCGGACCGCGTGGCGGCCTTCGCCGCGACGCCCGAGTTCGAGCGCATGGTGACTGGGTGGGCGGCTCGGATCACCGCGGAGGTGCGCGACCGGCCGCTCTCGGAGGCGCTCACCGGCAGCAGACGCGAGGCCCTCAAGGGGAAGGTGGAGGTCTGGGTCGAGCGGCTGGCGGAGGGAGACGAGCTGGAGCGAACCCTGCGCGCCTTCGTGAACCGCCGGATGGACACGCTCGAGCACGACTACCAACCGCTGCTCGACCGGCTGCCGCCGGGCATCGTGGGAGCGCTGGAGCACGCGATCACCGACTACCTCCCCATCGCGCTGGAGCGGCTGAGCGCGCTGCTGGGAGATCCCGAGGCGCGCGGCATGGTGGAAGGCGCGCTCCGCACCGCGTTCGACAACTCGGTCCGCGACCTCCTCCTGCACGAGCGGATCCTGGCGCGGCTCATGGTCACCGATCGCACGATCGAGCGGCTGGTGGACGGCTTCGAGAGGGAAGGCTTCGATCGTTTCGCCGAGTCGCTCGCGGAGCCCGAGATGCAGGCTCAGGTCACCCGGGCGGTGAACGACGCGGTGGTGAACTTTCTCCGGCTCTCCCCGGGCGAGCGGCTCCGGCGCTTCACCCCGGAGCGGAAGCAGGCGCTGGCCGACAATCTCGCAGACTGGCTGGTGCGCGTCGCCCGTGATCCGGCGACCCGCGAGGCCATCGCGCGGGCCGTGGACCGCCTGCTGGAGGCGGTGGAGCGGCGCACCTGGGGCGACGTGCTCGACGTCCTGCCGCCCGAGCGGCTCGCGCACGTCGCGGCGGAGGCGCTCGCCGCCGAGCCCGGACGGCGCTGGGTCGAGGAGAGCGTCGGCCAAGTCGCTTCGGTGCTCCTGGCGCGCCCGGTCGGCCGCCCGTCCGCGTGGCTCGGGGCGGAGACGACCGCGGCGCTGCGGGAAGCGCTCTCGGCCACCGCCTGGGTCTGGCTCCAGGAGCAGATTCCGACGGTGGTCGAGCAGATTCGCGTGCCGGAGATGGTCGAGCAGAAGGTGCTGGGCTTCTCGACCCAGCGGATGGAGGAGATCGTCCGCACGGTCACTCAGCGCGAGCTGGACCTGATCGTCCGGCTCGGCTACGTGCTTGGAGGGCTGGTGGGGGTGGCTGCTTTCCTGGCGAATGTGCTCATCCGAGGGTGAGCGCCGGCATCAGGCTGGGGTGTTGAAGCTCCGGTACCGAAGCGAGTGGAGGGAGTGGGGCTCCTCCGCTCACCTGGACAATGGCTTTTCAAACACCCTGGCCTAACGCACAACAACCGCAGGCAGGGATTCCCAGTGCACCCACCCCTCCGGCGCCAGCACGTACCGCGTCGCGGGGCGCCCGCCCACCGTGAGCGAGTCCAGGGCCGCGCGATAGCCCTGCCGTGCCGTGCTCCGCAATCCCGCCGCGCTCCGCTGGAATCGCTCGGCCGCGCGCGCATCGTCCCACACCACGTACCACACGAGGGCCGGGCCTTCCGGAGACTCGTAGAGGCGGTATCGGTCGCCACCCCATCCGATCGGCACCACGGTCTGCACTTCGTCCGAGCCCGCGAGCGTCGCCTGGATCACCCGGATTTCGGCCTCGCCGAGCACGTCTTCGTATGCGACGTCCGCTTCCCCCGCAAAGGCGAGGCGGACCGGCGCGTCGCCGCGGGCATAGCGCTCCGGGTGCAGGACCTGCTCCGTCGAGACCGGCATCCAGGGTCCGTAGGGCATCGAGTCGCGGCCCTCGCTCTCCCACCAATGCATGAACTCCGCGCCCTGGAGATACGGGAAGATCAGCGTCTCGCGGAGCACGAGCGGGGCACGGCGGAACACGGGCATGGACGACTGCTGCCGGCGGATCTGCTCGCGGTAGAGCTCCCAGAACTGCGGGTTGCTCGCCACGCCCTGCCCCGGCGCGAGCACCTCGAGCGAGGCCAGTGTCGCCTGACCCTCCAGAATCGCCTGGGCCGCCGCCAGGCGGTCGTTGTTCTCCCGCTGATCCAGGATGGAGTCCAGTGGAAGATGCTGGCCCTGGAGCGCGTGGATCAGCTCGTGCGCGAGCACCAGCCGGAGCTGGGTGCGGTCCGCACCCTCCACGCCGAAGAGCGTCGCCGAATCCGGGTCGTAGAACCCGGCGACCTGCTCGGTGTAGAGATCCAGCAGCAGCGGACGTAGCTCGAGGGTGTCGGGCAGCAGGCCGAACAGCCGGTAGGTGGTCTCCAGCCCGTGCAGTCGCCGGGGCGGCAGCTCCTCGTCGAGCTTGCGGACCAGGTATTGATACACCTGCTCGCGGCTCCGCATAGCCGATCGCGGCGGCGACGTGAAGCGGAGGCCGGTGGCCTGCTCGACCGGCGTGCGCAGGCTGTCCACCAGTCGCGCGAGATCCCGATCGTCCCGGGCCTGCGGCTCCGGTCGCGCTTCCCCCCGACAGGCGCCGAGGAGCAGCGCCCAGATGATCAGCAGTCGCAACGGCACGCTCACAGTCCCAGCCCCGGCCCTATTTCGGCGAACATCTCACGCACGCGCTCGAAGCCGCCGGTGAAGCCGAGCACGACCGCCGCGAGGCTCAGCCCCACGCCGAACGGGAGATAACCACCTGCGCTCAGCTCCTCTGCCGTAGCCGGCGACGCTTCCACCTGCCGCCGCGCCGCCCATGCCCACGAGCCGGCGCCGAGCAGGACGGCGGCGAGGAGTCCGCCCCAGTGGGCGGTCCCGATGGCGATGCCTGCCGCCGCGCCGAGGAGACCCCACACCTGCGCGGCGCGCCCACCGAGGACCCGCTGCGGCAGCACGAACGAGACGTAGTACGCGGCACCGGCACCGAGCACCGCGTAGAAGCCGGCACGCAGCACGCCGCCCAGCACCCCTGCCCCTGCCGCTACACCCATCAGTCCTCCCAGCGCGAGTCCCGCCGCGAGTAGTGTCAGCAGCCTGCCCCAACTGATGCCGCCCTCCGCCTCCGGCATCGACTCGGCCGCGGCGGACTCCGCCGCCGGCGTCGCCGCGACCGCCGGTGGCGGGGGCGGCCTCCGCCGGAGGGAGGCCGCCACATGGAGCACGATGCCGATGAACGCGCCGACGGCGAGCACCGGCCACACCGACTCCCAGCCGAAGAACGCACCGACCATACCCATGAGTGCGCAGTCGCCTCCGCCCATCGCCTCCTGACCGAGCACCAGCTCCGTCAGCTCGCCTACCAGGAGCACGAGCCCCGCGCCGAACAGCGCGCCCCGGAGGGCATCGAGCAGGCCCGCCGGATCGGGCCAGGCCGCGAAGGCGAGGGCGATCGCCGTCCCGCCGAGCGAGAGCTCGTGCGGAATGATGAACGCCCGCGAGTCGCTCACCGCGATCCCCAGGAGGAGCGTCGAGGCCACGGCCAGCTCCACCGCCGAGACGCTCAGGCCGAGCAGCGCCACCGATCCGGCCCAGAGCAGCGCCGTCGCGGCCTCGACGGCCGGGTACATCGGCGAGATCCGCGCGCCGCATCCCGAGCACTTCCCGCGAAGCACGATCCAGGAGACGATCGGGATGTTCTCGTACCACCGGATCGCGTGGCCGCAGCCGGGACAGCGGGAAGGCGGGTGCAGCACCGACTGCTTGGGCTCGGCACCCCACCGGAGGATGCAGACGTTGAGAAAGCTCCCCAGCGCCGCGCCGAGGAGGGCGAACCACGCGAGGACGAGCCCCATGGGGAGCTCCGGGTCAGCCGACACGCGCGATCTCCCGGAGGAGGATGGCCGCGGCCACCGCCACGTTGAGCGACTCGACCCCTTGTGCCAGCCGGATCGCCACCCGGCGGGTCGCCGCCGCCGCCAGTACAGGACTCACCCCCGCGCCCTCGTTGCCGACCACCAGTGCCACGCGGGCGGGATGATCTCGCGCCGCACCCGGCTCCAGCGAGGTGCCGTCCGTGGCGGCGACCCAGACCTCGACGTTGTGTCCCCGGGCCCAGGCAAGCCAGGTCTCGGCATCGCTCGGTACGGCCGGGAACCGGAAGTGCGCGCCCATGCTGCCGCGGATGACCTTGGGACTGGTGAGCTCCGCCGTCCCCTTCAGTGCCACGGCTCCGGAGGCGCCGAGTCCGAGCGCCGAGCGGAGCATCGTGCCGACGTTCCCGGGATCCTGCACCCCGTCCAGCACCAGGACCGGTGCGCCGGGCGCTACCGGGATGTCGTCCAGGCTCCAGCGCCGGGGCTGGAACACGGCCACCACGCCCTGGGGGTGCTCGGTGTCGGCCAGGGCTGCCAGCTCCGCATCCGGCACGGGCTCGACCCGCACGCCGCGGCCCTCGAGGGCACTCTTCAGTGCCCGCCCCCGGGTGGTAGCTTCCAGCGCGGGCGAGACAACGGCGCCCCGGAGCGGCAGCTCCGCCGCCAGCGCCTCTTCGACCAGGCGCACGCCCTCGGCGAGCGCGAGCCCGCGTCGCTCGCGGCCACGCCGGCGGTGGAGATCGCGGATCATCGTCTGAAGAGGGCTCGTCATGGACACGCTCGCCCGATGAACATCGCGCTCACCATTGCCGGGTCGGACTCCGGGGGCGGGGCCGGCATCCAGGCCGACCTGAAGACCTTCCAGCAGTTCGGCGTCTTCGGGACCTCCGTCATCGTGGCCCTCACGGCGCAGAACACCCGCGGGGTGCGGGCGGTGGAGAAAGTCTCCGAGGCGATGATCGCCGAGCAGCTCGCGGCGCTGGCCGAGGACCTCCCGCCGGCCGCCGTCAAGACCGGCATGCTGGCCGACGTCGCGATCGCCCGGCTCGTCGGCAAGACGATCCGGGAGAGCGGGTGGTCGCCGCTGGTCGTGGATCCGGTCATGGTCTCCACCTCCGGCCACCGGCTCCTGACGCCGGAAGCCGAGGATGTGGTGCGCGAAAGTCTCCTGCCGCTCGCCGCGCTGGTCACTCCCAACCTCGACGAGGCGGCCATCCTCACGGGGCGCGCGGTCCACGACGAGGCCTCCATGGAGCGGGCCGGCGAGACCCTGCTGAGCTTCGGCGCGGGCGCCGCGCTGGTGAAAGGCGGACATCTGGCCGGCGGGGAGATCACCGACCTGCTCGTGACGCCCCTGGGCACCCGCGCCTTCCGCCATCGGCGCCTGGAGACCACCTCCACGCACGGTACCGGCTGCACACTCTCCGCGGCGATCACCGCGGGACTCGCCCTCGATCGGGACCTGGAGACCGCGGTCATCGACGCGCTCGACTATGTCCACCGCGCCATCGCCGCGGCCCCCGCGATCGGTGGCGGTCACGGGCCGTTGAACCACGGCGTCGCCCCGGATCGCTCTCGCTGAGGCCGGATCCCGCGTCACTCCCGCAGTCCGGCTATCACGCCCTCGACCAGGCTCTCCAGGTCGCCCGCCACTCGCGCCGCGACTTCCACTACCTCGGCGTGCGAGAGCCGCTCGCCGGTGATGCCGGCCGCAGGGTTGGTGATCGTGGAGAACGCGAGACAGCGCATGCCCCTGGCGCGGGCGGCGATCACCTCGACCGCGGTGGACATGCCCACCGCGTCGGCCCCGAGCCGCTCCGCCATCCGCACCTCGGCCTGCGTCTCGTAGCTCGGCCCCAGGAGCTGGAGGTACGTGCCTTCCTCCAGCGCGATGCCACGCTGCCGGGCCACATCGCGCGCCAGAGACCGGAGCGCCGCATCGTACGGCTCGGACATGTCGGGGAATCGCTGCTCACCGGGCAGCACCGGTCCGATCAGCGGGTTCCTGAAGGTGAAGTTGACATGGTCCGCGATCATCATGAGCGCGCCCCGCGAGAACGTGCGCCGGATGCCGCCGGCCGCGTTGGTGAGTATCAGGGTCCGGACCCCGAGGGACGCCATCACGCGCACCGGCAGCGCCACGGTGTCGGCGGCGTGGCCCTCGTAGAGGTGAAATCTCCCGCTCTGCGCCAGGAGCGGCCTGCCCCCGAGCGCGCCGGCCACCAGCTCGCCGGCGTGGCCCACCACGCTCGTGGCGGGAAAGCCGGGGATCTCCGCATAGGGGATCCGCCGGGCGCTCTCCAGCCGGCCGGCCAGTCGGCCCAGCCCGCTGCCCAGCACGATGGCGACCTCCGGAATCGCACCGAGCTGCGCCCGCACGAACCCGGCCGCGGCTTCGACTGCTTCGGCCCGCCCCGCTACCGTCACGCCAGCATCCCGGCGATGGATGCCGACGAGAACGCCGCCAGGTTCCCGGCGATCATCGCCCGCAACCCGTACCGCGCGATCTCGCTGCGCCGCTCCGGCGCGAGACCGCCGATCCCGCCGATCTGGATCGCGATGGAGGAAAAGTTCGCGAAGCCGAGCAGCGCGTAGGTGAGGATCACCGCGCTCCGCGGCGACAGCGCGACATCCCCGGCCAGGTCGCTGCCGAACTGGGCGTAGGCGACGAACTCGTTCAGCACGACCTTGATCCCGACCAGCCCGCCGACGTACGCGGTCTCGCTCCAGGGCACGCCCATCACCCAGGCGATGGGCCGCAGCACCTGACCCAGCAGCAGCTGGAGGGTGAGCCCCTCCTGCCCCACGAATCCTCCGAGCCAGCCGAGGAGGTAGTTCACCAGCGCGACCAGCGCGACGAACGCCATCAGCATCGCCCCCACGTTCAGCGCGAGCTGCATGCCCTGACCCGCCCCCGCGGCGGCCGCCTCGATCACGTTCGCGCCCGGCTTTTCCACCTCCATGCGAAGGGAGCCCTGCGTCACGGGCGTCTCGGTCTCGGGCATCAGGATTTTCGAGAGATAGAGGCCAGCGGGCGCGTTCATGACGCTCGCCGCGAGGAGATGGCCCGCGATGTCGGGAAAGTGGCCGCGGAGCATGCCGACATAGGCCGCCAGGACGCCCCCGGCGACGGTGGCGAAGCCGCCCACCATCACGGTATTCAGCTCGGAGCGCGTCATGGTGGGCACGAAGGGCTTGATGAGGAGCGGCGCCTCGGTCTGGCCCAGGAAGATGTTGCCCGACGCCGAGAGCGTCTCCGCTCCCGAGGTACGGAGCGTCTTCTGCATCACCCACGCGATGCCCTTCACCACCAGCTGCATGATGTTCAGATAGTAGAGCACCGACATGAGCGCGGAAAAGAAGATGATCGTGGGCAGCACGTTGAAGGCGAAGTACGCCCCGGTCGCCGCGACGTACCCCGCGGAGGTGTCGAGCGAGCCCCCGGCGCCCGGAGTGCCGACCGGCACGCTCGACTGCACCAAGTTGCCGAAGACGAAGCGAGCGCCCTGCTCCTGGAATCCGAGGAGCCCGGTGACGACGCGCCCCACCTGATCGAAGAACGCGCGGCCGGCGTCGGTCTTGAGCACGACGAGCCCGAACAGCACCTGGATCAGGAGGCCGGTACCCACCAGCCGCCAGTCGATCCGGCGCCGGTCGCGGGAGAGCAGCAGCGCGACGGCGATCATGACGGCGAGGCCCAGCACGCCGACCAGCCGCTCGGCAAGCGGGGTCTCGAGCCCAGCGCGGGCCTCGGCCAACCGCTCGGCGGCGGCCTGGAGCAGCCGGAGGCCGCTCACGCCAGGGCCCGCAGCTCGGAGGCGACGTCCTGGAGGAGGGCCCGACGCTCGGGCCAGGGAAGGAAGGCGCCGGCGAAGGCGTCGAGGATCATGCGGTCGATCTCGTCCCGGGTGAAGCCCAGCTCGGTGTGGGCGAGCCAGTACTCGTCGCTCAGGCTGACACCGCACATGAGCCAGCCGTCGGTGCACAGGGTGACCGCCACGCCTTCCTCGAAGTACCGCCGCACCGGGTGCGCCGATGCGCGAGGCACCGCGTGGGTCTGCACGTTGCTCGTGATGTTGATCTCGAGCAGGATCCGGCGGTCGCGCACGTAGCGGAGCAGCGCCGGATCCTCGTACAGCCTGGTGCCGTGCCCGATCCGGTCCGCGTGGCACCGGCGCACCGCGTCCGCGATCGAGTCCGCCCCGGCCGCCTCCCCGGCATGCACGGTAATGGCGAGGTTGCCCTCGAGGGCGGCATCGAAGGCGGCCCCGTGCACACCCGCGGGGCGGCCGGCCTCCCCGCCGGCGAGGTCGAACGCCACCACACCACGGTCCCGGTAGGCGACCGAGAGCCGCGCGATGTCCAGCGACACCGCGGGATCGTAGTGCCGCAGCGAGCAGTTGATGACCCGCGCGACCACGCCGAAATCGCGCTCCCCCCGCGCGAGTCCGGCGAGCTCCGCCTCCAGGGCGCGCTCCATGGACAGCCCACGTCGGCGGCTGAGCCACGGGCAGTAGCGCACCTCCAGATAGCGCACTCGGTCGCGCGCGGCGTCCTCCACCATCTCGTAGGACACGCGCTCGATCGCCTCCGCGCTCTGGAGCAGCGGAATGGTGTAGTTGAATCGGCGGAGATAGTCCTCGAGGTTGGCCGCGTCGTCCACCCGCATGACCCGACGCAGCGCGGCAGGGTCCCAGGCCGGCAGCTCGACGCCGGAGCCGCGCGCGAGCTCGATCATCGTCTCCGGCCGGAGCGCGGCGTCGAGGTGGGTGTGCAGCTCCGCCTTCGGAAGCCGGCCGATCAGCTCACGCGTGAGCATCGCGCCCTTCCGCGGCCCGGCGGGCGCTCACCACGACGCGGAGAATCGAGCCCTCGGAGAGCGACGCGTCCGCCGTCAACTCGATGCCGCGGGCGTCCGTCACGTACGCCGCTCCGTCGGTGAGCTTTCGCAGCAGGTCGGGGTCGTAGGCCTGCACCGCCGCCCGCACGTCCGCGCCTTTCGCGATCTCGACTGGAGCGGCGTTCACGAAGACGCGCATCGGCGGCTCAGCGACGAGTGGACTGAAACGCGGCGGAGGCCTCGACCTCGACCGGCTGGGGGAGGCGCCGAAGGTAGATCGCCACCGCCTCCACGTCCAGAAGCCCGACCCGCTCCACCGGCCGGCCCGCCAGCAGGGAGAAGCCGCCCGCACCGGCCGCCGTCGAATCGTCCGTGGCCAGCGTGTAGCGCTCCCGGGGCTCGAGCTTCCGGCCGCCTGCCAGGGTGACCTCCTTGACCCGGCGGCCCGCCGACGCGCGCGGATCGTAGCGCACCCGGGCGCCCGCCAGGTGCACCGCGGGCCCGTCCGGACCGGCGAGCACGTGTTCGAGCAGATCCCTGACCTGCGCGCCGGTGAGGGGCAGCCGGACCAGGTCGGACCCCGACGGCTCCACCTCGCGGAGCCGCGCGAGCGTCACGGTGCCGGCCGGAAGGTCGCGCGCGATCGAGGCGTTTCGGACCAGGCCGAGGTCGGCGCGGGCGAGATTCCGCCGTGCCTCGGCCAGCAGTCCGCCGAGCGCGTGCTGATTGCCTTGCCGCGGAAGCGGCCGCTTGAGCTGGGCCTGGGGTCGTCGGGCGACGCTGTCGCGTCGGAGGGCGAAGGTGTCGAGCGTAGCGGCGAGCGGCCCCCGCGTCACGGGACCGGGTTGCACCGCCGCGATCCGCGTGCGGAGCTCCAGGCCGCCGCCCGCGGTCTTCACCAGGTCCCCGATTGCGAGCGTCCGCGGACCGGCGGCGCTCACGACCGGGGTGCCGGCGATCCTGGTCTCGACCGCATGCGCCCCGTCGCCGCCCAGGATCAGGCTCACGCCACTGCCAGCCAGCTCCTCCGCGAGCCGCACCAGCTCGCCCTCGCACCGCAGCTCGCCGCAACGGCCCCCCGCATGGGCCACGAGCACCGTGAGCGAGGGCTTCGTCCGGCGGATCTCCTCCAGCCCCGAATGCAGCCCCAGCTCACCCCCGCCGAACCGCAGGCCGGCGGTGCGGTCGCCGGGCTGGCTGAGCTTGGTTTCCGGCGTGACGTAGCCCAGGACGGCGATGCGGAACCCGGCCGTGTCGATGATCCGGTACGGCACGAGCCACGAGGGCCGCCGTCCGGTGGCGCTGTCGAAGACGTTGGCTGCCACCCAGGGATACCGGGACCCGTCGAGACGCGCGCGCAGAGAGTCCACGCCATGGTCGAAGTCGCGCTCGGCGAGCGCCGACGCGGCGAGCCCCATCCGGTTCAGCACCGCCAGCTCCACGCGGCTCGCGGCCGCGCCGCCGGCGTCGAGGCGGAGAGTGGGGCAGGCGCAGGCCGCCGCCAGGCTGTCCATCGCGTGCGCGAGCGCGCCCGCCGCCTCGAGCGCGCCATGCAGCCCGGCCGTGCCGAGCACCCGGAGCACGACCGTGTCGCTCGGCGAGGCAGGCGGCAGCTGGGCAGGGATGTCGTAGATCTTCCGGACCGCCAGCGCAGCCACCTCGGGTACGACGCGCCACTCCGACGGGGCGATGGCGGCGGGGTCCACGGGACCCTTCCCGAGCTCCGCTTCGAGCAGCTCGCGGACGCGCTCGCTCCGATCGTAGATCACGGGTGCGCTCGCCACCATCGCATAGCCGCCGGCCCCGCTCTGGCGGTGGCTGTTGATCGCCACCGTGAAGCTGTCCGACTCGGTCACCGGGCGACCGCCCACCGAGAGGTCACGGATCCGGCTCCCGACGGGCTGCCGCAGGTCGATGTCGTAGCGCGCCCCGCGCACCACGTCGAAGTCGTAGCCGGGCACCGATGGGTCGAGCGACACTCGGCCCGCCGCGTCCACCTGGAAGTACCGCGCGCTCCACTCCAGGTACTCGCGAAGCTGTCGGCCGGACAGGCGAACTGCGCGGAGCGTGTTCTCGTAGGGGTAGAGCCGGAGGAGGTCCCGGCGTCTGATGGTATCGGCGGGGAGCCCGGCTCGCAGATCGAAGATCGGTCCGGCTGAAAGTCGCGCGCCCGCGCGGCGGCGCTGGGTCTCCAGCAGCCAGTCGAGCATCGGGCTCGGACCCGCGCGGGCCCGGGAGGCCGGCATCGGAGCGAGCGCCGACCCGACCGGCTCGTCCAGCCAGGCGCGCACCGCCTCGTGGGCCGGCCGGAGCCGTCGCTCGACCACCGCGGAGGCCGCCACCCCTTCGGTGCGAACGAGCTCGGAGCGCGTGCGACCGACCTCCCAGCTGCCTCCCCGCGGCCGCACCATGTCCACGTGGATCACCGCGATCGCCGCGGCGTGGGGTGGCGGCTGGACGTACAGCACGCCGCCGATGGTCGAGTCCCGGATCTCCCGATGCGAGTGCCCCACGATCACCACGTCGGGCCGCGCCGGCATGCCGGCGAACGACCCGGCGGCGTGCTCACGGCCGATCCCCGTGGTGTCGTAGCTGGACGCGCCGCTGATCCCGCTGTGCGAGAGCGCCACCACGAGGTCGGCCGAGCGCCGCATGGCGGCGAACGTCGGCGCCGCGGCCGCCTCGATGCGGCCGACCCGGATCCGGCCTCGCAGCCGGTCGCGGTCCCACAGCATGACCCCCGGCGTGGTGAAGCCGGTGACGCCCACCCGCACGGGCCCCCGACGCAGGACCCTGAACGGGCTCACCAGCAGCGTGTCACCTGGAAGGCCGAAGACGTTGGCGCTGACGTAGGGAAAGGCGGCGTCCCCCAGCGCGCGCTCCAGCTCGGGCACGCCCCAGTCGAAGTCGTGATTGCCGGGCGTCGCCACGTCGTAGCCGGCCAGGTTCATCGCCTCGACGATCGGGTTCGGCCCCGCCCCCGCGGCTCCTGCATGGTAGGCCGCGAACCCGTTGCCCTGGAGCAGGTCGCCCGCATCCATCACGACCACCTGGCCGGGATAGCGGCGGCGGAGCGAGTCGATCAGGGTGGCGATACGGGTAAGACCGCTCGGGGATTCCCGATCGGCCAGGTAGTCCCAGGCCGTGGCGCGCCCGTGCACGTCGGTCGTCGCGACGAGCACGACGTGGGCGGTGTCCGGAGCTTGGGCGACGGCTAATGATGCTGCGAAGAGAAGCGGGAGCATCGGGGGGGAATATAGACAGGCAGCGCCGGAAGGCGCTGCCT
>DATABZ010000172.1:0-18424 GCA_036259315.1 Gemmatimonadales bacterium | reverse complement strand
CCGACACCGGTCGCGGCTATGATCCGCTCAGAGCTGTGGCGTATACTGCTGAAAGACTATCTGCCACTCTCCGCCTCGCTTCTCGACCACCCAGGTGCTGCGGTTACGCTGTACGCCGCCACTCGAGGGAAGGCCGGGTGGTAGAAAAGCGTACCCCGAAAGGGCCGTATCCAAATAAACAATCGCGATCGTCCCCGTCAGGAACTGGATGTCGCGGACCACGAGAGTCAGCGTGCTGCCCGCGAAGGGACCGTTGAAGAGAAACTCGTGCTGAGCACGGTATGCCTCCCGACCTGCAATCAAGGCGCCCAATGGGTTGACGAACTGCAGATCGGGCGCGTAAGGGGCCGCATAGGCTGAGGCGTCCTTCGCCGTCCACGCTTCAGTCAGCGCGCTGACGATCTCCAGTATGGGGTCGGTGGGGATTGCGCCGAGATTGGCACGAGGAACCTGAGTCTCACGCTCCGCGAGTGGACCGGTCGCATCGGACTCATGACTGCAGGCGGCCGACACCGCGAGCAACAAGGCCGGCAAAGCAGCGAGGCTGGCCGCTCGAAGGGCGGGTAAGAAGTGTCGTGGCACAGGAACCTCCTTGAGGTGCTCCAGTTGACTTTCATCCCACCCAAGTGGTGGGGGCTTACTCTTCCTTCGCAGAAACGGGGGAGATGGGGCAATAGCGGCCGCTGGGAGATCTGCCGCAACCGAGGCCGAGCGCCCGTATGCGTCCTGATCCCAGTACCTGACTAGTACCTGAACTCAGTGGAGTTCTGGGTGCTTGGCCGGTAGTGGACAGCCGAACGGCCCGAGATAAGGTGTACGAAATCCTTGGCTGGTTTGGTTGAAAGCAAGGAGTGAGGCCGCATCTTCCGTGGTCGCGAAGACCCACTCCCAAGATACGACCCACGGGGCTCCCGAGCATCGACCGACAGGTGCTGTGCGCCCCGATTGGGACCGAAGTCCCGTCTGCCCCGTAGACAGCTCTGGATTCACGAGCTTCGTACTGCCGTCGAGTTGCGACCTCTGGATGTCCCTGTAAAACTCCACCCTGCTGGCATGCCGCCGATTCCCTCGTGGCAGCCCAGCGCAATGACGAGCCCGCCATTGCGAGCGCCCGCTGCGACTCGCCGATGCCGCCGCCTATCCGCGCATCGCCGCCGCCACCACCCCGGGTACTCTGGACCAGCTCGCTCGCTCGTCGAGGTGCGCGAGCCGACGGGCCAGGATGTGAGCGGTCCGGTGACTCGGGAACGTCGCCGGCTTGGGCACCATGGCGAGCGGGTGCCGCAGCACGGCTTTCTCGACGCCCTCCAGCATTGGAGTATTGTGCACCCACCCGGTGCCGCTCTGAATATCCGCCGGGCTGGCGCCGGGGTACGCTCCCCAGGGCGGGGTGCCGTACACGAAGGCGAAGCCGCTCCAGGCGTTGATCGTGACCACGCCGTAGCGGAGCCGGCCGATGGCGCGCTCGACGGCCTGGGCGATGACCGGGTCCTTGAGGGACGCGGTATGCACCACCAGCTCCGCCGACAGCGTGCCCCAGAGGCGGTTGTTGGCGAAGTCCACAGCCCGCTCGAGGAACTCGACAGGATCGTCGCTGCCGACCTCCGTCTCCGAGAGGATCGAGCAGAACGGCTCCGTGGTGAATGCCGGCTCGCGCGGATCCGTGGCATCGAGCCCGGTCAGCAGTGTCCACGGCAGCGCTCCTGGGCCGGCGGTGCCCACCGTCCTGATCTCCCTGCGTCCTTCGGTGAGTCGCCGCCAACGCTCCTCGGCCCCGGGATAGTACGCGCGGCGCACCGGGACGCCGGCGAGCACGCGCTCGATCGCCGCCAGCAGGCCGGTCCGCCGCGGCCAGGCCTTCGGGGTGACCAGCATCTTCGGTGCGTTGCAGTTGAACGAGGCATTGTGGGCGACGGCTCCGGCGATGCTCTCGGCCTGGAACGCCAGCTCCCGCTCGGTGTAGGGGCCGGGCACGACGAGCACCGGCGAGACGTTCCCGAGCTCCGCCGTCACCGGCTTGGAAAGGAGCGCCGCGCCGCGCGCCTTGCGCGCGTCTCTCTCCAGTCCCGGCGGACCCCACATCATCGCGTCGTACGTCCGGTTCGAGCCGGTGAGATGGATCTCGTCGATCCCTGAGTGCTGAGCCAGGTAGGCTCCTTCCTCTGCACCGCCGTACACGACGGCCAGGAAGTTCCTCCGGATCACCTCCGCGAAGGCGTCCTCGATGAATGGGCCGAGATAGGCGTTGACGGGATTCATCTTGAGGAGGCAGACCGTTCCCTCGTTGAACAGCTTGGTGACGAGATCCATGACGGGGATGCCGGGGAGATTGCCTGCCCCCAGGATCAACACGGTCCGACCGTCGTGCCGCCGACCCCGGTAGAATGCGGCGCGCGAGGCGTGCAGCTCCGCTTCGCCGATCCCGGCTTCCATCCGGACATCGACGGTGATGCCGGCGAACAGCACGCCGTCGAGCGCGTTCGCGGGGAAGACCTGCACGGCGAGCCGGCCGTCGGCGGTGCGGCGCACCTTGCCGATCGGCGTGTTGCCGGTCCGCTGGAGCGATGCGAGAGACTCCGCGACCAGGCGGAGGTGGCGGACCACGGCCCAGGGGCCCGTCGCCCACTCTTCCGCTTCCGCTGGGGTGCCCGGCGGCAGCCCCTTCGCGGTGCAGCCGGCCCGAACCATCCGGTCGGCGACCCGGAGATAGCCCGCCTGCATGGAGCGGGCGAGCGCGATCCGCTCCGGAATCGGGAGCCGGGCGAACTCGGGCGCAGCTTCCCGGAGCCGCGCCACGGCCTCGTCCAGCTGGCGCTGGTCCGTCGGATGCACGGCACGGATGGCGAGTGCGTCCGGAGCGGATCGGCTGTCGGTGGATACGGTTTGCGGCGCCATGATTGCCTCTCGGGTGGCGGTGGGGGAGGGGCCGCCCGGAGCGGCCCCTCGCGCGGCTCAGCGCGACGCGGTGCGCTGCGTGACGATTTCACCGGTGTAGTCGACGGTGTATTCGGTCGGCGAGATCATCCGGCCCTTGTACCTGCCGCCTCCCGATACGCCCTGGTACTTCCCCGTGCCGCTCACCTTGGACCACGTGCCCCGGAAACTGGTCGCGGGCTTCTGGTCGGGGCCGAGCGTGGTGACCACCTCGCCCTGATAGCGGGTCACCGCCGTGTCCGAGCCCGTGACCTCGGTGATGTAGCCCTGGTGTGACCCGTTGCCCTGCGTCAGGTCCGCGATCTCCCGGTTGATCACCTGAGCGCCATCCATGTACTTCGACGGCCCGGTGCTGCGGTTGGTGCCCGACGACTGGGTGAGGAGCAGGACCGGGCCGACCTGGTCGGCAACGGGGAGCGCGTGCTGCTGCCCGACTTTCATCGAGAAGACGCCGGAGATCTGGATCCGGTCGGACTGCAGCGGTGTTGCGAGCGTGGCGGCGGTCAGGGCGGGAACACCGATCGCTGCCAGGGCATAGGCGATGCTGGACCTCGACATGGGTGGATCCTCCTCAGGTTGGGTGGACGGCGGCCGGGACGATCCGCTTGCACACGGTCCGCACGGGGCCTACAATAGCCCACGGGCCTCAGACGAGAATCAGATGGTTCTCAGTCGGGGTTCTCCCCCCCTGTGCGGTGTCTCGGCATGCTGCAACTCCAGGTTCTGGGCAGCCCGACGGTGAGCGGGAGCGGAGGGGCGCGGGGCGGTGTGGCGGCCCAGCGGAAGGCGCTTGCGCTGCTCGCGCTTCTCGCCGGTGCCGGCCGCCGCGGTGTCAGCCGGGACAAGGTACTTGCCATGCTCTGGCCCGAGACTCCCGCCGACCGGGCCACCCACCGACTCAACCAGCTGCTCTACAGCCTGCGACGCGACCTCGACGCGGCAGAGTTGTTCCTTGGGTCGGCGGAGCTCCGGCTCAGTCCCGACGTGCTCGCGGTCGATCTGGCGGAGTTCACCGCGGCACTCGAGGCGGGCGACTTCGCCCGCGCCGTCGCGGTGTACGGCGGACCCTTCCTCGACGGGTTCTACCTGAGCGACGCGCCCGAGTTCGAGCACTGGGTCGAGGAGGAGCGGACCCGCCTGGGGCAACGGCATTCGTCGGCCCTCGAAGCGTTGGCCCGTGCGGCCGCCGAGGGGGGAAACCTCGTGGCGGCGGCCGGCTGGTGGCGGCAGCTCGCCCAGCTCGAGCCGCTGAATGCGCGCGTGGCCGTGTGCTACATGGAAGCGCTTGGCGCCGCCGGCGACCGCCCTGCCGCGCTCCGCTTCGCGAAAGCCTACGAGACCCTGCTCCGCCAGGAGTTCGACACCGACCCCGACCCCACCGTGCTCGCCGCGGCCGAGCGGCTGAAGCGCCCGTCCATTGGATTTGCCGCTGGCGCAGCGCCGGCCATCGCCGTGCTGCCCTTTGTTAACCTGACACCAGACGGCGAGGGCGAGTATTTCAGCGATGGATTGACCGAGGAGCTCACCAACGCCCTGGCGCGCACGCGGGGCCTGCGCGTGGCTTCCCGCACCTCAGTCTACGCGCTCCGCGGCAAGGGACTGGACGCCCGCGAGCTTGGCGAGCGGCTGGGCGTGAGCGCCCTGGTGGAAGGGACGGTGCGCAAGGTTGGTAATCGCATCCGGCTGAGTGCTCGACTGGTCAATGCCGCCGACGGCTGCCAGATCTGGTCCGACGCGTACGAGCGCACTCTGGAGGACATGTTCGCGCTCCAGGAGGAGTTGTCCCGGGCACTGACGGCCGCCCTGCCGCTCGGGGTCGGACGTGCCGCGACGCCGATGCGCCAGCCGACGGCCGCACTGGACGCGTACACCTTGTACCTGCGCGGCCGGTATGCCGCCCAGAAGCGAACGCCCGAGGGGCTATCGCTCGGCATCGAATACTTCGAGCAGGCGATCGAGCGGGATCCCGGCTATGCGCTCGCTCATGCTGGACTCGCCGAGTGCTGGGCGCTGCGCGGATTCCAGGAGTTCGGGGACCTCGAGTGGCCGGTGGCCGTGCCGCGGGCACGGGCGGCCGCGCTCGACGCGCTCAGGCTGGACCCGCAGCTCGCCAAGACGCACATCTGGCTCGGCCTCATTCACTTCGTGTACGATTGGGATTGGGCAGCCGCGGAGGCGGAGTTCCGCCGAGCGCTCCAGATGGACCCCGCCGACGCCATCGCCGAGACCTGGTACGCGGTGTTTCTCGGGGCCATGGGGCGCCACGAGGAGAGTCTCCGCCGGATTCTGCACGCGGAAGCGGTCGAGCCGCTCGCGCTCCAGATCCGGCTGTGCGTGGGCCGTTGCTACATCTATGCCAGGCGCTTCGACCAGGCGTACGACGCGCTGGCCGGTCTCCTGAAGAGCGAACCGGGCCACCGGCTCACGACGATCTGGCTGGCGCGGGCACTCTGTGGTCTGAACAGACCGCGCGAGGCGGTCGACGTGCTGGAACGATTGCCGGCAGAGGAGCATACACCGCACGTCCGGTCCGTCCTGGCGTACGCGCTAGCGGCCTCCGGGCGGGGTGACGAAGCGCGCGCCCTGTGCAGAGGCCTCGAAGAGGATTTCGTCGAGGGACGGACGGGGGCCCTGGGCTTGGCTCCGGTCGTGACGCGTCTCGGAGATACCCGCCACGCGATGGAGCTCGTGCAGGAGGCCGTCCGCCGCCGGGATACGTATGTCCCCTGGCTGGCGCGCGACGAGCGGTATGATGCGCTGCGCGATCTCCCAGCCTATTCCGCCCTGCTACGGGAGCTTCGGCTGAAACCCTCCCAGGAGGCCTTCGACGCTGATGAGGTGGACCTCACGGTGCGACCGTAGTGCGCGATCGGGCTCGCGCGCGGCTCCGCCACGTACGCCTTTCGGAAACACACGTACTAACGAGACGGCCACCAGAGTGCGACGGTACGCGCCTCGGCTCGTCCGGCTTCGATCTCAGGCATGGCAACGCACATTGTGGCACGAGCTGCTACTGAGGAGCGTGCGCCCGGCGGGCACGGCTAACGAGCCGGTACCGCTTCCACTCCCAGAACGACGTCGGCGAAATCCGGTTCGCCCTCTCCGCCGGCGTTGTCGCCATCCTCGAAACTGATCGTCCAGTTGGGGAAGGTCCCTGTCACCCGAGCAGCCGGAGGCGGGAGGGCCGGTGCACCCTCATCCGGGGTGCCCTGGTTGAACCGCAGCCGCACCTGACTCCCCGGCTCGAATATCCAGGCTTCATCGAGGGGACCGCCGAAGATCTTGGTCGAGTCGCCGGCAGTCCTCGAGCACACGTTCAGGAAGACCTGGTCGCCCTGCGGGACGGTGATTCTCTGCTTGCTCAGATCGCAGCTCACGGCGAGCAACTTGAGCTTGATGGTGGACCGGGAGGTCACGTCGAGGGCGCAGTCCACCCGCGTACCCCACGTAGTGCAGCCCTCGGCTACCGGAGGTGGCGGAGAGACACTCACCATCTGTGTCGCGACGCCGGTGGCGCCCTGGTCGTCCGTCACCGTGAGCGTGACGGTGAACTCGGCGGGAGCGGTCACGCTGTAGGTGTGCGACGGGTTGTTCACCTCAGCGGTCGCGCCGTCGCCGAAGGTCCACGCATGGCCCACGATGCTGCCCGGGGCCACATCGGTACTGGTGCTCGTGAAGCTGCAGGTGGCCGCCTGACAGGTGTGGGTGAAGCCCGCCGTCGGTGGCGTGTTGGGTTGCGCGCCAGGAGCGACGCTGACGGTCTGCGTCACAACGTCGCTGGCGCCCTGGTCGTCCGTCACGGTGAGCGTGACGGTAAAGTCCGTGGGAACGGCCACGGTGTAAGTGTGCGACGGATCGGCCACATCGGCAGTAGCGCCATCGCCGAAGTCCCACGCATGGCCGGCGACGGTACCCGGGGCCACATCGGTGCTGGTGCTGGTGAAGCTGCAGGTCGTCGCTTCACACGTGTGGGTGAAGCTCGCCGTCGGTCGGGTATTCGTCGGATCGACCGGGGCGATGGTGATCGCACGGGTCCTCGAGTGAGTCAGGCCCTGAGCATCACTGACTGCCAGGCTGACATCGAAGTTCCCGGCCGCAGTGTAGGTGAACACCGCAGTCTCCGTATCGGCGTCGGAAGCGCCGTCCCCGTCGAAGTCCCAGCTCCATTCCGTCACCGCGGCATCATCAGTGCTGGTGCTGGTGAAATTGCACGGCACGTCGATGGAGCACGGTGGCAGCGCGAAGTCGGCCACCGGCGCGGTGTTCCCTGTCGGAGTGGTCCCGCCGTCGTCACTACACGCCGAGGCCAGCGCCAGTGCTCCGGTTACTGCAGCCAGCATAGCTATCGGTCGCATGGAATTGTCCCAGCCCCAAGAAGCGGAAGCCCACGGGCGTGATGCAGGTGACGTCTCAGCACGCTGACCCTGCCCGCATGCGCCAAAGCCGTGCCAGTTACCATCCGACGGTCGCGCGGAGGCCGGTGTCACTCGCACGCGTTGATTTACATGGATTTAACCCGCCGGTCGGCAGGCAAAACGGAGCGTGCGACGGATCCACACGTGTAGCGACCCAGCGGCTTTATCTCCCGCGGTTGCCTCCGCGATGGCGATGGCTCTCGCCGGGCCCGCTTGCAGCCGGCCATCACGCCACTCCAGATAACAAGCGACGGCCACTTTCGTACGGTGGCTGTCTCTGTCGTGGGTGCCTTAAGCACTCACCCGCCACTCCCGGACTGGCGGCCATCGTCGGGAGGCTCTCAGAACTCACGCGTCCCGCTGCTTCGCCGCGTACCGGAGGATGACGCCACCGGTGGCCAGCGGGCGCGCTTGCAGCAGCGTGAGGTTCTGGCGAGGGCTGTCCGGCTTGAACAGCGGAACGCCGGTGCCGAGCACGACCGGGGCGACGCAGATACGGAGCTCGTCGAAGAGGCCGCGGCGCATGAGTGAATCGCAGAGCTTGGCGCTCCCGAACACGAACAGGTCCTTGCCCTCGCCCCCCTTCAGCTCCGCGACTTCGTCGGCCGCTTCGCGACGGACGAGGCGCGTGTTCTTCCAGGTTGCCGCCGGTAGGGTGCGCGAGAACGCCACCTTCGGGACGTTGTTCATGAAGTCCGCGATCGGTCCGGTGGCCTTGGTCCAGTGGCTGGCCATCCCCTCGTACGTAACGCGGCCGAAGAGCAGGGTGCCGACCTCCTCCGCCTGCTCCAGCGAGAACTGCCGCAGCTCGTCGCCCCATGCCGCCTCGTGGAACCCCAGGTCCCAGGGCGCCTTGCCCTCGAAATAGCCGTCGAGCGTCTGGAGGTTCCACATCACCAGCCTCCGCATCGTCAGCGCCCTTTCCGGAGGAGGGTGGCCACGTAGAGCGCGAGCCGGCCGAGCGTCTGCTTGCCGCCCTCGATCGCGTCGTAGCGCTCGACCACCTCGTCGCGCTGCGCCTTCGTCTGGAAGACCGCCCGCATGGTGACCTCGGTCGCGTCGCCGCGCTCGACCAGCGTCACCGTCTGGACGAACGCCCGCGGGTCGTCCGGCCGGTCACCGTGGAGGAAGACGAGCCGCTCCGGCGGCCCGATCTCACGCCATTCGATCCGATTCGGGTAATCGGTACCGTCGGGCCCGTGCATCACGAAGTCCCAGACGCCGCCTGGGCGGAACTCGAAGGCGCGCGTGGTCGTCGTGAACCCGTTCGGCCCCCACCACTGCGCGAGGTGCCTCGGGTCGGTGTATGCCTCGAAGACGAGGGGGCGTGGCCCCTCGATGATGCGCGTCACAACGATCTCGCGATCCGACGTGGCCGATGTGCTGCCCATGACCATCATCCGCCTCCTTCCTTGTGCTGGAGTCGCTTCACGTAGGCATTGAGTCGGTCGAAGCTCTGGTTCCAGAACTCCTCGAATCCACCGACCCACTCGTGGATCGGCTTGAGCCCTCGGGCGTCGAGCTTGTAGAGGCGCTGCTGCCCCGCCCCGCGCACGGACACGAGCCCGACCTCGCGCAGTACGCGCAGGTGCTTGGAGACGCGGGGCTGGGAGACGCGGAGCGCCCCCGCCAACTCGTTCACCGAGCGCTCCCGCCCCTTGAGCAGTGTGAGGATGCGCCGGCGCTGCGGCTCGGCGACCGCATTGAACGCGTCCGTCGTGGTCGCGGCTCGTGCCATGAGCGGAAAATATGCCCATATCGGAATATAACAAGGGCAGGCCGCGTGGTCTCCTGAAGACTCGGCCGCGCCTCACGAATCGATCGGAAAAGACCCCACAGCGGAGGAGTGCAGAGCACGACGCCGAGGACCAGCAGCAGGGTGGCCGTGAAGACGCGGCGATGCCCCACCTGCCGGCCCTTCCACCGGCTGTGCAGCACCGCCCAGGCCACAAGCCAGACCACCGCCGCCAGCCTGGTCCGGCCCGGAGAACAGGAGGCTATCGGGGCGCTCAGCGCCCTTCCTCACGTCAGGAGGCAGCGTTCATCACGCGAACGCATCACCTCTCCGATGGCGGCTACACGGCGGCGATGGCGGCTACACGGCGCAATGAGTGCACCTCCAGGAACTTCACCCGGGCGGGCACTGTGGGCGACAATGTCATCGAGGCCCGCAGGTCGCCACGCGGCGTCGTCCGGGGAGTCGATCGTATTGGCGCCGTCACTCCGTAATTCGCAGCGCTACGGCCGCCGTTCTCAACGGCTTTCCATCGGTCGGCACCGATCCCCTGACGGTGTAGTCTCCTGGGGCGACCTGCCCCCCCGTGGCGTCGGTCTGCCTCCAGACGTCTTTCAGCTCGATCACCTCCCCCGGCCCGAGCACTCGGATCTGGAGAATGGCGGGAACGGTCGCTCCCTCCAGTCGCCGCCAGACCACCGCACCGCTCTGCTCGACGATCACATCGAAGGTGATCGTCCGGCCCTGGAGGTGCAGCTCGATCGGACGCTTGCCCGTATTGGCGATCCTCAGCGTGATCGGCACCGGCTGGCCTGCCGCGGCTTTCGGCGGAACCACGAGGTCCACTCGCATCGAATCAGCGTGCTCCACGGGCCCAGGGGCGGCTGCGAGCCGGTGCGCCCCGGCTAGAAGCACACACGGCACGCCGAGCGCTAGGAAGGCGAATCGCTTCAAAAGGTTCTCAGCGCTCCCAGCTCCGACTCGATGCCCGAGATCGGGCTGAAGACGAAGACGCCGGTGCCGCCGCCCCAGAGGATGCCCAGCAGGGTGACGTCGCTTCCCGAGCCGGTTCGCCGGAAAACGGGAGAGCCGCTGTCGCCCGACCCTACGTTGGCCTCGACTATGGACTGACACAGCTGGGTGATGTTGGAGCCGCTGACGTTGACGTGGACGCAGGTATGGGTGATCTCACCGCTGGTCCACCCCGTGGTCCGTCCCACCTTGTTCGCGGTCTGCCCCACAGCAGGGCTTCCTTCGGCCGCGATGGAGAAGCTTCCCGAAATCGTGAGCGACCCGTTGTTGGCACCCGTGGTGCGCGCTATCACACCCAGTGTGCGCCTGATGCCGTCGGCATAGGCGACCCGCGCCGCGTCGCTCCGCCGGCAGCGGCGTAGTAACGGACAGCCGCTAGGCCGGCCGTAGGTCGGGTCGGCCACCTCGGTTCCGATCTGGGCGGACGCAGCCTGAGTGGGCTGCCAGTAGGGGGTGTTCTCCACTCCTCCCTGCACGCTGGTGCAGTGGGAGTTGGTGATGAAGGAGCGTTGACCGCTCCGGTTCGCATTGAAGCCAAGGGTGCAGAGGAAGCCCGGGAAGTTGATCTGGAGACCGCCTCGGACCGGCCGGATCTGCTGCCGCAGGGTCGCCACCTGCTTGATCGGCTCCACCTCTTCGATCACCACCGCGGCGGCCGGCAGGCCGAGACGGCTGACGGCGGATCGCACCTGGGCCGCGGAGGCGCCTCGCTGCACGGCGATGGTGACCCGGTTTTTCGCCTCGTCCGCATCCACCCAGACCGTGCCCTGCATCGCGAGTGCCTCGGCGCTGGCCTGGTTCTGCCAGCGCTCGAGCGACGCCCAGTCATAGTCGGCGCGCCGCACCTGAAGTGCCGTGGTGCCCCCACCTTGCACGTCGAGATACGGGGTCAGGACACGCTCGGCTGCGGCGCGCTGGGAGAGGTCCTTTAGGTAGATGGTGGGCCTGCCCTGCTGGTCGAAAAAGAATCCCCCAAAGCCCGGAACCTGTCGGGCCAGGGCGGTGGGATCGTCCAACTGCTGAAAAGTGACACCATCCTCGGAACCTTCCGGGGACGACGGCCTGGTGGTGTCGGAGCAGGCGCCTGCAAGGAGGGCGATTCCGGCGGCCATACTCACGCCGGCAAACGTGCGCTGGTGCATGATGACCTCTATACGGGGAACCCGGATCTCGGAAGCTGCGCGGCCGTATGGATGGGCGCGGAACGCGGCGGCTGGGCGGTCTAATGTTGCGCTGCGGACCGGGCCGCGCCAGCTCGCGCCTCAGCCGGCCCCGCCGTCCGGGAGGCTAGAGGCCGGCGGATCGGAGGAGTGTGTCCTTCCGCAGTTGCAGGCGACGTGGAGTCGATCGGTAGACCACCACGGGCCGTCAGGTGGCACACGCGGGAGTCGCCGCCAGACTTTCCTCCCGCTCGACCGGCCGCACCTCCAGGAACTGCACCCGCGCGGGCACCGTCGGCGACAGCGTGATCGAGACCCGCAGGTCGCCATCGCGGCATCGCATCCGCCAGCGGCCACGCAGCGCGTTCTCCGCCTCGAGCGGCCCTTCACGCCTGCACTCGCCCCCGGCCTTCCGGCGCAGCTCATCGACCGCAAGCCGCCGCCGAGCCTTCGGCTCGTCCAGATAGAGGTTCATCGCCGCGACACTGTCGGCGAGCGCGTCGTCCCAGCGGGCGATCAGCCGCGAAACCTGCGCCTGCCGCTGCAGCAGCACAGGCGCGGGCCGCGGCGCCCGTGCCGCCAGTCCACCGGTTTCGGCCAGGAGGCCCAGCGCCTGATCGGTGACGTCGCTCCACCTGGTGTAGGTGAGATTGCCCATCGCCACGATTCCCACCCCATGCTCCGGGAGCCAGCGCATGATCGAGCCGAACCCCGGGAGTCCGCCGGTATGCGACACGACTCTGTGGAAGAGACAGTTCTGCTCGATCCTGAGTCCGTAGCCGTACCCACCGGCACTCAGCGCCACCTCGTCGTTGGAGTCGTCGCGCACTACGGACGCGCCTCTGAAGCGCGCTACCTGCTGCATCTCGCGCCGCGAGGCGCGGCTGAGCGGCCCCCGATCCGCGCCGTCGCGCGGCGGCCAGGCGTCGAGCATGAAGCCCACCCAACGCGCGAGGTCGCTGATCGAGCTGAGCATGCCGCCCATAGCCCCGAACGCGCCGTCGGGAAGCTGTCGCTCCTCGAGCCACTTTTCGTCCTGCCGGCGGTAGCCGTGGGCCAGGCGCTCGGCCGGCACGGCGGACGATTCGAGCGTCGTCGCGCTCATGCCGAGCGGCCGGAGCACGCGCTCGGTGATGTAGCGCTCGTAGGGCCGGCCCGAGACGTTGGCGACGATCCGCCCGAGAATGGCGAAGCCGTAGTTGGAGTACTCGTAGGCCGTGCCCGGGGCCGTGGAGAAGGGGATCCCGCTCCGCATCAGCCGGGACATCTGCTCGTCCGTGATGGCCAGCTGCTGGTCTCCCCAGGGGTTGTCCTCGGGGAACCCGGCCGAGTGCGAGAGCAGGTGTCGGATGGTGATCTTCGGCGCGTCGGCCGTGGGGTAGCGGAGACCGGCGAGCTCCGGCACGTAGCGTTCTGCCGGATCCTCGAGCGACAGCCGCCCGGCATCGCGCAGCTGGAGGACGGCGGCCGCGGTGAAACTCTTGGTCATCGACGCGATGCGGAACACGGTTCCGGTGTCTACCGGCGAGCGCGAGGAGAGCTCACGATAGCCCGCGGTCCCGACGTGCGCGAGCCGTCCGTCCACGATGACGCCGTAGGCGAAGCCCGGCACGTGCGACCGCTCCGCGAACTCGCGCATGAGTCGGTCGATTGCCGGATAGGCGCTGCGCAGCTTCGCAAGGCGCTCGGGATCCGCGAAGTGATCGGTTGCGCCGGCGCCAGTCGAGGGTGTCTGTGCGTAAGTGGAGGTGGACGTCAGGGTGAGGGCGGCACCCACGGTGAGGAGAAGCTTGAGCGGGGTCATCCGTTTCTCGGAAGGGAGGTCGCCCCAGCACTCCGGCACAGCCGTCCCGTTGGGATCAACGGTTGGGGGGCGTGTCAGGGCATGTATATACCAGTGTCTCCCGACCCGGAACCCACCACCACCTCCTCGGCACTCAGCTCACGGTGCGAGCAGCACAGTCTGCGCTATCGACGGCACCCCTGATCGTTCACCAGGAACAGCATGTACGGTCCCGGCGGCGCGATCCGCCCTGACGCGGCCGGCGTGAGCGTCAGCCCGGCTCCCTGCGACGGTGAACTCCAGCGTGTTGAGCCGCTGGCTCATTTCGCAGCGTGGGTGGTCGACGGCAGCCGGATCAGGGTGACCTTGCAGATCGACGCAGCGTCGGGCGTGCTGACGCTGACCTCGCAGACGGCTGAAGAGGAGCGCGCGCCGGAGACACGGTCCCTGGTCCTGGGCCCCCAACTGGGAACCGGTGACGTGTTGGTGAGGCCCTTCAGCGCTAGAGACGCGCCATTTCGTGCATCGAGGGGAGGGGCGAGGCAAAGCCTGAATCGAGCCGGAGGTGCAGAGCAGAAGGTGCGGGGACACTCGCCCGATGTCGTGGCGGCTCCACACGCACGACGGCGGTGCGCCCGCCACAGGTTGATCGACCCCCTCAGGGTATCTTCCGGCATGCGCACGCACACTCTGCGACTCCTGCCGCTCCTGCTCCTGCTCGCCGCCTGCGCGGGGAGGCAGTCCGACGAGGGAACGCCCTCGCCGAACCGCGGCCCCGCCACCCTTCAGGTGGAGAACCAGAACTTCTATGACATGACGGTGTACGTGGTGGACGGCGTGCAGCGCCAGCGGCTCGGCGTGGCCCGCGGCAACTCCACCACTTCCCTCACCATCCCGGACCGGCTGGTGCGAGGCGGCGCGACGCCGCTCCGGTTCCTCTGCGATCCGATCGGCGGCCAGGGGCTGCCGGTCACCGAAGAGATCGTGGTGCAGCCGGGGGACGTCGTGGAGCTGGTGATCTCGCCGACCTGAACGAGGAAATGGCGCCGTCAGCTCAGCTCGATCCGCACCTGGAGACGGTCGCCTTCGAGGCCAATGAGATTGGCGAGCGTGCGGCTCCCGTGGCGCCGAAACTGGAGGGACACCCGGGTCCCGCCGATCGGAAGGTTCGAGACGGTCAGCTCGTCGAGGAAATCGGGCAGGATCGGGTCGCGGATGTGGAGCACCCGGGCGGGCGCCTCCGCGTAGATCCCCAGCATCGCCTGCAGCAGCATGAACAGCGAGCCCGATGCCCACGCCTGGGGCGAGCAGCTCACCGGATAGGCCACCGGCCGGTGGCCCCTCCCCTTCGTCATCCCGCAGTACAGCTCTGGCAGCCGCTGGAAGTCGGCGTGTACCCCGGCCTCGTAGAGCGCCCGCACCACGGGCAGCGCGCTCCGCGCATGGCCGTGGAGCGCCATGCCGAGCACTACGATCGCGTTGTCGTGCGGCCAGACCGAGCCGTTGTGATAGCTCATCGGGTTGAACACGGGGTGTGCCGCGCTGAGGGTGCGGATCCCCCACCCGCAGAAGAAGTCGGGCTCCAGGAACCGGCTGGCCATGAGGCGCGCCTGGTCGGGCGTCGGCACCCGGCTCCAGAGGAGATGGCCGGCGTTGGTGGTGGCCGTCGGGATCGGCCGCTTGTTGCGGTCGAGGGCGAGGGCGAACGTGCCGAGCTCCTCCAGCCAGAACGCCGAGCGGATGCGCTGGCGCAGCGCCGACGCCTCCCGGCGGAGCGTCGCGGCCCGCTCGGCGTGTCCCAGGTGCCGGTACATCTCCGCCATCCGCAGCTTGGCGTCGTAGACGTAGCCCTGCACCTCCACGAGGGCGATGGGCGCCTCGGGCAGGCGCCCGTCGGGGAAGGGCACGCCGTCGCCCGAGTCCTTCCAGCCCTGGTTTACCAGCCCCTTCTCCGACCGGCAGGCGTACTCCACGAAGCCGTCGCCGTCGAGATCGCCGTAGCGCTCGATCCACTCGAGCGCGCGGTCCGCGTGCGGGAGCAGCGCGCGGCTGAGCTCGGCGTCGCCGGTCCAGCGCCAGGTCTCGTGCAGGAGGATGAGCCAGAGCGGCGTCGCGTCGATGCTGCCGTAGTAGGGGATGTGGGGAATCTCCCCCGTGCGCGCCATCTCCCCGCGCCGAAGCTCGTGCAGGATCTTTCCCGGCTGCTCCTCGGTGTAGGGGTCCTCGCGCGTGCCCTGCCTGCGGGCCAGATAGCGGAGGGTGCGCCGCGCAAGCTCCTGATTGAGCGGCAGGGCCTGGAGCGAGGCGATGATGGAGTCGCGCCCGAAGATGGTCGAATACCACGGAATCCCCGCCGAGATCACCGGTTCGCCGTCCACCTCCACGTGCAGGGCCCGGAGATCATCCGCGGCGCGACGGAGGAGGTGGTCGAAATCGCCGTTGTCGCTGGTCCAGCGGGTGCCCTCCTCCTGCCAGGCCCGGTAGGCCGAATCCAGCCGGGCTCGCGAGTCGTCCAGCCCACGCAGCGGGACCGGCACCGGCTCGCCCTCCTCCCCACATACCTCCCACTCCAACTCGACGCGCTGCTCCCCATGCAGCCGGAGATCCCAGCGCGCGGTTCTGCCGGCGAGGCAGTCGGGGCGGTCGCGGAAGCGGACGACACTCCGCAGCAACCGCCCGTCCCTGCCGCGGTACCCGAATGCGAGCGAATCGCCGTCGCTGCTGGGCGCGAAGTACTGGCCGCGGCCTTCCCGGCGCCAACCCCGCACCTCGAAGATGTCGGCGAAGTCGGCGCCGAACTCGATCTCGATCCAATAGTCCAGCGGAGTGCGCAGATAACTGGTGAGAGTCACCCGCTCGACCAGCCTGTCGCTCAGCGACAGCTCGCGGCGGATGTGGATCACGTTGCGAGGATCCCAGAAATCGCCGCCGAAGGGGAGGTCGTTAACGGCCAGGTCGATCAGCGCGCCATAGGGGCGGGGCATCTGCGCCGAGAGCAGGGTGGGCGGTCCGCCACGCACGGTCAGGCGGTAGTCGCTGAGAATGCGGGTGTCGTCCTGAAAGAGGCCCAGCGAGCAGGCGCCGGCCGGCACGATGTCACCGTGGGAGTCGACCAGGAGGAAGTGCCGGTCGTGCTTGAGGACCAGCGCCCCCTCGGTCATCCCCTGATGGGTGCAGGCGATCTCGCCGTACCCGACCGCCTCTTCCATGGAGACGGGTCGCAGTTGCTCGGCCGGGAGCGCGGTGGTCATGCAGCCGTGATCGGGCGCAGGCTCGAGCGCCGGGTTCGCGCTACGGCCCTCTGGTAGACGCGCTCGTAGTCGGCCACCATCCGGTTCCGATTGAACCGGCGCACCGCCAGCTCCCGGATCCGCGCCCGATTCAACCGCTCCACCGGGCCGCCGACTCGGATCACGTCCGCCATCTCCTCCAGGGACTCCACCACGAACCCGGTCTCGCCGTGGTCCACCAGCTCCGGCACGCTCCCCCGCCCGAATGCCACGACCGGGCAGCCGGACAGCATCGCCTCGATCAGGATGAGCCCGAACGGCTCGTTCCACTCGATCGGCGCGAGCAGGGCCCGGGCGGCGCAGAGCAGGGGCACCTTCCGGTCCATCCCGATGGGGCCGAGATAGGTGACGCCCGGTGCGTCGAGACGCGGCAGCACTTCGGCCTCGACGTAGGCCTTGTCGACCGGGTGGATGCTTCCGGCCATCCGGAGCGGCACGCCCGCGCGGGCCGCGACCTCGATCGCGGTGGCCGGCCCCTTCTCAGGCGCGAGGCGTCCCACGAAGCAGACGTAGGGCTCGGGGCGCTCGCTCCAGCGATAGGGGCTCGGGTCGAGCCCGTGGTGAATCACGGCGCACCAGTCGACGCCGCTCTCGCGGCGGCACTGGTGGGCCGAGATGGCGACGTAGTCCGCCTGCGGGAAGCCGGCGTAGTAGCGGGACAGCGCCGGCTCGTGGTGGTGGTGGATGGTGTAGACCACCGGAACGTCGGGCACCAGCCTGCCGATCGCCAGCGCCGCGGGGGCATGGGCGTGAACCACGTCGTAGCTGCCTTGCGCCACCTGCTGCATCGCCCAGGAGACGTGGTCCAGCTCGGCGAACGTCTCCGGAGGCCAGATCGGCTCGTCGTAGAGGGCCCGCAGGCGGGCGCGGGTTCGGGAATCGCCGGTGGCGAAGAGGGTGACGTCGTGCCCCCGGTCCAGCAGTCCTTCGACCAGCTCGTGTACCACCAGCTCGGTGCCGCCGTAGTCCCGTGGCGGCACCGGGATGAACGGGGTCGAGATCATCGCGATGCGTAGCATGGCTCATCTGCACGGTTCAGCCGCCCGGGAGGGCTGTCCCCCCGGGCCTCCGGTGCGTTAAAGCTCTAACGAAAACGCTCCGCAAGGCAACTGCAGTGTGGCAGCGCACGACGGGCAGATTCCACCCCGATACCCGGGGAGCTAACGTACTGCCGATCACCATCGTGTAGGCGGCGGCGAGGCGATGGATCCGGAGCGGTGAAGGGCACGCGCAAGCTTCTCACGCCGTAGCCCTCACGCGGTCACAGCGGCGAGGTATCTTATCCCGCTATGACCGCCACAACCGGAATCGAGTCTTCCCCCGACCTCGGGGCAGGTCCGATTCCGACCCCCGCCCAGCGCCGAGCCATCGAGGCACCGGCCGGACCGATCCTCGTCGTCGCCGGGCCGGGCGCGGGCAAGACGTTCTGCCTGATCGGCCGGATCGGCCATCTGATCGCCCAGCTCGGCATGGCACCCGGGCGCATCTGCGCCGTCACCTTCACCAACAAGGCCGCCGACGAGATCGGGGCCCGGCTCCGGCGCGAGATCGGGGCCGGGGCGGCGGACGAGGTCACCCGCGGGACGCTGCACGCGCTTTGCATGGCCCTCCTCCGGGAGCACGCCGCACTCATGGGTCTCCGGCGGGGCTTCGGGCTCGCGGACGAGGACTACCAGAAACGGGTGCTCCGCAGGCTCCGGGTCCGCCCCGAGCGCCATGCCCAGCTCCTCCGCTCGTTCGGCCGGCACCAGCTGGAGCACGTTCCTCTCCTCGCGGGGGACATGGAGCTCTTCGAGGCCTACCGCGAGGCGCTCCGCGCCCGGGGCCTGCTCGACTACAACGATCTCATCGCCCTCGCGGGCGAGCTGCTCCGTCGGCATCCCGAGCAGGCGGCGGCCATCCGCGGCCGCTGGGACGCCGTGCTGGTGGACGAGTTCCAGGACCTGAGCCTGGCCCAGTACGAGGTGATCACCGGGCTCGCGGCGGCCCACCGCCACTGCTTCGCCGTGGGCGACGACGAGCAGTCCATCTACTCGTGGGCGGGCGCCGACCCCCGGATCCTGGAGCGGTTCCGC
>DATABZ010000171.1:0-11546 GCA_036259315.1 Gemmatimonadales bacterium | reverse complement strand
GGGCAATCCGCTCCCATGGCGAACGTAATCTGTTCCCCTTGCATCGCTGGAGACATCGTCCCACCTAGAAGCCCTTCCTGTTTCGAGGTCCCATGCGACTCTTGATCGTGGAGACTCAAAGCGGATTCGGAAAGTCACCCGATTGGCGTTTCCACCGAAAGAGCACGACCTCTTCGATGCGGAGGACGGCCACGCGGCCTTCAACCTCCTGGACACGGCGACCGAGCCGTTCGACGCCATCCTGCTTGGCCTGAACATGCCGCGGATGGACGGCTGCCAATTCATCCGTGCCTTGCGGCAACGTGCTCGCCACCGCGACACGCCTGTGGTGCTCGCGACGAGCGAGAGGGAGACGTCGCAGCTCCTCATTGATGCGCGGGCACTCAGCCCAGCGCGGTGGTCAAAAAACCGTCGCAGCCCCATGAGCTAGCCGCGCTCGTTCGGGCCATCGTGGATCAGCGCCAAGGGAGGTGACCTCCGGGAGGGGGCGCCAGCAGTTCGAGCCGGTTAGGCAGACAGGCCAGCGTCTCAGTCCCAGGACAATTCATCGACTGAGCAATTCGACACTCCGCTATCGATGATGCGCCGGCCGAACTCACAACAACCCGCGATGGCCGCTTCTTCTGTGGGGTAGGTGCTAGGGCCGCTGAAGGCCCGCAAGTCCATGTGGCGGCCAATCAAGAGATCAAGGGTCCAGCGTCCGGAGCCGCGTATCTGGAACGTGCGAGCCGTGATGATGAAGCCTCTGTACAAGATGGGATTCAACTGCAGGCCTGAGTTGAGGACTCCCGAAGTATACTGATTTGTACCGTGAGGTATGTGTGGCTGAGCATTGACGGGCGGCCCGCGGCACGTGCGGGCCGATCAGGGACGGCTGTGGCCTGAACGCCGACCTGGAGGCGACATGGGGATGACTCTTGGAATCGTGGTGATTGGTCTCATCGTGGCGCTTGTGAGTCTGGGACGGCTCGCGAAGTACATGCGGACGAAGAACTAAGTGGGCCCGGGACTCAAGCGCCCGCGCCGCGCAACCAGCGCCCCGATCTCGGCGGTAGTGCGGGTGCCACCGGGTAAGAAGGGGAAGCGGGAATGAGCGACAACCTGGAAGCCGGCAAGGCTTGGCTCAACCAACAGGCCGAAGAGATGGGGGCGACAGACTTGCAGTGGGGCCGGCAGCGGGGCCGGGGAGACTTTGACCTGTCACTTCGAATGCACATCGGGGATAGTGTAGTGTTCTGCCCCTTCTCCGAGTTCGATATTGCAAAGATTCCTACCGATGAGAATGTTGCCCGGGCTGCGCGCCAGCGGCTTCAGAGCTGCCTGAAGAGACCGTGAGCAGAGAGCGGGGATGGCAGCCCACCTCCCACTGTGCCCCAACTGTGCCCGTTCTATCGCAAGCAACCCCCAAAATAGCCTAAACGCTCGGACTGCTACTGGCACTTAAGTAACTAGAATTCTTGCGCTTAGTCGCTGATGGCCGGTTCTGGTCCCTGCCCTGTTACGGATTGAACTTCCCGAAATCCTGGGGATCCATCTTCTCGAGGTACTCCTTGAGCTTGTCGGCCTCGAGAGAGGGATTGGGCGAGGGCTCGTCGGTCTCGACGCCGCTCTGGTCGAGTAGCTGGTCGCTGGTGAAGATCGGCGCCCGCATCCGCAGCGCGAGGGCGATGCTGTCGGAGGGCCTGGCGTCCACCTGGAAGACCTGATCGTCCCGGCGGATGAGCAGCTCGGCGAAGTAGGTGTTCTCCTTGACCGCGCTGATCACGACCCGGCGGAGGTCGCCGCCCAGGCCGACGAGAACCTGCTTCAGCAGATCGTGCGTGAGCGGGCGCTGTGCCTTCATGCCCTGGAGCTCCATGGCGATGGCGCTCGCCTCCGCCGGCCCGATCCAGATCGGCAGTACCCGGGCCCCTTCCTTCTCCCTGAGGATGACGACCGGGGTGTTGGTCGTCCGGTCCAGGCCCAGGTGCGCTACCGTGACTTCGATCATTCGCGTTCCACCGCCCGATTACGTCCCCGCGTCCCAGCTGGCGAGATAGTCGACCTGCTCGGCGGTGAGGGTGTCGATGTCTATGCCCATGCTCTGCAGCTTGAGGCGGGCGATCTCCTGGTCCACCGAGACCGGCAGCCGGTGCACCGCCTTCGTCAGGGTCTTCGCCTCCTTGGCCAGCAGCTCCGCCGCGAGCGCCTGGTTGGCGAACGACATGTCCATCACGCTGGCCGGGTGCCCTTCGGCGGCCGCGAGATTGATCAGCCGCCCCTCGCCCAGGACCATGATCCGGCGGCCGTTCACCAGGTACTCGTCCACCAGGTTGCGGACCGTCCGCCGCTCGGCGGCGATGCGGCCCAGGCCGTCCAGATCGAGCTCCACGTTGAAGTGCCCGGAGTTGCAGACGATGGCGCCGTCCTTCATGGCGGCGAAGTGCTCCGGGCGGATCACGTGGATGTTGCCCGTCAGGGTGATGAAGAGATCCCCGATCGGCGCGGCCTGCGCCATGGGCCGCACCTCGAACCCGTCCATGCGGGCCTCCAGCGCGGGCACCGGGTCCACCTCGGTCACGATCACGTGTGCCCCGGCGCCCCTGGCGCGCATGGCGACGCCCCGGCCGCACCAGCCATAGCCCGCCACCACCACCGTGCTGCCGGCGAGCAGCAGGTTGGTGGCCCGGACGATGCCGTCGAGGGTGGACTGCCCGGTCCCGTACCGGTTGTCGAACATGTGCTTGGTGTTCGAGTCGTTCACCGCGATGATCGGGAACTGGAGCACGCCCTCCTTGGCCATCGCCTTGAGGCGGATGACGCCGGTCGTGGTCTCCTCGGTCGAGCCGCGCACGCTGCCCACCAGCGCCCGCCGCTCATCGGCGGAGAGGCTCTCGACCCAGCGGCGGATCGGCGGGGCCAGATCGTCGAGCCGGTTCAGGGCGATCATGTGGAGCGAGCCGACCAGGTCCGCGCCGTCGTCCTGGGTCATGTCCGGGCCGAACGCGAGCGCCTGGGCGATATGGGTGTAGTAGGTCTCGTGGTCCTCGCCCTTGATGGCGTAGACGTGGACCCCGTGGTCCCGGACCAGGTGCGCGGCGACGTCGTCTTGGGTGGAGAGCGGGTTGGAGGCGCAGAGCGCGATGTCGGCCCCCGCCGCCCGGAGGGTGGCCATCAGATTGGCCGTCTCCGTGGTGACGTGGAGGCAGGCGGACAGCCGGACGCCCTTGAGCGGCTGCTCCTGCGCGAACCGGGCGCGGATCTGCCGCAGCACCGGCATGGACCGCTCGGCCCACTCGGTCCGGCGCTTGCCCTCGTCGGCGAGGCGGATGTCACGGATGTCGTACTTGGCGACCTCGGTCTGTACGCTCATGCGCTCCTCATCGGGCGGCCGACAGCAGGTCCTTCACGCGGTCGGTGCGCTCCCAGGTGAATAGATCGACTTTGTGGCTCTTGGTCCCGTTCTGGTACACGCCGGCGGCAGGCCGGCGGCCGAAATGACCGTAGGTAGCGGTCCTGCTGTAAATTGGCCGCCTCAGCTTGAGGGCGTCAATGATGCCTCTCGGCGTGAGGTCGAAGACCTCGCTCACGATCCGCTCGATCTGTGGATCCGGGATCATCCCGGTGCCGAACGTCTGGACCATCACCGACACCGGACGTGCCACACCGATCGCGTAGGCCACCTGCACTTCGCAGCGGCGGGCCAGCTTCGCTTCGACCACGTTCTTCGCCACCCAGCGCGCCGCGTAGGCGGCGGAACGGTCCACCTTCGAGGGGTCTTTCCCGCTGAAGGCGCCTCCCCCGTGGCGTGCCATGCCCCCGTAGGTATCCACGATGATCTTGCGGCCGGTGAGGCCGGCGTCGCCGTGGGGGCCGCCGATGACGAATCGCCCGGTCGGATTGATCAGGAACTTGGTGCCGCGGTACTCCACGCCGTGGGACTCGAGCACGGGCTTGATGACCTCCTCGATCACCCCTTCCCGGACGGTCCCCTGGGAGAGCTGCCGGGAGCCGCGCCGCTCGGCGTGCTGGGTGGACACGACGACCGTGCGGACCGCGACCGGCCGGTCTCCCTCGTACTCCACCGAGACCTGGGACTTGCCGTCGGGCCGCAGCCACTCGATGTGCGGGTGCCCGGGCAGGCCCTTCCGCACCGCGGCCAGTCGCTCGACGATCCGGTGAGCGAGCATGATCGGCAGCGGCATCCGCTCGCGGGTCTCGCTGGTGGCGTACCCGAACATCATGCCCTGGTCGCCCGCGCCCTGCTCCTTCGCCTTCCCGCCGTTCACACCCATCGCGATGTCGGGCGACTGCCGGTCGATCGAGGTGAGCACCGCGCAGGTGCGGCCGTCCAGCCCATACGAGGCGTCGGTGTAGCCGATCGACTCCACCGTCTCGCGGACCAGGTCGGGGATGTGGACGTACGTGCTGGTCGTGATCTCCCCCGCCACCACCGCCATCCCCGTGGTCACGAGCGTCTCGCACGCCACGCGCCCGTTCGGATCCCGCGAGAGGATCGCGTCGAGCACGGCGTCGGAGATCTGATCGGCGACCTTGTCGGGATGACCCTCGGTCACCGACTCGGAGGTGAAGATGTGGCGTTTGGCTGCGGCCATACGGAACGACTCGCGTTGGGGGTTGGGCACGAGGGTGGGCCTAGTGCGGCCTCAAGCTACCCACCCGCCCCCGCCCCGGCAACGCCGAACCGGGGTCGAGCAGCCGCACGTCGATGTACTCGCCGACGGTCTCCCGTAGCGCGGCGGAGACCTCCTCCGCGCTCGAGGCGGCGAGGGCCCGGTCCGCCGCGCGTCGGGCCGCCTCCTCCGGTACCGTGCGCACCACCCACTTGACCAGCGGCAGCGCGGGCGGCGAGACGCTGAGTCGGTCGTACCCCAGACCGATGAGCAGCACCGCGCTCAGCGCCTCCGACGCCATCTCGCCGCAGACGCTGACCGGCAGCCCCGCGGCCTTCCCGACCTCCACCACCTGCCTGAGCTGGCGCACGATGGAGGGGTGGTGCGGCGTGAACCGGTCAGCGAGACGGGCATTGCCCCGGTCGACGGCCATGGTGTACTGCGTGAGGTCGTTGGTCCCCACGCTGAAGAACTCGCTGACCTCCGCGAGGCGGTCGGCGATGAGCACCGCGGCCGGGGTCTCGATCATGACGCCGACGGGGACCGTCTCCACGGCCCGCACGCCGGCCGCTCGAAGGCTCTCGGCCTCCTCACTCACGATCGCCTTGACCTCGAGGACCTCCTCGACCCGGGTCACCAGCGGCAGCATGAGCTGCACGTCTCTCCCGACCGCGGCGCGGAGCACGGCGCGCACCTGCGGCCGAAACACCTCGGGCTCGTCGAGGCACACGCGGATCGAGCGCCAGCCCAGGAACGGATTCGCCTCCGCGGAGGACTTGAACGCCACGGGGAACTTGTCGCCGCCGAGGTCGAACGAGCGGATCACGATGGGGTGACCCGGAAACGCCAGCGCCACCCGCCGGAAGTACTCGGCCTGCTCGTCCTCCGTGGGCAGGGTCGCGCGGCCGGTGAGGAGGAACTCGGTCCGGAGCAGGCCGACGCCCTCGGCGCCGAGCCGCTGGGCGGACTCGATCTCCTCCGGCAGGTCCACGTTGCCCATGAGCAGGATGCGGCGGCCCTCGGGGGTGACCGCGGGCTCCTCCACGATGCCTTCGAGCTGGAGCTCGAGCCGGTGTCGGCGGCTGACCTGGGTCTTGGCGTCGTCCAGCTCGTCACGCGTGGGATCGAGGACGATCACCCCGCTCTGGCCGTCCAGGAGCAGCATGGTGCCGTTCGGGATCTTGGCCATGGCGCCCACCGCTCCCATGACCGCCGGAATGCCGAGGCTGTGGGCCAGGATGGCGGCGTGCGCGGTGCGGGTGCCCTCCTCGCTCACGAGGCCGACGACGTGCTCCCGGTCGAGCTGCACGGTGAGCCCGGGCGAGAGCTCGTGCGCGACGACGATGACCTGCTCGTCCGACAGCATGGCCCCGAGCTCGGTGCCGCTCCGACCGAGGAGCCGGTTGATGATCCGGAGCTGGATCGCGTTCAAGTCCGCCAGCCGCTCCCGCAGCCGGGCGGCTCCCGACCAGAGGTTTCTGAGCTCCAGCGCCTTGAACTCGTAGGCGGTCTCGGCGCTGAGCTGGTTCTTGCGGATGAGCGTCTCGACCGAGCTGAGGAAGTCCTCGTCCTGCGCCATGAGAATCTGGGCATCGAAGATCCTGGCCTCCTCGGGCCCCGCACGCCGGAGCACCCTCTGCCCCAAGTCGTTGAGGTGGGCGACCACCTCGGCCACGGCCTCGCGCAGGCGTCTGACCTCGTCCTCGACCTGGTCCGGGCGCACCGCGCGGTCGGGGACCTCGGGGAAGTCCCACTGCACGATGAGCGCCGGCGCCATGGCGACGCCGGGCGACACTCCGATGCCGCGAACCACGCGCGCCATGCTCAGGGCTCCCCGAATCCGTCGGCCACGAGGCGGCTGAGGGCGTCGACCGCCTGCTCCGCGTCGTGGCCGTCCGCGCGGATGGTGATGGAGCTGCCGCATTCCGCCGAGAGCATCATGACACCCATGATGCTCTTCCCGTTCACCGCCAGCCCGTCCTTGAGGAGCTCGACCTGGGAGTCGAAGCTGCTGGCCAGCCGCACGATCTTGGCCGCGGGTCGGGCATGGAGCCCATCCTGGTTCACGATCGTCGCCTCGCGCTCGATCATGGCAGCACCCAGCGGAAGAGCACGAGCAGGGCCAGCGCGAGCAGGGTGAATCGCACCGCGGTCAGCGAAGCGCCGAACCAGCGGGTCACCGCCACCCCCGTGGCCGCCACGGCCAACGCTCCCACGGCGGCCGGCCACTCCATCTCCCGGAGGTACCACGCGCCCACCATGGGAATCGCGACTCCCACTGCGAAGCCGGCCGCGGGGCCCACCAGCTCGATCGCTCGCGAGATCCAGGACTGTGCGATGGCGCCGCCCACACCCATACCGGCCTCCAGCCCGGTCCGGAGCGACCAGACCCCGGTGGCGATCCGGGCCAGGTTATACAGCAGCAGGAAGCCGAGCACTGCCCACCAACTGGCGCCCAGCACCAGGCCTACCAGCGTGGCGCCGACCAGCAGCGGGACCAGGCCGGCCCAGAAGAGCTGATCCCCCAATGCACCCAGGGGGCTGCACAGCGCGGTGCGCAGGCGGGCGATCTGGCTGCCGGGCACGCCGTCGTACTCCGCCCTCGCGGTCGCGCCCAGCGCGAGGCCCGCCAGGTTCGGGTTGCAGTTGAAGAACTCCGCGGACCGGACCACGGCCTCGGTATGGCGGACCGGATCCACGGTCTTGAGGTCCTCCAGCAGCGGCTCCGCGGCGTATCCCATGCCGACACCCAGCATTCGCTCGTAGTTCCAGGTGCCTTGGACCGCGAAGAGCCGCAGCCAGGCGCGCCACCCGCCGTTCATCGCAGCGCCGCCGCGAGCAGGCCCACCAGCGCGCCGGCGCCGAGCCAGCGGAGCCGCGGGCCCCGCCCGGCGTTGCGGAGCGCACCACCGACCGCGGCGGAGATCCCGCATCCCATCGCGACGAGGGTCAGGCCCAGCGCCGTGGAGCGGTCCAGGCCGGCGAGCGGCTCGGCCAGGAGCCACGCGCACGCCAGGCCCAGCGCGGTGAGGCCCGCGCCCCGCGCGGCGTCGCGAGCGAGCGACTCGTAGTGGATCAGGCGGATGACCCGGCTCTCACCCGCCGCGAGCGCCGCTGAATGGCGCTGGATGGCTCGCGCGTTGGCGCGACGCACCATCTGCAGAGTGAAGCCGCCGAGCACGGCGATGACCAGACCGAGCGCGGCGCTCAGGCCGAGCGCGAACTGCCAGGGCGAGTCGGCGGCGAGGGCCGTCGCGGCCACCGTGGCCGGACCGTAGTCCGGGTAGCGCACCGCGCCCACCGGAAGCACGTCGAGCGCGAAGAACTCGAAGAGCACGCCGACGCGGAGCCCGGCCTCGAGGTCGCCGGCCAGCCAGCCGGCCACCGCCCCGGCGACCACCGGGCGCGCCAGCATGGCCTGCGGGACGCTGACCAGGTCGAGCCCGACGACGGTGCCCCAGAGCACCAGGAGAATCGCAGTGGCGGGCGAAAGATCGGTCATCCCAGGGCCTTCAAGGTGACGGGAGGCGTCGTCGGCAGATCCTGCGCACTGATCGCGGCCCCGGCGGCCTCCAGGGCCTCCAGCCGGCTCATCTCGTCATCGGTGAGATACAGGTACGGCAGACGCTCCCTCCGGCCGGCTCGGTGATGGATGCCGCCCAGGTTTATCCGGTGCACGGTCACGGGGTCCGCCCGGTGCAGCGCGGCCATGGTGTCGAGATCGCCGGTGAGCACCAGCGTCCGGCCGGCATCCGACTGCCAGTCGCGGAGCCGGGTGGTGGCGTCCGCGATGGAGACGAACTCGACCTCGATGTCGGGCGTGACGGCCATGCGGTAGAGATCCTGCTCCCAGGCGCTGCCCGCGACCTGATCGTCCACCACGACTACCCGATCGATGCCGAGCGGACGGCCCCAGCCGACGACCACCTGCCCATGGATCAGCCGGTCGTCGACCCGGAAGAGCACGATGGCCATCAGGGTGCTCGAATGGCCCTGGTTCCGGCCGCCATCGCCCGCTCCGCCGCCGCCGCGGGCTCGAGCGAGAGGTGAAACACGAAATCCACCAGCATCGCGAGATTGACGCCGGTCACGACCTTCACGTCGGGAAGTCCGCGGAGGTTCTTGAGGACCGCGAAGAGGCAGGACCCTGAAGCGAGGTCGGTGAAGACCACCGCCGGCCGCCCGTCGACTGCCTCGGCCACCAGCCGCTCCAGCGCCTCGCGGTCGCAGTCGCGGTTGGACACGGGCCGGAGGACGCCGGTCACCCCGCTGATCGACTCCGCCGCCTCGACCAGGGCCTTCGCCAGCCCGCCATGGCACACCACCACCCCTCGCAGGGCATCACTCATAGTCTTCCTGAAGATACTCCCGAACCCCGCGCTGCTCCTTCATCCGCTTGATGAGACGGGCGTTGAACGCGGCGGCCACGTCCACGCCGGAGTACCGGAGGAGGTGCATCATCGCCACCACTTCGGAGATGACGGTGATGTTCTTCCCCGGATTGAGCGGCACCACGACCCGCGGCACCACGACGTCGAGGATGGTGGTCTCCTCCCGGGCGAGGCCGGTCCGGTCGGAGTCCCTCGCCGTCTCCCAATCCTCCAGCTGCACCACCACCTCGATGCGCTTCTGCTGCCGGACCGCGCGGACGCCGAACAGGGCCGGGATGTCGATGAGGCCGATCCCGCGGATCTCCATGTGGTGCGCCGCCAGCTCGTGCCCACGGCCGATGAGGATGTCGTTCCCCCGCTTGACCACCTGGACCACGTCGTCCGCGACGAGCCGATGGCCCCGCTCCACCAGGTCCAGCACGCATTCGCTCTTGCCGATGCCCGAGCGCCCGACGAAGAGCAGGCCCACTCCGTAGACGTCCGCCAGCGAGCCGTGCAGCGTGGTGCGCGGGGCGAAGGCCTCCTCCACGACCGGCTTGACGCGGCGATAGAACTCCGCCGTCTTGAGCTTGCTCCGGAGCAGCGGGACGCCACGCGAGCGCGCGAGCTCGAGCATCTCCGCCGGCACCTCCTGGTTCTTGGTCACGAAGATGCAGGGCAGCTCGAACTCGAAGAATTTCTCCAGCGCCTGGCGCCGCTGCTCGGCCGGCAGCGAGTGTAGGTACGTGATCTCCGTCTCACCGAAGACGTGCAGCCGGTTCGGTGCGAAGCGGCCGGTGTAGCCCGCCAGGGCGAGCCCGGGGCCGGCCACTTCCGCGTCGGGGAGCTGGCGGTCCAGCCCCAGCTCGCCGGTCAGGGCCTCGAGCTGGAGCGGGTCGCCGCGGCGGGAGAGGAAATCCCGGAGCCGGAGCATCAGAGCGGATTGGCCTGCGAGGGACGGGAGCGCCTGGGAAGCGCGGAGGCCTTCTCGACCTGCCGGCGCAGCTTGTCCTCGGCACGATCCAGGGCGGTGCGATGGTCCTCCGCTTCCGCCTTGGCGACGAGCACCTCGCCGCGAGCCACGTGCAGCCGGAGCTCCGCCGTTCGCCGCAGTCCCTCCGCGTCGAAGACGACGGTGGCCTCGATCGGTCGAGTCGCGAAGTTGCCCAGACGCTCGACGACCGTGAGCGCGCGCTCCCGAAGCGCGTCGGAGATCTCGCAGTGGCGGGCGGTGATCGTCGTCTGCATGGGGTGCTCCTTCCGATCCGGCGCTAGGCCGAGCCGGCGATGATGTCCAGAAGATGTCGCTCCGTCTCGGCCGCCGATCGTTCCCAGGTCAGCCGCTCCGCGAATCGGCGGGCGGCCGCGCCGAGGCGGGCCACGAGTGCGGGGTTGCCGGCGAGCTCGAGCATGCGTGCGGCCAGTGCGTTCACGTCGCCGTGAGGCACAAGGTAACCGGTCTCCATGTGGCGGACGGAGTCGCGCAGCCCGGGGCTGTCCGAGGCGAGCGAGGGCGTACCGCAAGCCGCCGCTTCCACCACGGTGATCCCCCATCCCTCCTTCGGCGAGGGGAACACGTTGGCCCAGGCGCCGCGCAGCAGGGAGATCTTGCGCGCCTCGCTCACGAAGCCGTGGAACGTCACGGCGGAGTCCAGGCCCCGCGCGGCGGCCAGCCGCTCGAGTGCCGGGCGATGGTCGCCGGTACCGGCGATGTCCAGCCGGAGATCGGGGCGTGAGCGGCGGGCCACCGCCAACGCCTCGATCGCCAGATCTATTCCTTTATAACGCTTGAGCCTTCCGACGTACAGGAACCGCGGCTCGGGCGCGCGCGGTTCCGCGGGTGAGGGGCAGAATCGCTCGCCGTCCACTCCCGGGTGCACCACCCGGATCCGCTCGGCGCGGACCCCGCGGGCCACGAGGTCGTCTCGCGTGCTCTCGCTGATCGCGTGGAATGCCGCGCGCCGATAGGCACGGGCGAGCGGCCGCTCCGCCAGCCACACCGTCGCGGCCATGGGCCACGGCGCCTCCTGGAAGGCGGTCTCCCCGAAGAGATGCGGCACCAGGGCGCAGAACGGCAGGTCGGTCACGGACGCGAGAAACAGCGGCAACTTGTTGATGTCCTCCACCAGCACATCCGGCCGCTCGGCCCTGGTAGCACGCCGCACGGCGCCCCGTCCCAGGGCGGCGAAGCTGTTCCGTCCCGCCACGCGGTGCACCTCGATCCCCTGCAACTGCGCGTGGGCCGGCGCGTCCGACCAGCCCGAGCATACCAGGCGGACGCGGTGTCCCGCACTCGCCAGCCGGCCGAAAATCTCGAAGAGGTGGATTTCCGCGCCGCCGGCTCTTGGGTTCTCGAGGTCCTGCCAGTTGACCACCAGAATGTTCATGCGCTCAGAGCCGGCCCGCGGCGCGCGCGATGCCGTCGAGCACGCCGTTTACGAACCCCGCCGCGCGGGGGCCGCCGAACCAGTGCGCCAGCCGCACCGCCTCGTCGATCGCCACCTTGGGCGGCACTTCCCCGCGGCGCAGCTCGAGGATCGCCAGGCGCAGGATGTTCCGCTCG
>DATABZ010000170.1:0-32768 GCA_036259315.1 Gemmatimonadales bacterium | reverse complement strand
GCTCCGGTGCGCCAGGGGCCTTCCGACGGGGCACCACGGCCGGCGGTGCCGAGGACCTGCTCGACACACCGGCGGAGCAGCGCCGAGTCGCGCCGGGTGCCACGCTTGGGCTTCCGCTGGTGCCGAATCAGGGCCGCCAGCTCCAGCGCGGCCCGCTGGCAATAGGTCTGCGGGGCCAGCTCCTCGATCGGCTGTTGCGGGAGCTGGCGCGGACGTTGGTCATCCATAAGGGATCGACCTTCCATGGAAGAAACCTCCCCTCAAAGGTACTGCCTCGCGCAAATCGTGTAATCCCGCTCGCGCTGGCGCGCCAGTTGCCCGGCTCTGCCGCTTCAGCGGCACCCGCGGGTCACCGCGGGTCCGTGCCGCTCCAGCAAGGCTCACAATCCGAGATACTTAGCCGATCGGCCGGCGCGCCGTGCTTCGGCGTGCACCGATGCAGAACGCCAGACGGCCGCCCGTTCCGCCGGACGGCGCCAACAGGGAAGTCCCAGGTGCACGTATGACCAGCCGCCGGGTCCGATCCCGAGCTTGCGTTCTCCTCACGCTGCTGCTGGTAGCCTGCGGCGGCAGCTCCACCGGCCCTTCCACCGGCAGCCTTGCCCTGGAGGTCATCGGCCTCCCGCCGGGTACCGAAGCCGACGTGACGGTGTCCGGACCGAGCGGCTACATCCGCCTCGTCGGACATACCGAGACGCTGTCCGGACTCCCTTCGGGCACCTACACCGTTGCCGCCGTCGGCGTCACCACCGGTGACGCACAGTATCTGCCCTCTCCGCCCTCCCAGTCCGTCGAGGTGAGCGGGGGGGATGCCGCGGGCGCGCAGGTGCTCTACGCGAGCGGCAACGGCTCGCTTGCGATTACCGTCTCCGGCCTCCCCGACGGGACTGATGCGGCCATTACGGTTTCGGGGCCTGGTGGCTACACCCGTCAGGTCACGGCCAGCGAGACCCTCTCCGGTCTCGGTCCCGGGCAGTACACCCTCACCGCCCTCGCCGTCACCAGCGGCAGCGAGCAGTACTCGCCGGCCCCGTCCAGTCAGACCAAGACCGTGGGCGTGGGTGCGAGCGTCCCTGCACTGGTGAGCTACTCCACCGGCGGAGCGGCCGGATTCAACCTGTGGGTGCACGGCGTGTACCTGGTGCAGAGTGTCCAGACCTATAACCGCGGGGTGCCCCTGATCCAGGATCGGGACGCGCTGCTCCGCGTGTTCGTGACCGCCAACCAGATCAACGCGGCGGCGCCGGACGTCGAGGTGAGCCTCTACCGCGACGGTGCGCTCCTCTCCGAGATGACGATTCCCGCGCCGGCGCTCACGACCCCGCTGGGCCCCGACGAGGCGACCCTCAACAGTTCCTGGAACCTCATCCTCGACCGCTCGTTGATCCAGGGCAATCTCTCCATCGTCGCGGAGGTGGATCCCGAGAATCTCATCGCCGAAGGGAACGAGGGCGACAACACGTTCCCCGAATCGGGCACTCCGCTGGCGCTCGACGTTCGAGACGCGTCTCCCTTCCGCGTCACGCTGGTGCCGGTGATCACGAAGGCGAACAGTCGCCTGGGCAACGTCACACCCGCGAACATGGGCGAATACCTCGAGGCGGCGATGCGGATGCACCCGCTCCGGAGCGATGAGGCGCTGCTTCACACGGCATACACGACCGCCACCGATATGCCGCTCCAGTCCGACAACGGCAACGGGGCATGGACCGCGGTGCTCGGCGAGATGCTGGCGCTGCGCAAGGCCGAAAGCAGCTCGCGCTACTATTACGGCGTGGTGAACCCCAGCTACAGCAGTGGAATCGCCGGTGTCGGTTACATCGGTGCGCCGGCGGCGATCGGCTGGGACAAGGCGGGCAGCCGGGGCTCGGTCGCCGCCCACGAGTGGGGCCACAATTGGAACCGGGCGCACGCACCCTGTGGCAGCGCGAGCAGCCCGGACGCCAACTACCCGTACACGGGCGGCCAGATCGGTGTCATCGGCTACGACGTAGTCAACGAGACGCTCAAGCCGGCCGACGCGCACGACCTGATGGGCTACTGCAGCAACGAGTGGATCAGCGACTACACCTATCTGGGCGTCATGAACTTCCGGAGCAGCGAGGCGTCTCTCGCCAGGGGACTGGGCGAGACGGTGCAGCCCGGCATCCTGGTCTGGGGCCGCATCGAGAGCGGCCGCGCCGTGCTCGAGCCCGCCTTCAGCGTCGTGGCCCGGCCGAGCCTGCCCCGGCAGGCCGGCCCCTATCGCCTCGAGGGCCGGGCGACAGGTGGAGGACGGGTGTTCGGCTTCGACTTCGCGCCGCTCGAGGTGGCGGACGACCCCCTGGGCGCGAAGCACTTCGCGTTCGTCGTTCCGGTCCGCCCGGAGCGCGCCGCCCGCCTCGTCTCGCTCGACCTCGTCGGGCCCGGCGTGCGTGCTTCGGTCGTCCCCGCGGCCTCGGAGACGCCGGCCGTGGAAGTGACCCGCGCCGCCCCCGGCCGTGTGGCGCTTCGCTGGGATGCGAGCAAGGCGCCGATGCTCATGGTGCGCGACCCGGCGACCGGTCAGGTGCTCTCCTTTGCACGGAGCGGTGCCGCCGAAATCGCCGCCCCTCGCGACGAAGTGACCATCACGGTCTCCGATCGGGTCCGGAGCCGCGAGCTGCGGCTCCGGGCGCAGTCCCGGTGAGTGCGCGAGCGGAGGCCTGCGGCAGCACCGGGCTAGCGGCCGCCGCCGGGGCCTGGCGCAGGCGCATCGGGACCGCGGGAACCGTGGCCGCTGCCGCGCTCGTGGCGTGCTCCCCGAGACCGGGTGGGTCGGCCGAAAGTCCCGCGCCCGCCGCCGGTGCGGCGTCGGATGTGCCGGCGGTCACGCTCGAGCGGAGGCCCTGCTTCGGCACCTGCCCCGTGTACACCGTCGCCATCTCCCAGGAGGGCACGATCCGCTTCACTGGAAAGCACCATGTGTCCCACAAGGGCGAGGCGACCGCCGCAATCCCCGCGGCCCGGGTGGACAGCCTCGTGGCGGAGCTGGAAGCCGGCGGATACTTCGAGCTCGCGGACGATTACGTGATGGGTGCCCCGGCCTGCGGCCGCTATGCCACCGACTCGCCGACAGTCATCACCAGCGTGACGCGCGACGGGCGCACCAAAACCATCCGGCACGACTACGGCTGCTTCGAGGCTCCCCGCGCGCTGGCGCAGCTCGAGCGGCGGATCGACGAGGTGGCCGGCACCAGCCGCTGGACCGGCCGCTGAGCCTCAGGCGGCGCGGCGCAGCGCGAGCGACGGGTCGAGCCGGTCCCGCACCGCGTCCCCCAGCAGCGTAGCGCCCACCACCACCAGCACCAGCGCGACCCCCGGCGCCGCGGCCACCCACGGCGCGTTCACCAGCGTGTCGCGTCCCGAGGCGATCAGGTTGCCCCACGAGGGCGTGGGCGGCTGCACGCCCAGGCCCAGGAACGAGAGACCCGCCTCCAGCATGATCGCGTTGCCGAGCCCCAGGGCGGCGGCCACGATCACGGGGGTCATCGCGTTCGGCAGGATGTGGCGCACCAGCACCCGCAGGTCAGAGGCGCCGAGACCCACGGCACTCTCGACGAAGGGACGCACCGCCAGTGCGCGCACCTCGCCGTGCACCAGCCGGGCGATCGTCATCCACCCCGTCAGTCCCAGCACCAGGACCACGAGGCCCGCACTCGGCTGCCAGAGGGAGGCCAGGAGCAGGAGCAGCACCACCCGCGGCAGCGCCAGCGCAAAGTCGGTGAGGCCGAGCAGCAGCGTCCCCGTCCACCCGCGCCAGAAGCCCGCCGCCGCACCGATCGCGACCCCGACGAGCAGCGAGACCAGCACCGCCAGCGTTCCCACGCCCAGGGAGACGCGCGCGCCATAGGCGAGCCGGGCCCACACGTCGCGCCCGAACCGGTCCGTGCCGAGCAGGTGGAAGGTCCCGTGAGCGTCGGAGCTGAGCGGAGGCAGAAAACGGGTAGCCACGATGTCCTGCTGCGCGATCGGGTCGCCGGCCACCGCGGGCGCGAACACTGCCACCAGCGCCGCGGCGGCGAGCACCGCGAGCCCGAACACCGCGCGACGATCGCTCCAGAAGGCTCGTCTCACGGCGCGACTCCCTTCACGTCGCGGCTCCCTGCCGGGCGCCGCCCCGCACCCGTGGGTCCACCCAGCCCACCAGCACCTCGGCCAGGAGATTGCCCGCCACGACCAGCGCCGCGCTGACCGCGGTGGCCGCCATGACGGTCGGGTAGTCCCGGGCCACGACACCCTCCACCAGCACCCGGCCCACTCCGGGCCAGGCGAAGATCGACTCGATGAACACCGCGCCCGAGAAGAGCGCGGGAAGCGAGAGGCCCAGCAGGGTGACCACGGGGATGAGCGCGTTTCTCAGCACGTGGTGGACGGCCACTCGCGCCGGTGAGAGTCCCTTCGCGCGGGCGATCGCCACGAACGGCGCGCCGGCCACGTCGAGCATCGCGCCGCGGACGTAACGCGCGGTGCCGCCGATGCCGATCAGCGTCAGGGTGGTGAGCGGGAGGGCGAGGTGGCGGAGGCGGTCGGCGACGCGCTCCCACCCGGTGAGGAAGTCGGAGTCGAATCCGGCCGCCCCGAAAGCGGGGAGCAGCCGCAGCTCGTAGGTGAAGAGCATGACCAGCATCAGCGCGAGCCAGTAGCCCGGGAGCGCGAACAGGGTCACCGTGGCGACCGACAGCGCCGTGTCGAGGCGTCCGCCGCGCATGGCCTGAAGCACCCCGACGGCGATCCCCAGCAGATAGCTGAGCACGAGCGAGATCCCGACCAGACGTACCGTGGCGGGCCAAGCCTCCGCCAGCGTCCGCGCCACCGGCCGGCCGGTCGCGATGCTGGTGCCCCAGTCGCCCTGCACGAAGCGGCCCAGCCATGAGACGTACTGCGCCGCCAGGGGCCGATCGAGCCCGAGGGCCTCGCGCTGCGCGGCGACCTGTTCCTCGGTCGCGGCCGGGCCGACCAGCAGTCGCGCAGGGTCGCCCGGCGCCAGTCGCAGCAGGAAGAACATGAGCGTCAGCACGCCGAAGACGACCGCCGCGCCGCTCAGTGTCCGGCGGAGCAACAGGAGAGCCATCGCCGGAATCTTCTGCCTCCCCATCGCCGCCGCCAGTGAGATAGCTTCCGGCGTGCTTCGCCGCCTTCTTTCGGCGCTGCTCGTCGCGGCATGGCTTCCGGCCTGTCAGCCGGAGGCCCACCGGCGCGGCGCCACCGTGCTGTTCGCATCGGGTGCGGACCTGCAGAGCATCAATCCGCTCCTCACCCAGCATCCGCTCGCGCGGCAGGTGCAGCGCTACGTGCTGCTCACGACGCTCGCGCGGTACGACAGCGCGCTCGCGCCCCGGCCGTACCTCGCACGCGCGTGGCGGTGGAGCGAGGACCGCCGGACGCTCCGCTTCACCCTTCACCGCGGCGTCCGTTGGCACGATGGCGCGCCGACCACGGCGCGCGATGTCGCCTGGACGCTCTCCAAGGCGCGCGAGCCCGCCACCGGGTACCCCCGGCTCACCGACCTCGGCCCGATCGAGACCGTCGCCGCACCGGACGACTCCACGGTCGTGCTCCGCTTCACCCGGCCCCAGGAGCGGTTTCCGGACGTGCTCACCGACCTCGCGATCCTTCCCGCGCATCTGCTCGATACCGTGCCGCCGAGCCGGCTGCGCCAGGCGAGCTGGAACGTGCGTCCGGTCGGCAACGGTCCGTTCCGCTTCGTCGCCCACGAGCCGAACCGCCGCTGGGTCTTCGCGGCAGACACCGCGTTTCCGCAGGCGTTGGGCGGTCCGCCCGGACTCCGGCGCCTGATCGTCGTCGTGGTGGACGAGCCGACCACCAAACTCGCGGCGCTCACCTCCGGTGAACTGGACTTCGCCGGCATCCAGCCCGCTCACGCGTCGTTCGTCCGGCGCGATCCGGCGCTCGAGGTACGGACCTTCCCCCTGCTCCTCACCTACGGCATCGTGCTCAACACCCGCCGGCCGCCGTTCGACGATCTCGCGACCCGCCGCGCGGTGAGCGCGGCGATCGACCGGCAGGAGATCGTGGAGGGCTACCTGTACGGCTTCGGTACGGCGGCAACGGGTCCCGTGCCGCCGGGTGTGCCCGGATATCTTCCGGTGGCCGGGCCGGCCGTGGCTTCGGTGGTGCCGGCCGCTGGGCGCCAGCACGAGCGGTTCGAGCTGCTCACCGTGGGGAGCGGCGAGGCGGCCTAGGAGCAGATGGTGCAGTCACGGTTGGCCGCGGCCGGCTTCGAGGTGACCATCCGGCAGCTCGAGCTGTCCGCGTACCTCGCCCGGGTGTACGGCCCCGATCGCGACTTCGACGCCGCGGTGCTCGGCATCGCGGGCGATCTCGGGCTCGGCTACCTGACTCCGCTAGCCGAGACTGCGGGCATGGATGCTCCGGCCGAACCGGCGGCAGCGCAGCGCTTCTACGCGGACTCGCTGCCGGTGGTGTTCCTGTACCACGCCGCCGGTCTCCAGGGAGCCAATCGGCGGGTGAAAGGGGTGGAAATGGATCTGCGGGGGGAGCTTCCCACCGTGCAGCGGTGGCGGGTGGAGCCGTGAACGGCTTCCGAGCGGCCGCGCCGGTGCGCCTCGATTTCGCAGGGGGCTGGACCGACGTCCCGCCCTACTCGGCACGGGAGGGCGGAGTCGTGGTGGCCGCCGCGGTGCAGCTCTACGCGTACGCGGAGGTCGAGCCGCGCGAGTTCGGGTACGTTCTCACCTCGAGGGACCTGGGCCTGGAGCTCGAGCTCGAGCGCATGGCTGATCTCGCGGGCGACGGGCCGCTGCCGCTCCTCCGCGCCGGCCTCCGGCTGCTCGACCCGGGACCCTGCACCCTGGTCACCCGCTCCGACGCGCCGCCCGGCAGCGGTTTGGGCAGCTCCGGCGCGATCGACGTCGCCCTGGTGGCCGCGCTCGCCGCCGCCACCGGGCGCCGGCTCCCGGCGCGCGACGTAGCCGACCTCGCCTGTCACCTCGAAGGCGAGGAGGCCCGCATCCCCGGCGGCCGGCAGGATCAGTTCACTGCCGCCTTCGGGGGCTTTCTCCGGCTCTCCTTCCGGGATCCCGACGCCACGGTCGAGCCGCTGGCGCTCGATCCGGAGTTCGCGGCCGAGCTGGAGCGACGGATGCTGCTCTGCTACACCGGCGCCTCGCGCTTCTCGGGGGACACCATCGGCCGGGTGATGCGGGCGTACGAGCGGGGAGAGCCCGCGGTCGCCGGCGCCCTCGACGGTATCCGCCGCGCCGCGGAGGAGATGACCGACGCGCTCCGTGCCGGAGACTTCGGCCGCCTCGGCGCGCTGCTCAGCGAAAATTGGCGCCTCCAGCAGCGGCTCGATGCCGCGATGCAGACGCCGGAGATGGCGCGCCTCGAGCGCGCGATGCTCGATGCCGGCTGTCTGGGCGGGAAGGCGGCGGGCTCCGGTGCGGGCGGCTCGATGTTCTTCCTGGGCCCGGACGATCCGACCGCCGCACGCGAGGCGGTGAGCCGCCTGGGCATGCGGCTCCTGCCGGTGCACTGGGCGCCGACCGGCGTGCGTCCGTGCTGAGCGCCGGCGAGCTGGCCGCCCGGCGCGAGGCGGCCGCCACGGGAGACCTCGCGACCCTGGTCGAGCGGCTCTCGACGCGAGCCGAGCCGCTGCTGAACCGGCGGGTGGAGCCCCCGATCCTGAAGGCCCAGCTCACGGCCGATGGCGGAATCTGCCCCGCCGACGGCTCGCCCCTGGAGTTCGATCCCTGGCGCCCCGGCGCGCACCGCTGTCCCTCGTGCGGACGGGAGCACGCCGGAGCCAGGCACGACGCCGCCTGGGCGCGATGGCAGCACCTCTGGCTCGCCGAGCGCGCTGCCGAGCTCGCCGCCCTGGGAGCGCTCGTCGGCCGAGAGGACGCCGCGCGGGGCGCGGGCGAGCTGCTCGCCGCCTACGCCACGCGCTACGAGGGGTATCCCAACCGCGACAACGTGCTTGGACCCAGCCGCCTGTTCTTCTCGACCTATCTCGAGTCCATCTGGATCAGCAACTTCGTCGCCGCGGCCTGGCTGCTCCGCGAGGCGGGCGCCCTCGATCCCGCCGTGGAGGAGGGTGTGAACGCGGTCGCCGACGAGGCCGCGAACCTGATCGGCGAGTTCGACGAGGGGTTCTCCAACCGGCAGACCTGGCACAACGCGGCGCTCGCGGCCATCGCCGTGTGGTTCGAGGACGAGGAGCTCGCCGGACGCGTGGTCGAAGGCGGGACCGGGGTGATCGCGCATCTGGTGCGCGGCTTCGGGGACGACGGCATGTGGTACGAGGGGGAGAACTATCACCTCTTCGCGCTGCGGGGACAGCTGATCGCGATGGGCTGGGCGCGTCAGGCGGGTGTGGACATCCTCGGCGACGGGCGCCTCGCGGCGAGGCTCGAAGGTGCGCTGCGGGCGCCGGCGCTGACGGCACTGCCCGATCTCACCTTTCCGGCGAGGAAGGACTCACGGTTCGGCGTCTCACTGGCTCAGCCGATGTACCTGGAGCTGTGGGAGGTCGGCGCCGCCCGGCTCGGCGCCGCCGACTCCGATCTCTGGGATTGGCTTCGGGCGCTCTACGGCTCCGTGGCGCCCCGAGCCGAGCGCTTCGATTCGTACCTGCACGAGACCGGTGCTGCGACCGCGGGGCGCACCCGGTCCGACCTCTCCTGGTGGGCGCTGCTGGAAATGGCGCCGTCACTCCCGCCCGGCCGCGGCGCCTGGCGTCCGGGGAACACGCTGCTGGAGCGCCAGGGACTCGCGATCCTCCGCCGTGATGACCGCTACGCCAGCCTCGAGTGCGGGCCCTACGGCGGAGGGCACGGCCATCCGGACCGTCTGCATCTCTCGCTGCACGCCGGCGGACGGCACTGGCTGCCGGACCCGGGCACCGGCTCCTACGTCACCCGCGATCTCTTCTGGTACCGCTCCACCCTCGCGCACAACGCGCCCGCGCTCGATGGCCGCTCGCAACCGCCCGGCGACGCCGAGTGCGTGGCCTTCGGCGAGTCCGATGATTGGGCCTGGGCCAGTGGCCGCTACGGCGATTTCTTCCGCACGGTCATCGCCGGTCCGCGGTACCTGCTCGATGTCCTCGAGCTCTCCGCGGCCGAGGCGCATCGGATCGAGCTGCCCTGGCACCCCAACGCTGCCGAGGTGAGCGAGCCCGCCGGTCGTTGGGAGCCGCTGGATGAGGCGGATGAGTTCGTGCGCTCGGTCGAGCGCCTCGTCCCCTCCGGCGAGGGACCGCTGGTGCTCCGCGCGGCCGATCCTGGCGGCGGTACGCTTGCCCTGCATCTCGACCCCCGGGCCGAGCTGCTGCGGGCGGTTGGTCCGGGACTCCCCGGCTCCCACGAGCCTGCCCGCTTCTACGTCCAGCGCGCTCACGGCTCCGGCGTCAGGCTGGTGAGCGTGGTGGAGCCGGCGAACGCCGCGACCTACGTGCGCCGCTGGCGCTCGAGCGGCGACCTGATCGAGGTGGAGACCGTATCCGGAGTGGAGCGGCACGTACGCACGAGTGACGGGTGGGAGGTGACGATCGGCAGCGAGCGCATCACGTTGCGCGGGCTGCGCCGCACCCCTCCCAGGTCCACGGGCCCGCTCATCGATCCCGGTCGCCGCACTCCGGTCACCGGCCTCGCGCTCGGCACGCTCGATCCTCCGGCCCTGGACGGCACCCTGGCCGGTTTCGACTTCGCCGCCCCGCTGGAGCTGGACCACGAGGACCAGTACCGGCGCAGCGAGGAGCCGTATGCCGGGCCGGAGGAGTTCGCCGCGACGGCGGCGGTGCAGTGGGACGGCGACGGTCTCTACGTCGCGGTGGACGTGCGGAAGCCGGAGCTTCGGACCCGCGATGCCGCCGCCCCGCCGCTCCGGCTCGACAACGAGCCCGACGACATCCACGCGGATGGTGTCCAGCTGTACGTGCGCCCCGCGCCGGACCGCCCTGTCTACGGCTTCCTCGTCGCCCTCTCGGGGAACGACGGAAGCATTCGGGTGCGGCCCGCCGGCGGGTTCGCCGGTACTCCGGAGATGGTTCGGGGCGCGTGGCAGCGGTCGGAACAGGGGTACACGCTCGGCGTGGCGCTCGTGCTGCCCGAATGGGACCCGCAGCCGGGAGCCGCGATCGAGTTCGACCTTCTGGTCAACCGCATCGAGGAGGGACGCGAACGCCGCTCCGGTCAGCTGGTGTGGAGCGGCGGCGGAGGGTGGGTGTATCTCCGCGGCGATCGGCAGGATCCCGCGGCGCTCGGCGTCCTCGAGCTCCGCTGACATGAGCCGCGTCGCGGGCACGACCTCGACCGGCAGCAAGCGCTCTGCCGCACTCTTCGGCGCGGCGGGCGAGTCCCTGGATCTTCGGATGACGCGCTCGTCCGGATGCACCGTCTGGGACGCCGAAGGCCGCGAGTACGTGGACTACCTCATGGGGCTCGGCTCGGTGGCCCTCGGGTACGGGGACCCCGAGGTCACTCGAGCGGTGACGGAGGCGGCGCAGCTCGGCGTGGTGGGACCGCTCCCCCCTGTGCTCGAGGAGGCGCTCGCCGATGACCTCTGCCGCGCCATGCCGTGGCTGGAGCGCGTGCGATTTCTAAAGACCGGTGCAGAAGCCGTCGCCGCCGGGGTCAGGCTGGCGCGCGTGGTCACCGGGCGCGACCTCGTCCTGGGCTGCGGCTATCACGGCTGGCTCGACTGGTGCCAGACGGCGGAGGGCAGGGGAGTCCCGGCCGCCACACGAGCCCTCTACTGCGAGCTGCCGTTCAACGACGCCGCGCGCACCCGTGAGCTGATTCGCGCCGCCGGCGACCGCCTGGCCGCCGTGGTGTTCGAGCCTGTGATCCTGGACCCGCCCGATCCCGAGTGGGTCGCAGTGCTGCGGGAGGAGACGGCGAGGCTCGGCGCGCTCCTGATCGTCGACGAGATCAAGACGGTCTGCCGGCTGGCGGTGGGCGGCGGGTGCGAGCGGTACGGGATCCGTCCCGACCTGGTGGTGATGGGCAAGGCGATCGCCAACGGGTTCCCGCTCGCGGCGGTCGGCGGCCGGGCCGAGGTCATGGACGCGGTGTCCCGCACCTGGATCTCCTCGACGCTCGCCACGGAGTTCGTCTCGCTGGCGGCTTCCCGCGCCACGCTCTCGGTGATCGCGAAGGCTCGCGTCCCCGAGCACATCACTAGGGTAGGGAACCGGCTCCTCGCGGGGCTGCACTCCCTGGCCGCGAAGCACGCCGGGGCGGTGGCTCGCGCCGCCGGGCTGCCCGAGATGTGCTTCCTGGCCTACCGGGATGAGCCGCTCTCGGGCCGCGTCGCCGTCGCCTGTGCCGAGCGGGGCCTCCTCTTCAAGCGGAGCGCCTACAATTTCGTCTCCCTCGCGCACGACGACGCGACCGTCGACCGGACGCTCGGCATCCTCGACGACGCCCTCTCCGCCTGTGCGCCGTCCGCCTAGATTCCGGTCGTGCTGATCGACGTCCACGCGCACTTCCTGCACGACCGCACCCCGCGGAGCGACTGGCGCGAGCGCAACGCCAGCCGGCTCCGCGCCGGCGAACGGGTCGGCATCACCATTCACGTCGCCTCCATTCTCGGAAGCTGGGGCCACACCTCGCCGACCTACTTCCCCTCGCCTGAAGACTGCCGGTACGGCAACGACTACATGCTCCGGCTCCAGCGCGAGCACCCCGATCGACTCCGGGGCTACGTGGCCGTCAACCCGAACTACACCCGGCACGCGCTGGAGGAGATCGGGCGCTGTCTCGAGGCCGGGATGATCGGCATCAAGCTGGCGGCCAGCCGGCGCGCGGACGACCCGCTGCTCGATCCCATCTGCGCGCTCGCGGCCGAGCGTGGGGTGCCGGTGCTGCACCACGTATGGCAGCACCGCCGGCGCGACTACCCCGGGCAGGAGGCCTCCGACGCCGTCGAGCTGTGCCGTCTCGCGGCGCGGCACAACTCGGTGCCGTTCATCCTGGCGCACATCGGTGGTGGTGGCGACTGGCTGCACACGCTGCCGGTGGTTCGCGCCGTGCCGAACGTGCTGGTGGATCTCTCGGGGAGCGGCGTCGACGGCGGGATGCTCGAGGCGTGCCTCGAGGCGGTCGGCGTGGAGCGACTCCTCTGGGGCTGCGACCTCACGATCGAAACCGGCTGGGCCAAGCTCCGCTACCTCGAGCAGATCCTCTCGCCGACCGATCTCGACCACGTCCGCCGCCGGAATGCGGTTCGGATCTTCCCGGCCGGCGCGTTCCCCTCCGACTGATGCGCACCGGCTGATGCGTACCGACGTCAGCGCCTTCCTCGGTTCCTACCCGTTCCGACGGGTCCCCGGTACCAGTCCTGGGGCGGTGCTCGAAGCGATGGACCGCGCCGGCATCGACGAAGCCTGGGTGAGTCACCTGCCCGGCATCTTCTGGCGCGACCCGGCGGAGGGAAACGCGTGGCTGCTGGAGACGGCCCGCATGCACCGGAGGCTCCGCCCGGTCCTCGCGGTGCAGCCCGAGATGACGGGCTGGGAGGCCGTGCTGCACGCCGCGCTCGATGTCGGTGCTCCGGCGGTCCGCTGCGACCCGACGTTCCACGGCATCGCCGCCGCGGGACCGTCCATGCGCGCGCTGGCGGCGGCCTGCGGTCGCGCCGGGGTCGCGCTGATGCTCACCGTGCGGCTCGAAGACAGTCGCCAACGGCACCCGAACGACCACGCGGCCGAGCTGCCCGCCGCGGCGGTCCGCGCGTTGGTCCGCTCGGACGCGTCCGTGCGCCTCGTCGTGACCCATGCCGACCGGCCGTTCATCGAGGAGGTGCACTTCGGCTCCACCCCCGACGAGGCGCGGCGGATCTGGTGGGACATCTGCTGGATCTGGGGCCCGCCGGAAGACCATCTCGAGACCCTCCTCGGCACGGTAGGTCCGGATCGCTTCCTGTTCGGCACGGGACAGCCACTCCGGATCCCGGAGAATGCGATCGCCAAGCTCGACCTGCTCGACATCGGCCGCGGTGCCCGCGAGGCGATCGAGTCCGGCAACGCCGCCGCTTGCGGCGGTCGTCCGGCGGAGTCCACCGCCTCGCCGGAGGAACCGGGGCCCGTGTGGTAGCCGACCTCGTCTCGCGGATCCAGTGGGGCCTCCTCCCCGCCGTCCCGGTGCCCTTCCGGGGGGACCGGCTCGACGCCGAGGCACAGCGGGGCTACGCCCGTTGGATGGCCGCGCACCCGGTCGCGGGCGTCGCCGTCTGGGCTCACACGGGGCGCGGACCGCATCTCGGTGCGGAAGACCGGCGTGAGGTGCTGGACACCTGGCGCGAGGCGCTGCCCGACAGGGTCCTCGTCGCCGGAGCGCGCGACATCACCATGGCCATCGAGGCGCGCCGCGGCCGGGCCGACGCCCTGCTCGCCTTCCCGGAACGGCACGATCCGGTGGGCCATCACCGCCGCCTGAGCCGTGAGCTGCCGGTGATCGCGTTCTACCTCTATGAGGCGGCGGGGGGCGTGGCCTACGACGACGACACGCTGCACGCCATCCTCGATCTTCCTGATATCGTCGGCATCAAGGTGGCCACCCTCGACTCGGTCGTGACTTTCCAGCGGATCGCGGCGCTGATGCGACGTCACCCCGACAAGGTGCTCGTCACCGGCGAGGACCGCTTCTACGGCTATTCCGTGATGGCGGGGGCCACCGCGGCGCTGATCGGCATGGGCGCCGCGCTCCCCGACGTCCAGGGGGAGCTGCTCCATGCCTGGCGCGACCGCCAGTGGGACCGCTTCGTGGCGTTGACGGCTATCTGCGATCGGTTCGCGCAGGCGACGTTCGTCGAGCCGATGGAGGGCTACATCCGCCGCATGCTCTGGGCGGCGGCCGCCGAGGGGGCGATCCCGCGGGAGGCGTGCGACGACCCCTGGGGCCCGGCGCTCGCCGAGAGCGAACGCGAGCTGGTGGAACAGGTGGTGGGCGGTGCGCGCGCGGCTCGAGCGTGACTTCGAGCGCTTCCGCGCGGGGCTTCCCGCGGACCTGACCGGCCATGTGCGGGAGGCCTACCGCATCGATCTCGCCGCGCGCTACCTGGGGTTCACCATCCCGCACCCGATCGGCAAGGGCTCCGGCCAGCTGTCGCTCAACCAGGAGCAGCTGGAGAACGACCGCGCCGCGGGCCTCGCCTATGTGGTGCTGAAGACGGTCATCGCGGAGGACGCGGCCGGCAGCCGGGCCATGGAGGCGTGGGCCGTCCACGAGACCCGGATGAAGGTGGAGAAGGTTCGCTCCGCGTCCGGGCTGGTGGGATGGACCGTCACCTGGAAAGGCAGAGGGTGGGACCGCACCTTCGAGGAGTACCTCGAACTGGTCCGGGCCGCCGGCGACCTCACCCGGTCGGGCGCGATGCTGGTCGTCCCCTCGGCGAAGTATCACCTGCCCGGGAACGACGAGGCGTTCCGGGAAGGCGAGTACCGCCACACGACCGAGCGGCTCGCCCGGGCCTGGGGCGGCGAGCTGCTGGCCCTCGAGAAGGACTTCTCACCCACTTTGGCAGGCGACTCACTGGCCGGCGAGCGCGGCCGGATAATCCGCTGGCTGCGGGAAGTGCCCTCGCTCATTCGCGGTGCGGCCGGTGCGGTGCCGGTGCGTGTCGGCCTCAAGCTCATGAACGCCAGGCATGGCGAGTCGTTCCAGCTCGACATGGTGGAAGCGGCTGCGGGTGCCGACGCGCTGGTCTGCTTCAACCGCCTCTGGTCGGCGGATCGCGGTGTGGCGTACGGCGGCTATGACCTCAGCGACCGCAACCTTCGGGCGCTCGCGGGAGTGAAGACGGCGGCGATCGGTCGTCCCCCGCTCTCGGGCACCGGCAACGTCTCCTCCGGCCGCATGATCCTGGAGTACGCCAAGCTGGGCTGCCAGAGCGTCCAGCTCCACACCTTCTTCCAGCTCCCGCTCTCCGAGTACCCGGCCACCGCGGGCTCGCGCACCCAGCGCGCGCTGCACACGCTCGTCTTCCACCCGGAGAGCGGGCTCATCGCCGGGCTGCTCGACCTCGAGGAATCCGGGCGCCTCCACCGCCGCGACGGCGAGCTCCGCTTCCTCGACGTCACGACCTTGGGTGACGAAGCCGACGTGACGAGGCGCTGATGCGCATCGCCCTGGCCGAGCTCTTCGAGCTCTCGCTCCCGCTGGTGGAGCCGTTCGTGATCTCCGGCGGGACCATGCGCGAGCGCCGCTCGCTGGTGGTCGTGCTGCACGACGAGACCGGCCACCGGGGTTACGGCGAGTCGCCGCCCTTCGAGCTGCCGTTCTATTCCGACGAGACCCTCGCGAGCGCTCGGCACCTGCTGGAGCATGTGCTCCTCCCGCGCGTGGTGGGCCGGGAGTTCGAGTCGCCCGAGGCCGTGGATGCGGCGCTCCGGCCGGGGGTGCGCGGCAACAGCTTCGCCCGGGCGGCGATCGAGACCGCGGCCTGGGACCTCGAGGCGCACTGCCGCAACGCAGGTCTGGCCGCACTCCTGGGCGAGCGCCTCGACGCCGAGGCTGCCGGCACGGTGCCCTGCGGCGTCGCGCTGGGCATTCCGGAGGACCGCGCGCCCGACACGCTCAGGCGTTGGATCGAGGAGGCGATCGCGACCGGCTACCGGAGGGTGAAGATCAAGGTGGCCCCCGGCTGGGACGAGGTGCCGGTGAGGACGGCGCGCCACGCGCTCGCGGGCACCGACCTGCCACTCACGGTGGACGCCAACGGCGGGTACGAGTGGCCCGAGCACGAGCGCGCGCTTCGCTCGCTGGACGACGCCGGACTGCTCTACATCGAGCAGCCGCTGCATCCCGACGAGCTGGTCGGGCATGCGCGGCTGGCCGAGCGGCTGAAGACGCAGGTGTGCGTCGACGAGACGCTGCGGGACGCGCGGGCCGCGCGCCAGATCGTCGAGCTCGGCGGACCGCTGGTGTGGAACGTCAAAGTGCATCGCGTCGGCGGGCTCTCGGAGGTCTGCCGCATCGTCCGTATCGCCCGGGAGTGCGGCGCCCGGCTCTGGGCCGGCACCATGCCCGAGTCCGGCCTCGGCTCCCAGGCGGCGCTCGCCGCTGCCGCCATGCCGGGGTTCGTCTATCCCTCGGATCTGGAGCCCAGCGCCCGCTGGTTCGGGCGCAACGCCGATGTCATCAAGCTCACCATGAGCTCGGAGGGGTGGATGCGGGTCCCCGGCGTACCGATTGCGGCACTGCTCGACACCGGCCGCTTCGGGGCGGCGGCGCGGCCGGTGCTGAGCCTGGGAGCCACAACGTAGGAGCTGAAGCCATACCATGTTAGCGAGTCGGAGGGCGGGTGGTTGAGTACGCCGTTCTGGTGGCGAAGATGTCCGGGGCCACCATTGGCTCGCTCACGAGCACGGCAGAAGTGTGGCTTTCCCGCGTCAATTGGGAATTGGTGGGATACGTTGCACTAGGGCTTATCGCGCTCCGGCTCGTGACTTGGGCCTTCAAGACCCGGTGATCGACAGGGGGTCACCCCCGGCGCGTGACCTGCAATACAGCCCGGGGTGGACGACGGCGGCCATCGTACCTGCCGTACCCTCTGCCAGGAGCCGACCATGTTCGCTTGGGACGAGTTGCAGCGCTGGGCCGGGAGAACGTGCCTGCTGCTGGTCGCCGCTCTCGGCATGATGAGCTACCACTTCGCCAACGTCCGGTTCCTCCCCGTGATGGCGGGCTTCGCCATCCTCGCGGGCGTGTGCTACATGCCAAGGAGCCAGCCGGAACGGGCGCATTCGTTCAGGACTTCGGGACACCATCCCGTGCCGTGAGATGGCGCTGACGAGGGAGCAGGTTCGCGAGGCGGTCGAGCGCGCGGGCGACGAGCACTGGGATGCGCTGATCCGCTTCCACGAGGATGCCTACCCTGCCAGCCGACCCACCCCCGGCGATATCTGCCGAGCCGAGGCCGAGCGACTCAATGCGCTCGGCCTCGGTGAGGATTCGGACCTGAAGCTGATCGAGAGCCGCGTCGAACGGCTCGACTCCACCGTCCGCCTGGTGCACGTCTTCGAGCGAACATCCACCGGAGCACGCCAAGAGACCGAGCCGTTCGAGAACTACGGTTAGCTTGTTGGCATGCCGATCCGGACATACCATCTCATCCCGCACACCCACTGGGATCGGGAGTGGTATCTCACGCGCGCGGCGTTCGTGTGCCGGCTGGTGCCGGCGCTCGACGACCTGGTCGCGCGCCTGGAGAGCGATCCCGGGTTTCGCGCCTTTCTCCTCGACGGCCAGACGGTGCACCTCGGCGACTATCTCGGGGTTCGGCCGGACATGGAGCCGCGCGTGCGCGCGCTGGTGACGAGGGGCCGCCTGCAGGTGGGGCCGTGGTACGTGCTCGCCGACGAGCTGATCCCGTCCGGCGAATCGCTGGTCCGCAATCTCCTCGCCGGCCGCGCCGATGCGGGGCGCTTCGGCGCCCGCCTCGACGTGCTCTACTCTCCAGACGCCTTCGGCCATCCGGCGATCTGGCCGGCCCTCGGCGCTGAGTTCGGCATAGGATGGGGCGTGCTCTGGCGTGGGTTGGGCGGTGAGCCGGTTCAGGATGGAGATCTCTTCCGCTGGCGGGCCCCCGATGGCGGGGAGGTCCTGTTGCACCACCTGTCGCCGGATGGCTACGAGGCAGGCGCGGCCCTGCCGGCCGACGCCGCGAAGCTGGAGCAGGCTTGGCCCGCGCTCAAGGCCCAGCTCGCGCCGCGGGCGCGCTCCCCACATCTCGCGGTGTTCGTGGGCGCCGATCACCACGCGGCTCACCCGGCCGTGGGCCGCCTGCGCGATCTCCTCGCCGCCCTCGAGCCCGAGGCGGAGGTCCGGGTCTCGCGACTCGACGAGTACTTCGCGGCCGCGGAGGCCGAGGCGGGGCACGTGCCCGTCCTCGAGGGGGAGCTGCGGTGGTCCTACGGCTACACCTGGACCCTCCAGGGCGTGCACGCGACCCGCGCTCCGCTCAAGCGCCTGCACGCGGAGAGCGAGCTGAGCCTCGAGCGTATGGCCGAGCCATTGGCCGCGCTCGCGCTCTGGTATCGCGGCGTGGACCGCCGCCCGCTCCTGGCGCACGCCTGGCGCACGCTGCTGCGCTCGCAATTCCACGACTCCATCGCCGGCTGCACCTCCGACGCGGTGGCCGAGCGGGTCGCGCTCCGACTCGGTGACGCGCTGACGATGGCAGGCGAGCTCGCCCGCGCCTCGCTCGATGCGTTGACGGGCAATGATCCCGACGTCGCTCGCGACCGGCCCGACCGCTCCTCGCCCGCGCTCGTGTTCTTCAACCCGGCGGCGCGCGCGCGCAGCGCCGTGGTGGTGACGGAGCTCAGCTGGTTCCGTCGCGACGTGCTGGTGGGGCCGCCGGGCCAGCGGGTGCCGAGGCGGCGCGATCCACCATCGGATCGGGAGATCGCCGCCGCGCTCGCCGGACTGCCGCACCAGGTGCTCGCGCGGCGCGCGGGCGCCGAGCGGCTCGACTCGGCGCGACACTATCCCGACCAGGACGAGGTGGAGCTGGTGCGCGTCGCGCTCGCGACGCCGGAGCTCGGCGGCTTCGGCCTCATACGCGGCGGCCGTGCGGACCCGCCGGCAACACCGGTGCGCGTCGGTCGGCGGCGGATGGAGAACGGGCTGCTGGAGGTCGCCCTCGACCCTGAGGGCCTCGTTCGGGTGACCGATCTCCGCACCGGGGCGCGGCACGAGCGGCTGCTCGGCCTGGAGTCGGAGGGGGACGCGGGCGACACCTACAGCTTCGCGCCCATGCCGGGCGAGGACCTGCATCGGGCCACCTGGTCCGCGCTGCGGACGGCAGCTCCCGGGCCGCTGGTCGGTGCGCTCGAGCTGCGGAGCTCGCTTCGCTCCGATGCCGTCCGCGCTCGCCTGATGCTCTCGCTCTACGCGGGCAGTCCGCTGCTCCGTCTCACGATCGATCTGGAGAACGGCGCGGGGGACCACCGGCTCCGGCTCCGGATCCCCGGCGGCGCGAGGGGCGGGATTGGCACGACACGCGCCGGTAGCCCATTCGGCGCGTTGTGGCGGGAGACCCTGCGTATCGACCCTGGCAAGTACCCGCGTGAGACGCCGGTCGCGACCGCGCCGGCGCATCGGTTCGTGGCCGCCGTGGGCGAGCACGCCCTCGCGGTGCTGGCACCGGGGTTCTTCGAGTACGAGCTCGAGCCGGGCGGTGATCTCCTCGTCACGCTGCTCCGCTGCGTCGGCCAGCTCTCGCGCGAGGACCTGCCGACCCGGCCCGGGAACGCCGGCTGGCCGGTTGCAACGCCGGGAGCCCAGTGCATCTGTCGGGAGCGAATTCAGCTCGCGCTGGCTCCGGTGAGAGAGAGCGATCTCGAGCTCGTCGCGCCGCTCGCGAGCCTCTGGGAGGACGCCTTTCTCCCGCCGCGGGCGATCTGGTTGCGCCAGGCGACCGAGCTGAGCCCGCCTGCGATCGAGGTCCGGCTCGAGGGTGCAGGCCTGGTCTTTTCCAGCCTCAAGCCTGCCGAAGCCGGCGGCAGGCGGCTCGCGTTCCGCTGCTACAACGCCACCGGCGCCGAGGTCGAGGGCCGCCTCCGGCTGAGCGCGCCGGTGGATACCGTCGAGCGGGTTCGGGCGGACGAGCAGGAGCCTTCACCGCTACGCCTGGATGAAGCCCGCACCAGTGTCCGTTTCACTGCGGGTCCGCACGCGATCGTCACGTTGCTGCTGACGCCGACCTGACGCGCACCCGCCCTGCTGCTCGTGCCGGGCCACGCCCTGAGCCGCACCTGCCGGGCGGCCGAAGCATTGGCTATGTTCTCGCATGCGCGAATTTCCGGCGCTCCCCTGCTATCCCTGTCCTCACCAATCGGCCTGCTGCGCCTACGGCGTCACTCTGAGCGAGGACGAGGCGGCGGCCATCACGGCCGTGCACGGCGCCGCCGTCGTCTACCGCACCCGCTGGGGTGAGTGGCGAACCCGCGTGCGCGGAGGGCGCTGCGTCTTTCTCCGCGACAACGTGTGTACCATCCATGCGGAGCCGTACTATCCGGCGGTCTGTCGCGGCTTCCCCTGGACCGATGCGGAGACCGGGGGGCCCTACGAGTACGACCGCACCATCTGTCCCGAGTTCATCCTGCGCCCCGCGCTGGTCGGCATTCACAAGTCCGCCTGATCCTGCCGCCCGTCTCCAATTCGAGTTTGCCCATGCCCGCCGTCCACCGCTCCGGCCTCCTGCTGCTCGCTCTCGTCCTGACGACGGGCGCCACCGCGGCCGCCCAGAGCGATCCCGCGCTCGAGCGCGCCCGGCGCATCCTGCGATCGGCCCCGCTGGTGGACGGCCACAACGACCTGGCCTGGGAGATCCGGTACTCGGAGACGGCGCCGATGGATGTCGCGGCCTACGACCTCCGGACCCGGACGCCGGGCCACACCGACTTCGAGCGCCTGAAGGCCGGCCAGGTGGGGGCCCAATTCTGGTCCATCTACGTCCCGGGTGAGGTGAAGGACAGCGGCTACGCCCGGATCCAGCTCGAGCAGTTCGACATCGCGCGGCGCTTCATCGCCCGCTACCCGGACCGGCTCGCGCTCGCGCTTCGCGCCGCCGACATCGAGCGCGAGTTCAAGCGCGGTCGTCTCGGCTCGCTGCTGGGCATGGAGGGCGGACACGTCCTCGAGAACTCGCTCGGCGTCCTGCGGTCGTACTACGACCTCGGGGCGCGGTATCTCACCCTCACGCACAACGTCACGCTCGAATGGGCGGACGCGGCGGCGGACACGGCGCGGCACGGCGGCCTCACCGAGTTCGGCCGCGAAGTGGTCCGGGAGATGAACCGGCTCGGGATGCTGGTGGACCTCTCCCACGTCTCGCCCGCCACGATGAGCGACGCGCTCGACGTGGCCGAGGCGCCGGTCATCTTCTCCCACAGCTCGGCCCGGGCGCTGACCGACCACGTGCGCAACGTGCCCGACTCCATCCTCCGACGGCTCCCCAAGAACGGCGGCGTGGTGATGGTGACGTTCGTGCCCGCGTTCGTCTCGCAGGAGGTGGCGGACTGGGAGGAGCTGGCGGCCGAGGAGGTGAAGCGGCTGCGGACCACGGTCACCGACACCGTCGAGCTGCGGCGTCGGATGGACGAGTGGACCGTCGCGCACCCCCGGCCCCACGCGACGCTCGCCCAGGTGGCGGAGCACGTCGAGCACGTGCGCAAGGTGGCTGGGGTGGACCACGTGGGCATCGGGAGCGACTTCGACGGGATCACCTACGTGCCGGTGGGCCTGGAGGACGTGTCCACCTTCCCGCAGCTCTTCGCCGAGCTGATCCGCCGCGGGTGGAGCGACGACGATCTCCGGAAACTGGCGGGACGCAACGTGCTTCGGGCCATGCGCGCCGCGGAGGCCACTGCCACGCGGCTCCAGCGGGAGCGCCAGCCCTCCACCCGGACCATTCAGCAGCTGGACGGGGCCGCGATGTCACCCTGATCGCGCGGGCCCACGCGTCCTTCCCACCACCAGCACCGCGAACGCCACGGTCATCCCGGCGAACAGGAACCACTGCACCGCGTAGTTGAGGTGGGGTCCGTCGCCCGGCTCGGGCGGCGGCAGCCTCCGGGGAAACCGTGGGAGCGCGGTGTCGGGCGTCTGGCGCACCAGCACCGGCAGAATCGGGTACGGGAGCCGCGCGCGCAGCGCATCCAGATCGAGCCGTGCCCAGGTGGCTCCGCCCTGGTGCTCGAGCGGCCGCCCGTCCCCCGTCGGGATCGGGGTTGCCAGCCCGCGCACCCGCACGGTGCCCGGCTCGTCCAGGGCGTCGAGATCCGCCCGCACCGCGTCGGCGGACGGCACGAAACCCCTGAGCACCAGCACCGCGGAATCGCTCCCGGCGATTCGGAGCGGCGTCACGACGTGGACCCCGGGCGTGCCCTGGAACGCCTGCCCCCGCAGCACGATCTCATGCTCCCGGTCGTACACTCCCGTCGCCTCCACCCAGCGCTCGTTCAGCTCCTCCGCGGTCCAGTCGGCGCCCGCTCCCAGTCTACGCGCGGGCTCGGCCCGAGCCGCCAGGGCGAGACGCGTTGCGGCCCGGCGCTCCTGAAGCCGCTCCACCTGCCAGAACCCCAGCCGGACGAAGAGCGCGGCGATCAGCAGGAGGACCAGAATGGCGAATCGGCGCGCGGTGGGTGACATCGCCTGTCTGTCGTGGAGGACGAGCGACGTGGCGAACGGCCACGCCGACCGGGCAACTCTGTTGAGCCCAAGCGCTTCCGCCGCCGAGCCAGGCGGTCCGGGGTTTGCCGTGCCCGAAGGGGAGTTCCGGTGGCCTACGACTCCAACATACACGACGGCGAGGCTCCAAACATGCGCATCGCATGGCGCGCCATCCCGGCCGCGGCGGCACTGCTCCTTGCTTCCCATGGCGTCTCGGCGCAGGAGGCGCCGCGCGGGCTGTCGGTGGTGCAGGAAGGCGGCCGCGGAGGGTTCTGGGCGGGCCTCTCGGTCGGGGCGGGCCGCGAATCCTTCGACTTGCGGGACGGTGCGGGGTACAGCGAGGAGCTCGAGCGTCCGACCGTCTCGCTCCGCCTTGGCGGCACGGTGAGCCAGCAGGTTCGCCTGGGTGGCGAAGTCCTGACCTGGATCAACGAGCGCGATGAGGCGACGGAGTCACTGACCAGCTTTCTCTTCATCGGCCAGCTGTATCCAATCCCGAGCACCGGGCTTTACTTGAAAGGCGGACTGGGGCTTGGCCGCAACGCGGTGGATTTCGACTATGCTGGCGGCGTGGGCGACACCGGCTTCGCCGGGCTGCTGGGCGCGGGCTGGGAGATTCGAGTGGGGCGGCGCTGGTACCTGAATCCCACGATCGACGTCGTGCAGCACAGGTACTACGAGCGCGGCGACGATGGGTACCGTGAGCGTTTGATCAACTTCGGGTTCGGGGTACTGTTCCAGAGCGGGCGCTGACGCGCGGAAATGCCCCGACAGCAGGCGGTGGTGCCGATGTCGAACATACGATTCAACCCGGGTCTCGCTCTCCTGATGGTGTTCCTGGCCTCGCTGCCTGGTTGCGGCGGCGGCGATCTCGGACTGCCCAGCTCCTCGGGCGAAGGTGTGGAGCTGTCGATCGTGGACGGGAACGGACAGGTCGGAACGGTCGGGCAGGAGCTGCCCGATCCGCTGGTCGTCAGCGTGCAGTCCGGCGGCACGCCGATCCCGGGCCACGAAGTCGCCTTCGTTCTCGCGGGAGACGCCGGAAGCGGCAGACTGGATCCCGACACGGCCGTGACCGGCGACGATGGTCGTGCCATCGCGCACCTGGTGCTCGGGCCGGAGGCGGGACGGTACGAGGTGCAGGCGCGCTTGGTGGTGGCGGAGCCGAATCCACCTCCGACCGCGGTCTTCGAGGCGTCCGCGAACGCGGGCGAGCCCGATACGCTTCGCGCGCTCACCGTCCTGAGTCAGCCGGGCCGGCGAGGAGAAGCCGTCGCCGAGAACCCGGTGGTGCTCGTCGTGGACCATTTCGGCAATCCTGTCCCCGGCACCCCCGTGGAGTGGACGGTGACGGGAGGCGGTGGAGAGGTGAGCGGCGCCGGGGCGGCCGATGGGGAGGGAAAGGCCGCTGCGGTCTGGACGCTCGGCAGTGGGATCGGCCTGCAGAGATTGACCGCCCGTGTCGAGGGCGCCCACGGCTCGCCGGTGACGTTCACGGCCACGGTGCTGTTCTAGCCGCAGTCCGGGCACCGAGCCCCGTGGCGGTCGTGCCACAACGCGCGCACCGGCGAGATGAAGTCGCGGTACCGCAAGCGATTAGGTCACGCGCCGGGACTCGCCTTCCGGCATGCAACCTGCTTTCTTCCTCCCCCGTGCAGGATCTTTCGGCCCCTACTCGACGCCCAGAGCAGCTGTGACCAAGTCGTCTTCCCGTTACGCCTACCCGGTGGCTCTCTTCCTCGCCGCGCTCACCGCCGCCTGCGGCGGGGACGTGACCCTGCCTGAGGAGGGCGAGGCGGCGAACCTCGAGATCGTGGACGGCGACGAGCAGGTCGGGCCGGCCGGCGCCCCGCTGGCCCAGCAGGTCCTGGTTCGGGTGACCGATACACAGGATCGCCCGGTGCCGAACCAGGAGGTGGCGTTCGTGATCGAGAGCGGCGGCGGCTCGGTCACACCGGGGACCGTGGCCACGAACAGCACCGGCCACGCGGCCGCCGACTGGACGCTGGGCCCAGCGGCAGGCGACCAACGGCTCCGCGCCCGCACGCAGCAGGGCGGCTCCTCCGAGCTGCTCGAGGTGACCTTCCGCGCTACGGCTATCGCGGGGAGTGGCAGCGTGCTCGTCGAGGTGGCCGGTGACGAGCAGACGGGACCCGTCAACTCCGCGCTGGCCGACTCGCTGGTCGTGCAGGCGACCGACGCGCTGGGCAACCCGGTCCCGAACGTAGAGGTGACCTGGAGCGTGTCGGGTGGCGGCTCCATCTCGCCGGCCACGGTGCTCACCGGGACGGACGGACTCGCGGCGGCGGAGCGGGTGCTGGGCCCGGGCTCGGGCGCGCAGTCGGCGCAGGCAGCGGTGGAGGGGTTCGCCGGGTCCCCGGTGACGTTCACGCATACCGCGGTGCCGGCGAATCCCACCGTCCTCGTCATGGTCTCAGGCGACGACCAGAGCGCGCCGGGCGGCTTCGAGGTCCCGAACGATCTCGTGGTCCGGCTGGAGGACGCCAACGGGAACGGCATTGGCGGGCGGCCCATCACCTGGGTGGTGCCCGCCGGCTCTGGCTCGGTGAGCCCGGTGAACACCACGACGAACGCGAACGGCCTCGCTGCCACGCGGTGGACCCTGCCGGCTCCGGTGGGCGAGTACACGGTGAACGCGGTGTTCTCCGGGCTCCCGCCGGTGGTCTTCTCGGGCAGCGCGACCGCGGACGTCCCGACCAGGATCGCGCTGGTGAGCGGGAACAACCAGACGGCCGCGGTGGGAGCCGCGCTGCCGAACCCGCTGGTCGTGCGCGTGACGGATGCGAACAACAATCCCGTCGCCGGCGTGTCCGTGAACTGGACGGCGGAGGACGGCGGGTCGGTCGCGTCCGCCACGTCCGGCACCGACGCGTCGGGTCTGGCCCAGATGACGCGCACGCTCGGCACGGCCATCGGCACGTACAGGACCACGGCCGCCGTGGACGGCCTCGCGGGCTCGCCGATCACCTTCACCTCCACCGCGACGGTCGGCGCCCCGGTTCGGCTCGCGATCACGGTGCAGCCGGGGAGCCCCACGGTCAGCGGCGAGGTATTCTCGCCGGTCCCGAGGGTTCAGGTGCAGGATGCCTTCGGCAATCCGGTTCCCGCCGGCGGTGTCACGGTGACGGCCGCCATCGTCGAAGGTTCGGGACAGCCGGGGGCGACCCTCACGAACGAGGAGCGCAACACCGGCGCCGGCGGGCTCGCCATCTTCAACAACCTGCGCATCACCGGCGCGCCGGATACCGACTACCGTCTCATCTTCACGGGGTCGATCGGTGGCGTGCCGCTGGCCTCGGCGACGACCGACCTCCTGGAGGTGACCGCCGGCGGCGCGACCCGCCTGGTCGTCGTGCAGCAGCCCTCGGCTACCGTGCAGAACGGGGCCGTGTTCCCGCAGCAGCCCACAGTGCAGGTCGTGGACGCCACCGGCAATCCGGTGACCGGCAGCCGTACGATCGAGGTGGACCTCGGCGTAGGAACCGGGACGTTGTCCGGCACCCTCACCGCGTCCACCGGAAGCGGCTCGACCGCGACGTTCACCGGTCTCAGAATCACTGGCCCGGTGGGGACGAAGAGTCTGATCTTCTCGTCCGGCGCGCTGACGCCGGTGGAGTCGGCATCCATCGAGCTGACCGCCGGCCCTGCGGAGTCCATCGAGATCGCGGCAGGACAAGATCAGACGGCGGGCGTCGGGGAAGCGGTCGGTGTCGATCCGGCCGTCAGGGTGGAGGACGTGAGCGGCAATCCTGTCGCTGGAGTGCAGGTCCAGTTCGCGGTGGGCGCCAGCGGCGGGGCGGTGGCGCCGGCGACCGTGACCACGGGTTCCAACGGCGTCGCGACCGTCGAAAGCTGGACGCTTGGTGGCACAGCCGGCGACTACACGCTGACCGCTACGGTCAGTGGGGTCGGGAGTGTCACCTTCAACGCGACTGCTTCGGCAACCAGCACCTCGACAACGCTGACGGCCGAGCCGACCAGCACGTCGACTGAAGGTCAGCAGGTGACCTTCACGGCCACGGTCACCAATGGTGGGGGGACACCCACTGGAGAGGTCATTTTCCGTGACAATGGGGCGGAGCTCGGCCGGGGCGGTCTGAGCGGTGCCGGGGTGGCGACCTTCCAGACGAGCACCCTTCCCGTCGGCTCCCACTCGATTACGGCAGAGTATCCGGGCGACGGTACGTTCGGCCCGAGCACATCCGACGCGCTCGCCTACACCGTCGAGGCGGCCAACGTGCCGCCGACCGCACAGGCGAACACCTACAGCGTCGAGGAGGAAGGCACGCTGAGCGTCGCAGCCAATGGAGTGCTCGGCAATGACAGCGATGGCGACGGCGACGCCTTGACGGCCGAGCTCGTGGCGGGCCCGGCCAACGCCGAGGCGTTCGACCTCGATCCGAGCGGCGCCTTCACCTACACGCCCGCGGACAACTTCACCGGCGACGACACGTTCACCTATCGTGCGAGCGACGGGCAGGCGGTGTCGAACACGGCGATTGTCACCATCACCGTTACTTCCGTAAACGACCCTCCCACCGTCTCCGCCGGGTCCGACGTTTCGACCTCTTCGCTGCTCTCCTCGGTGCTGGGCGCCTCGCATGAGGGCTGGGCGACCGGCATAAGCCCGGGTCCCAACGAGAGCGATCAGACGGTAGAGCTTGAGGTGACCTTGGACGACCCCGCCAATGCAGCTGCCTTCCAGACGCCACCGCAGATCGATGAGACCACCGGCACTCTCACCTACCGACCAAGCCTCCGACTCGACACGATCGTCATCGGCGTGACCGTGCTGGCGCGCGACAGCGAGGGCGCTACCAGCGAGCCTCAGACTTTTCGTATCACCATCAACCCGTAGCCTCCCGGCTGTGTTTCGATAGCAGGCGCCGCCCTCCGCCAGGCCGGCTGTCCGCCCGTCCGCCCGTCCCCTGTCCGCCCGTCCGCCCCGGTCCTGTGACCTGAGTCCTAGTCCGCCGCGGAAATCGGCGCTATCCTCTTCTCTGATGCGCTACCCCCAAATCCTCGCAGTCGGTCTCGCCTCCGCCGCGCTCCTGTCCTGCGGCGGTGGGGATCTCGTGCTCCCCACCGAAGGGGAACCGGCATCCATCACCATCAAGCAGGGCAACGGGCTACGCGGCCGGGTGGGCGAGGTCCTCCCCGAATCGCTCGTCGTCCAGGTGTTCGACGGCGCGGACCGGCCGGTGCCCGACGCCACGGTCGTGGTCGAGCTCTCCGGCGCCGTCGCCGAGCCCGATACGCTGAGCACCGATGGCCAGGGCCTGGGCAGCGCCCAGATCACGCTCGGCTCCCAGGTGGGCGACGCCTCCGGAACCGTTCGGGTGATCGCGCCGGAAAGCCCTGCCGAAGTCCGCGCGACCTTCACCGTGACGGCAGTTGCGGCCTCGGCCAGTGGGCTCGCCCTCGTCTCCGGCGACGAGCAGTCCGGTGTGGTCGGGACGGAGCTGCCGGACCCCCTCGTCGTGGAGGTGACCGACCCCTTCGGCAACCCGACCGAGGGCGTCACGATCACCTGGACGGCCGAAGGTGGGGGAAGCGTCAGCGCGGTCTCGACCGTCACCGACGCGCAGGGGCGGACCTCAGTCACCCGCACCCTGGGGCCCACGGCGGGCACCCAGACCACGCTCGCCAGCTCGGAAGAAGGCCTCGCCGGGTCGCCGGTCATCTTCACGCACACGGCCACCGCCGGGAGTCCGTCGGGGGTGTCGATCGTGTCGGGCAATAACCAGGAGGCTCCACCGGGGACGACGCTGCCCGACGATCTCGTGGTGGCGGTCGTCGACGAGGACGGCAACCCCGTCGTCGGCGCCCCGGTCACCTGGGTGGTGACCGCGGGCGGCGGCTCGCTCGACCCCGCGACCGGAACGACGGACGGAAACGGCCGGGCGGCCACCCGCTGGACCCTCGGTTCCAACGTGGGCGCCAATACCGCGCAGGCGATCGTGTCGGGTGTGGGCCAGGCCGTGTTCAGCGCCACCGCGACCGGAGGGGCTCCCGACGAGATCCGTATCGTGTCGGGCAACGATCAGCGCGGCGAGGCGGGAAGCCCGCTCGGTCAAGCCCTGGTGGTCCAGGTCCTCGACCAGAACGACAACCCGGCGCCAGGGGCTACGGTGCGGTGGAGCGTGGAGTCGGGTGGTGGTTCGGTTTCCCCGGGAACCGCCACGACCGGCGCCGATGGCCGCGCTTCCACCAACTGGACCCTGGGATCCGCGGTGGGCACCCAGCGGGTGAGGGCATCGGTCCAGGGAGCGGGCTCGGTCGACTTCGAGGCGACGTCCACGCCGGGGCCCGCCTCCGTGCTCGGCATCGTGACCCAGCCTCCGGCCAGCGGCCAGGTGGGAGTGCAGTTGCGGCGTCAACCGGTGATCCAGGTGCGTGATGCCGCCGGCAATCCGGTCCGGACGGCGGGCGTAACCGTGACGGCGGCGATCGCGACCGGCGCGGGAAGTCTGAGCGGCACCACGACGCAGACCACCGATGGCGACGGCCGAGCGACGTTCACCAACCTCGCGATCACCGGCGCCGTGGGCATGCACTCGATCATCTTCGCGGCCCCGGGGTTCACCAGCGCCACCTCGAACGGCATCGACGTGAATCCGGCCGAAACCGCGATCCGAATCGTGTCGGATGCTCCCGACGAGTCCGCACCGGGCGAGGATGTCACGGTCGTCTTCGAGGTCACGACGCTGGGCGCCGCGCCTCCCGGGAGCATGCGAGTCGACGTCACTACGTCGGGTGGTCCCGAGACGTGCAGCGCGACGGTGGCGGAGGGCCGCTGCAACATCAGGCTGGAGGCGGAAGGCAACCGAATCCTGACCGCGACCTTCGTCGGCAGCGCCCTGTACACCGAGAGCTCGGACACCGAGCCGCACAGGGTCGTGGCGCCCGACACGCCTCCCACCGCGAGGGACGACGCGTACTCGGCGACGGGCGGCGTGACGCTCAGCGTGCCTGCGAGCCAGGGCGTGCTGGCGAACGACTTCGACCCGGATGGAGATCCATTGACCGCATCACGGGCCGACGGGCCGCAGCACGGCACGCTCGACCTGAGGCCGGACGGTTCCTTCGAGTACCTGCCCAATCCGGGGAACTGGGGTGAGGACAGGTTCACGTACGACGCGAACGCCGGCGGCGTCGCGACGAGGGGCACCGTGGTCATCATCGTGAACCGGGCCGGCCCCTAGCGTCCCACCGCTGCAACTCCATGCACTGACAAAAGTTGCACCGCAGATCGGTGTGATCCACACCCTATCGGTCCGGCCTTCCGGACTGTAAGGTTGATCCTCCGATTCCAGTAGCTGCGCCCTCTCGTGAGGTGATTGCCATGCGCACGGTTCCTGCGCTGATCGCTTCGTTGTGTCTGCTGCCGGGTGTGGCCTGTAGTGGGGGTGATCTCGGTCTTCCGGAGGACGCCATCCCTGCCGGGATCGAGCCCGCCGGCGGAAACGGCCAGACCGGCCTGGTCGGGACCGAGCTGCCCAAGCCCATCGTCGCCAAGGTGACCGATGCGCAAGGGCGGCCGGTCCCAGGCGTCACTGTGGCATTTGAGCTCGGTGCCGGCGCGGAGGGTGGCGCGACCTCGCCCGACACCGCGATCACGGAAGCGGATGGCGAGGCCTCGGCCCAGTGGGTGCTCGGCGAGGAGGAGGGCGAGCAGCGGGTCCGGGCGGAAGTGGTGGGCGCCGGGCTCCCCGTGGTAAGCTTCACGGCAACCGCGGTGGAGGAGGTCGGGAGCGAACCAAGCCCCGAGCGCTCGGACGTCACCGCGTCTCCCGAGACGATCGAGGTCGTCACCGGTCTGTCCGTCATCACCGTCAGGGTGCGTGATGGACGGGGCGACCCGGTGCCAGGAGCCGTGGTGACGCTGGCCGTCACGGGCACCGGCAACGTGCTGACGCAGCCTCCGGCGCCCACGGGCTCGGATGGGGTGGCGATCGGCACACTCCAGGCGATAGTGCCCGAGACCAAGGTGATCTCGGCTGTGGTGAATGGGGTGGCCATCAGCGAAACGGCAGAGGTCAACGTCACGTTGACGAGGCCGGAGCCGGAGCCCGGACCCGAGGCCCATCATCTGGAGTTCATCGTGCAGCCGTCGGACACCGAGGAGGGCGAGGTGATCTCACCGCCCGTGGCCGTAGGTATCGTCGACGCCGATGGTGAGGTGGTGCCGGTGTCCGGGGTCGAGATCGAGCTCGAGCTGATCCTGGAGGACGACGACAAGGGCTCGAAGGAGCTCGAGGGCGAGCGGACCCGCGGCACCGAGAACGGTGTCGCCGTCTTCCCGGATCTCGAGGTGGACAAGGAAGAAGATGGTTTCCGGCTGCGGGCGTCCGCGCGCGGCCGTCCCGAGCTGGGCTCCGTAGACAGCGAACCGTTCGACGTCGAGGACTGATGGCGCGCAGGAGCTCCACCATCCGGTTTGCACTTGGACTCGCCGCGCTCGCGACTGCGTGCGGCGGCGATGATCTCACCCTGCCCAACGAGGGCGAGCCCGCGGAGCTGGAGATCCTCGACGGCGACGGGCAGAACGGCACCGTGGGGCAGGCCCTGGGGGAGTCGCTGGTCGTGCGGGTGCTCGATCGGTTCGGCGATCCCGTCCCCGGGGTGGCGGTCCGCTGGTCGGCCGAAGGCGGCGGCAGCGTCAATCCACAGGAGAGCATTACCGACCAGCAGGGCCGCGCGAGCACCGAGCGGACCCTCGGGCCGCAGCCCGCTACCTACTTCACCATTGCCATGGTGGAGGGTCTCGAGCCGCCGGCGACGTTCACCAGCACGGCGCTGACCGCGCGACTGGTCATCACGTCGCAGCTGCCCGCGATCGCCACCTCGGGCGTTCCCCTCGTGCCGCAGCCGACGCTCCAGTTGCAGGACGCAGACGGCACGCCGATCGCGAGCGAGGGTGTGGTGGTGACGGTGCAGATCGCCTCCGGTGGAGGCTCGCTGACCGGCTCGACGAGCGCGACCAGCACCGCGGCCGGCGAGGTGGCGTTCACCGACCTCGCGATCCGCGGCGAGCCCGGGACCCGCCGGCTCATCTTCGCGGCGGAGAACTTCGCACCAGCCACGAGCACGCCGATTGCCCTGGGCGTCGGCGTACCGGCTTCCATCGAGCCGGTCGCAGGTGACGACCAGACCGCGCCCGTGGGGGAGCCGGTGCCGATCCCGCCGGCCGTGCGCGTGCGGGACGAGGAGGGGAATCCGCTCAGCGGCATTCCAGTGACGTTCCGGGTCACAGAGGGAGGCGGGAGCGTCTCCGGTGGGACGCCGGTGACCGACAGGGACGGTGTCGCCGCGGTGGGTGCGTGGAGGCTCGGCACCAGCGCCGGCGCGAACGAGCTCGTGGCGGAGGTGTCCGGCCAGGATCTGAGCGGGAGCCCGGTCGTCTTCAGCGCCACCGCGACTTCGGGCGGCGTAAGCGCGACCGAGAGCAGCGTGGAGGCCTCGCCCGCCACGATCACCGCCTCCAACGGCGCGAGCGCGGCCACCATCACGGTGCGAGTGCGGGACGCATTCGGGAACCCGATCGAGGGTGTCCCCGTGGCCCTCGCCGTGGACGGTTCCGGCAACACGCTCACCCAGCCGGCCGAGCCGACCGATGCCAACGGAGTCGCCAGCGGGCGTCTCAGCTCGACTGCCGCGGGCGCTCGGACCGTGACCGCAACCGCGGGCGGTGTGGAGCTCGCGCAGGGCGCCACGGTCACCGTGCAGCCCGGCCCGGCGGCGGCGGGAAGCAGCACGGCGACGGTGCCGAACGGTCAGGCCGGCGTGGCGACCACGATCGAGATCCACCTGAAGGACGCCCTCGGGAACCCGGCGTCGGGTCAGGCGAACGCCATCGGGATCACGATCGGCGGTGCCAACAACATCGGCGGAATCGCGGCCGGCGATCAGGGCGGGGGGCGTTACACCGCGAGCTATACCCCGGAGGCGGCCGGGACGGACCAGGTGGCGATCCGGGTGTCGGGAGCGGCGCTCGCGGGCTCGCCGTTCACGAGCCGGGTGCAGGCGGGGCCGACGTCGGCCGCGCACAGCAGCGCGGACGTGCCGAGCTCGGTGTCGATCTTCTCCACGTTCGTCATCACCATCACGGCCCGGGACCAGTTCGGGAACGTGGTGGGCCGCGGAGGCGAGCCGTTCGAGCTGCGGATCGACGGCGGCGATCCGCTGGAGCTCACCGACAACGGGGATGGGACCTACTCCGCCACGATTCGGTCGTTCACCCTGTCGGTGGACTCTCACCTGGTGAGCGTGACCCTGGCGGGAACGGCTGTCGCGGGGAGTCCCTACCCGATGCGCGTGACGTTCCCGTGAGGCGACGGGGCGCTCCGATGAGGGGCCTGGAACGTTCCGTGGGAAGGTCCTAGGGGCAACGGGGCCAACGACTTATCTGCCGAACAGCAGGGGTTGATTCCCCCTTCTCCGGCCGCTATCTTGCTCGGCTCACGCCCTGGTGGTGAAACTGGTAGACACGCTATCTTGAGGGGGTAGTGCCGAAAGGCGTCGCGGTTCGAATCCGCGCCAGGGCATAGAGATCGGGGGCGC
>DATABZ010000169.1:0-14192 GCA_036259315.1 Gemmatimonadales bacterium | reverse complement strand
TAGCGCGCTAGGTTGGGGACATGGACCTCACCACCGGTGTCCCCATCTGGCTGGTCAAGGACGGGCTGAAGGCCACGTACCCCAAGCTGGACCAGGATCGCCGCTGCGATGTCGCGATCATCGGCGGCGGCATCAGCGGAGCCATGGTGGGGCGGCGGTTCGCCGAAGAAGGCATTCACACGGTGCTGCTGGAAGGCCGAGAGATGGGCTACGGCAGCACCGGAGCCTCTACCGCCCTGCTCCAGTACGAGCTGGACACCCACCTCACCGATCTCGGCCAGCGACTCGGCGCCGCCCGGGCGCAGCGCTGCTATCGGCTCTGCGCCGAGGCCGTCGAAGGGATCGGGCGGCTCGCCGGCGCGCTCGGCACCGACCCCCATTATCGAGCCAAGCGCAGTCTCTATCTCGCGTCGCGACCGCAGGACGTGCGAGCGCTCGAGCGGGAGTGGAAGGCGCGGCGGCAACTGGGTCTGGAGGTGGAGCTCCTCACGCCCAGCGACCTCCGCTCCCGCTACTCGATCGAGCGTCCCGCCGCCCTGCTTTCGCCGCTGGCGGGCGAGGTGGATCCGCTGCGGCTGACCCACGCGCTGCTCGCCGCCGGGCTGCGCGACGGGCTGGAGATCTACGACCGGACCGGCGTCACCCGCTACCAGTCCGACCGCAAGGGCGTGCTGCTCGAGACCGCCGACGGCTGGCGGATCAGGGCCAGGAAGGCGGTCTTCGCGACCGGCTGCAACATCCCGCCCTTCGTTCCCCGCCGGGCGGTCCGGCTCACCAGTACCTTCGTCCTCGCCACCTCGCCCCTGCCCGCGCTCGGTGGGTGGGGTGAAGACCGGTGCCTCATCTGGGAGACCGCCCGCCCGTACCTCTATGCCCGAACCACTTGGGACGGGAGGGTGATCGCGGGAGGGGCCGACCTGCCGTTCAAGGGCACGCGTCGGCTGGAGCGGGCCCAGGACAAGCAGGCCGGCCGGGTGGCGGCGAGACTCGCCGAGCTCTTCCCCGAGGTCACGTTCGACGTGGACTGGAGCTGGGCCGGCGCCTATGCCGCGAGCGAGGACGATCTCCCGTACATCGACGTGGCCGGCGACTTTCCGAACGGCTACGTCGTGCTGGCGCCTGGAGCGAACGGGGTCGTGTTCGCCTACGTGGCGGCCGGGCTGCTGGCGGACCTGTTCGCCGGCCGCGCCAACCCGGACGCCGAGCTGTTCCGGGTCGGCCGCTAGCCGCCCTGGCCGATCGGCGGGCGCCATCCCACATTTCGCGGGCGTCGCTTGGACAATCGGAGATCCCATGCCCGCCCGACAGATGGCGTCGCCCGACGCCCGTGACCGCAAGCCGTACGACGACGAGATCGACGTCCACGGTGTGACCCACATCGGCAAGGTCCGTCCCGACAACCAGGACCACTTCCTCATCTGCGCGCTGCGGAAGCAGATGATGGTCTTCGGGACCAGTCTGCCCGACCCGACTCAGCTGGTGCCCGGGCCCGAGCGGCTCGCGTTCCTCATGATGGTGGCCGACGGCGTGGGCGGCGGGGCCAAGGGCGAGGAGGCGAGCCGCGTGGCGCTGGAAGCCGCGACCCAGTACGTGTCCGGCACGATGCGCTGCTACTACGCCACGGGCACGGAGGACGACCAGGAGTTCACCCGATCGCTCGAGGAGGCGGCACTCCAGTGCAGCGAGGAAGTGAAGCGTCGCGGTGATGAGGACCCCGAGTACCGGGGCATGGCGACGACGCTCACGCTGTTCCTCGGCGTGTGGCCCAGGGCCTATCTCCTCCAGGTGGGCGACAGCCGCTGCTACATCTACCGCAACGGCGAGCTGCGCCAGGTGACCCGCGACCAGACCATGGCACAGGAGCTCATGGACATCGGCGTCCTCTCGCCGGCCGAAGCCGCGCGGACCCGCCTCGCACACACACTCTCCAGCTCCATCGGGGGCCGGGCCACCGACCCGGTGGTGACGCGTTTCGACATGGCCTGGGGGACGGTGCTGCTGCTCTGCAGCGATGGCCTCACCGCGCACGTCTCCGACGACCGCATTCGCGAGCGGCTCGGCGCGATGACCTCGGCGAAGCAGGTCTGCGAGGATCTGTTGCGGGACGCGCTCGAGGGGGGTGGTACCGACAACGTGACCATCATCGTCGGGAGGGCGCTGCGGAAGGCCGATTGACCATGCGGGCTCGCCTGAGCCCGGTTCCGCCCCGAAGGCTGGGTGGGGGTCCCCTCCGCGGACCGTACCGCTGCCGACGTCCGCTCCGGGACCCCCCACCCAGCCTTCAGCCCCTCTCCACCTCCTCCAGAGCTTCTACGACGTTCGCTGCGGCGGGGGCTCCGGCCCGCCTGGTGCGATTCGCGTCCCACCACTCCCGTGCCTTCTCCTGGGTCCACTCCTCGCCGACTCGCGCGGCGGACAGCATGGCGGCCAATTCATCGGCGGTCTGCGGACGCTTCGTCGGGTCCTTTTCGAGACACGCCAGCACGATGGCTTCGAGATCGGGGGGGATCGGCCGCGTCGTTCGTCGGGACGGAGGGTCGGGCTCGCGACTCGCGTGCATCACAATCGTCTCCAGCACGGTCGTCCCCCGGAACACGAGGGTGCCGGTGAGCAGCCAGTACGCCACGCAACCCAGCGCGTACAGATCGCTTCGCGCGTCCACTTCGCCCTCACCGAGCGCCTGCTCCGGAGACATGAACGCGGGGGTGCCCCCGGGGCTCATGTGCGCGGCGGTCAGCTTGTCGTCTTCGTCCGGTCCTCTGTGGTGCTTCACCAGCCCGAAGTCCAGGACCTTCATGAAGTCCACGTCGCGGCCGTAGCGGCACGCGTACAGGTTGGCCGGCTTCACGTCGCGGTGGATCAGCCCGATCTCGTGGGCCTCGCCGAGCGAGGCGCAGATCTGCCGGAGAAAGTGCACCGCCCGCGCCGGTGGGACCGGCCCGAATCGCTCGACCAGCTTGTCCAGATCGAACCCGTCGAGCAGCTCCATGACGTAGTAGAAGGTGCCGTCGTCCGCCACACCGAAGTCGTAGAGCTCCATCGTGTGCGGTGAGCGCAGCCGCGCGGTGGCCTGCGCTTCGCGCTCGAACCGTCGTACCAGCAGATCGCGCGTCGACGGGTCCTCCGCGCCCAGCACCTCCGGGCGGATGAGCTTGATGGCCGCGGGACGGGCGAGCAGTCGATGCTGCGCCCGCCACACTTCGCCCATGCCGCCTTTCCCCAGCCGTTCCACCAGCCGATAGCTGCCCATTTCGCGAGCCTCCCGGACGGCCGCGCCGAGCCGGTACACCACGCGGGAGCCCACGTAGGCCATGAGCAGGACGATCATGTACGGGAACACCAGCCTCATGAAGTAGCCGTACGGGGTGAGCGCGACGTTGTCGCCCACCGCATACATCACCGGCACCGCCGACAGCGACAGCGCGGCGGCAGACAGAGCGATCCGCGGTGGCGCGGGCACCACGATCGTGAACAGGAGAACCCAGACCGAGACCCAGGAGAGGCCGAAGTCCCCGGTGCCGTAGTCCCGGTACATGATCGGGGACTCGATGTCGTGATACTCCGCGGCGGCGATCCCGTAGCTCCCGAGCACCTCGAACGCGAGGCCCGCGAAGAGCTTCACGCTCGCGGGCACCCTGGGATGGCCCACCAGCCATGCCAGGGCGAGCGCGTCCGCGATGGAGACGGTCGCCGGGAGCCAGTGGATGGCGCGGCTGAAGAGGAGCGTCCGCCCCTGCTCGGTGACCAGGAGCGGCAGCATGCCGATCAGGAAGTACGCGGTGGCGTAGAGGAGGGCGACCGCGCGGGTGCGCCGGGCCGCCTCCTCGCGCAGGTCGGGCGGCAGCGTCCAGGACCCGCTCCGCCCGGCGGCCCGGGAGGCCGCGCCGGCTCGAAGCAGCGTGATTTTCGGGTCGTGCGCGTCCTTCATCCGCGAGCCTCCTGGTCCGCTCAAGCCTGGGCTCGTCGGGAGACGGCCGCAAGCCGGGACCGGAGCCGGCGGTCACCAGGTGAGCGTGTACTGCCCGCCCAGGATCATCCTCGTGTCGGAAGCCCGGAGGTCGTTGGAGGGGTCGGCGTCCGGCCAGGCGATGCGTTGGCTGCTGATGCCGACCTGGAGCGCGAAGTCGTCCACCACCCGGATGGCGGCAGTGAGCCGCTCGAGCGCGTCGCGGCGCCGAGCGACGATGGCTCCACTGCCGAAGGCGAACGTCTTCTCCGCCGTGAGCGTGATCGGATGCCGGACCGAGGTGAGATTGCCGTTGACCGAGAATCGGGTGCTCGCGACCTGCAGGGTCTCGATGCCGTCGGTGTAGATGCCGAACTGCGAGCTCGCGGTGATTCCCTTGACCATGATGCTCGGCCCGATGCCCGCTCGATACACCGTGCGGCCGGCCGGCAGACGGGCGGTGCCGGCGTCCAGCCAGTCGCTGTGGGTCACTCCCGCGTGCATCGCCAGCCCGTAGCTCAGGCCGTCGCCGCTCTTGAGCATGCGCGACAGGTCCAGCCAGGCGCCGCGATCGTCGGAGCCGGCGAATCCCTGCATCTTCCCGTTCCACTTGCCCGCCGACCACTCCCCCTGGAGCGTCCAGATGCCGCTGGTGAGCGCGTCCTCGAACAGCACCGTGCGGTCGCCGCCGCGGACCGTGCGGCGCGCGAAGACCGAGCTCCAGCCGGCCGTGACCGCCACCACGCGCTCGTTCCGCTCGGGCAGTTTCACCGTGAGCTCGTGGTAGAACTGGCGGCAGCGGCCCAGGCGGCAGGCGGTGATGCGCACCGGCTTCTTGAGATGCGACAGCGCCCGGCCCTTCCATTGTGGAGCGTATCGGCTGGCCGGCGCGGCCTCGCCGAAGTCGGACGTCAGCGCCACGGTGAGCACCGAATCGGCACTCCAGTACCGGTCCAGCCGGTTCTCCGATTCCAGCGCGATGCTGTCGGCGCCCGGGCTTCGGACGACGACCACCGTCTGCTGACCCGCGTAGATCACCGTCGGCGTCATCCGGACCTCGACCGGCGCAGGTTCGGGCGCGAGCACCGTCGAGGAGGAGGAGGTGACCGCACATCCGGCGAGGGCTGCTGCGCACACCACGGCTGCCAGCGGTGTCACTCTGAGCGGAGCGGAGCCCGTCAAGCCCACTCCGCCGGACTTCGAAGATGATGCGAACATCCGCGCTGACCCTCCCACGGGTGCCGGCCGGAACTCGGTAGCGATCACTTGAGCTGGAATCACGACGAGAGGCAGCGCGACGCAGGCGCAAGTCACGCGCCCCGCCGTGCCGACACGTAACTCGTTCGTGACCATTCAAGTACTAGGGAGGTACAAAGCTGACCGCGCAGGGCCGCTGTGGCGGCGCCACAGGTCACCACCGGCTCAGGTGGGGGCGTAACTTCTGTGCTCGGCCGCCGGAGGTGCGCGTCGGTGACCCACCGCACCCCGGTCACCGGCCCGAGTCACGGGAAGAAGCAGGCGTTCTAGTCGATGCCCACCCTCCCCTGCACCGAGGCGACCAGCCTGGCCGGGTCGTAGCCGACGCCGTCCTTGAAGACGAGCGTGGGATTCCGGATCACCGCGGGATCCGCCGACAGGTCGCCCTTCAGCACGACGAGGTCCGCCAGCTTTCCATGCTGTACCGTGCCCAGCTTGCGGTCTACGCCCAGGATGCGGGCGCCGTTGGCGGTCATGATCCTCACCGCCTGGGCCGGTGTGAAGCCGGCCTCGATGAAAAGCTCGTAGTTCCGCTGGTCACCATAGCCCGCCAGTGCACCGCCCATGCCCGTCGGGTCCACGCCCGACGCGAGCAGCCCGCCCGCCGCCACGAAGGCCCGCTCGAACGCCATCGCATTCTTCAACCCTTCCTCCGCGATCGGGCCCTGGCCGGAGGAGTCGATCTGATGGCGGATCTGGAGGTACGTCTCGCGCAGCTCGGGAGCCATCGCCGCCAGCGTGCGCGCATCCCTGGTGGGGCGGTTGGCGACGAACGGCTCGTACACCGCCAAAGTCGACGTCATGGAGACGCCGTTCTTCACCATGGTGGCGATGACGTCCTTCGCGGTCTCACCGGCGGGATCGGCCTGGCCCAGCTCGCCCACCTGCTGGATCGGGCAGACGTCGGGCCGCTTGGTCGAATCGAAGTCGGAGGCGGTGAGCAGGCCATGCTCCAGATTGTCGATGCCGAGCTTCACGGCCTCACGAAAGCTGACGGAGCAGAGATGCCCGGTCACCTTCACCCCCCGCTTGTGGGCCTCCTGGATCGCGGCGGCGAGATCGGCCCGGCGGATGTCGGTATACGCCTTGATCCAGGTAGCTCCCTCCGAGGCCCAGTAGGCCACGAACCGCCGGGCCGCCTCAGGCGAGTTCACCACTGCCATGCTGCCGCCTCCCTCGGCCCCTGTGATGTAGGGGGCGGTGAGGTGGATGCGGGGGCCGGGCACCAGGCCCTCGTCGATGTTCTGCCTGGTATTGATCTCGGCGTACGGCGAGCGGCCGCCGGTCGTACGGATGGTGGTGACGCCGGATCCCAGGTACAGCCGGGGCCCGGTGTACGACATCTGCACCGCGCGTCCGCCCGCCGCGGTATAGAACATGTGGTCGTGCATCCCGACGATGCCTGGAATGACCGTATGCCCGGCCAGGTCCATCGTCTGCGCGCCCGCCGGGACCCGCACCGATCCGGCAGGTCCTACCTGGGCGATCTTCCCGTCGCGTATGAGCACCGTCTGGCCGCGCCGGGGCTCGCCGCCCGTGCCGTCGATCAGCAGTACGTTGGCGAGCGCGACGACTGCGGTATCGACCGCGACGTACTGTCGCACCTCCTCGGAGAGCGAGTCGGGGCGTTGGGCCGCGAGCGGGCTGGAGAGGCCGGAGGAGGCGACGAGCACGAACGTGACCGGGTAAAGGCGCATGGGACTCTCGGGTCGAGGTGTGGCTCACTCCACGTCGAAACGCGTCATCATGCCGGCCGAGAGGTGCTCCGAGATGTGGCAGTGCAGCATCCAGCGGCCGGGATTGGAGGGGTCGAGCAGAATATCCACCGTGGAGCCGGCCGGCAGCAACACGGTGTCCTTCCATACCGGGTGCTCGTTGGGCACCCCGTTCACCGACAGGATCAGGAAGCGCTGGCCGTGGAGGTGGATCGGGTGCTGCATGGCATGGAAGCTCTCGCGCTGGTTCAGCAGGCGGATCCTGACCGGTTCGCCGCGGCGGAACCGCCACGCGACGTCCATGTTCTCCCGACCGGTCGCCGGGTCGCGCAGGATCCATCGCACCTGCCTGCCGGTGGAGGCCCAGTTCATCATGGGCATGGTGCCGCTCCACTCCATGGGCGAGAAGTAGATCGAGTCCAGCTGCATGAGCCGTTGGGTGACCGGCGGAAGGCCGTCCGTTTCCAGCGTCAGGACCAGCGCCTCCCGACGTGCGCGCGCCGCCGTACCGCGGAAGCGCTCGAGCCCGGCGGCGGCGGCGGTGTCGGTCCGGAGCGTCGCGAACGCTCGGGAGAGATCGCGCGCCTCCCGGCTCCGTCCGACCTCGACGATGCCGAGTGTGTCCACCTCGGCGAAGAACTTCCCGTAGAGGTGGTCGAGGCCGCGCACCCGGTTCACCAGCGCGGCCCGGCCCGGGCGCTCGAACCGGACGTGGACGACGTATCGCTCCGCCGGCCCGATCACCACGCTTTCCACCCATTCCTCCCGCGCATACGGGCCCACGTCGGAGGCGACCACCTTCGTGCGCGCGCCCGGAAACGAGAGATTGAACGTGCGGGTGTTGCTGGTATTGGTCAGATAGAAGCGCACCACCTCGCCGCGTCCCACCCTCAGCCTGTATTCGGGCTCACCATTGACCAGAAAGGTGTTGCCGAACCGTCCCATCAGCGCGTGCGTCGGCGACTCGAGGCCCAGCGGCACCAGGCCGTCGTCGCCCACGAGGATGTCGTCGAGCATCAGCACGGCTTCTCGATTGGCGGGCCCGTACTCCGCACCGGAATCGGACCGCACCAGCAGGTTGCCGTAGAGACCGAGCTCCTGCTGCATGTCCTCGCGGACGTGCGGGTGGTACCAGTAGATCCCGGCGTCCGGGAAGCGCAGGTGGTAGGTGAACGAGCCGCCCGGCGGTACTACCGGCTGGGAGAGATCGGGGACGCCGTCGCTCCGGTGATCGAGGCGGATGCCGTGCCAGTGTACCGTAGTCGGATGCGGCAGGCGGTTCGTGAACACGACGGTGACCTCCGAGCCGCGGACCGCCTCGAGCAGCGGGCCGGGGTACTGGCCGTTGAATGCGTACATCGTGTATGGCCTGCCCTTGAGACTCCGCCGCACCAGCCCGGCCTCGAGCCGGAGGGTGTCGCCATCCATGACCCGGACCAGCTCGCGCGGCCGTGCGGGCGGGGCGGCGCCCGAGGGCAGGAAGGGAGTCACCTCGGGGCGGAGCGCCATCTCCGCCGGGAGCATGGCGAGCCCTGCGGGCATCGGGACCGTGGTCCAGCGCGGGCTCCCTGCCGAGCCGTGCGCTCCGTGGGTGGAGTCGTGTGGCGCCGTGCCCCCCGCGGGACCCATTCTGCCGAGCGAAAACTCGAGGAGATCGGGCGGAAACAGCCGCGTGCTGGGCGACTGCCCTCGGAGCACGACCCGGCCCTCCGGCTCGTCCCCGCTCGCGTTGGCCTCCGCGGTGACGAGAACGATGAACTTCTCCAGGTCCACGTCGCCGAGCACCGTGCGTCCGTCGGCGATCTCACGCAGCCGCCGGATCGGATACATGGTGGGCGGTGCCACCCAGGCGACGTAGGTGCGGAACGCTCCCAGGCTGGAGGGCGCCGGCAGACCGGACACCGTCAGGACCAGCCGCTGGCGCGGCAGACCGTCGGCGGTGACCGCCACGGTGAACGGGCCGGGGACGTGGCCCAGCTCGACCGTGCCAGCGGCCCCGTCGATGCCCGGCGCGGGCACCAGCTCGATGCAGTAGAGATCCCGGCTCGGTCCCAGTGGGGCCGGCGGGTCGCAAGGGCGCTGCTGCGCGCCGGCGGCGCCGACGAGGACTCCCAGCGCCTGGAGTGAGAGGAACAGCATCCTACCGAAGGGCATCTCCCACCGATCTACGCAACGGCAGCCCCCCTGCCGCTCACGCCGTCAGCGCCGCGGGCCGAGCCACGTGGGCGTGCACGAAGCTCACCGCCATCGCTCCCTCCCCCACGGCAGACGCGCAGCGCTTCACCGATCCGCTCCGCACGTCGCCGGCAGCGAACACGCCCGGCAGACTGGTCTCCAGCAGAAACGGCGCCCGGCCCGCCGTCCGCCAGGGCTCGCTCTCGGCGACACCGGGCGGCAGGTCGTTTCCCGTGAGCACGAACCCCTTGCGATCGAGCTCCACGCAGCCGCGGAGCCACTCGGTGTTGGCATCGGCGCCGATGAAGAGGAAGAGCGAGCTGGTCTCCAGCCGCGTCTCGCTCTCCCCGTTGCGGATGTGCACCGCGCCCAGGCGTCCATCCCCCTCCAGTGCGGTCACGGTGCATTCACGGTGGATCGTCACGTTCGGCAGGCTCTCGACCCGATCGACCAGATAGCGGGACATGCTGCCGCCGAGATCGGACCTTCGCACGACGACATGCACCCGCCGCGCATAGTCGGCGAGATGGACCACCGCCTGGCCGGCCGAGTTACCGCCGCCCACCACGACCACGTCCTCACCCCGGCAGAGCTTCGCTTCCATCTCGGTGGCCGCGTAGTAGATGCCCGCGGCCTCGAAATCCTCGAAGTTCCGCACGTCCAGCTTCCGGTAGGAGACGCCGCTCGCGATCAGGACGCACCGGGCCCGAAGACGGGTGCCGTCGGTCAGCGTCACGATGCGCTCGCCTCCCTCGATGCCGAGCGACGTGACCGTCGAAGGCACGTTGATCCTGGCGCCGAACTTCTGGGCCTGGAGCAGGGCGTTCTGGGTCAGCTCCCTGCCGGAGATGCCGGCGGGAAACCCCAGATAGTTCTCGATGCGCGCGCTCGTCCCGGCCTGCCCGCCAGGGGCATGGGATTCCGCGGTCAGCACGTCGAGCCCCTCCGACGCCGCGTAGACCGACGCGGCGAGGCCGGCCGGACCCGCGCCCACCACGACGAGATCGTAGACCCGCCCCTCGTCCATCCGCGAGACCATCCCGAGACAGGCCGCGATGTCGCTGGGCGACGGATTGCTGTACCACTCGCCGTCGGCGCTCATCACGATCGGCGTGGCGGAGGGCGGGACGTTGAACTGACGGAGCAGCGCCTCGGCCTGTTCGTCGGTCTCGAGGTCGAGCCAGCGGAAGGGAATTCCGTTGCGCCCGGCGAAGTCGCGCAGCCGGTGAGCCTCGGGAGAGAAGCGCGAGCCGATGATGCGGACACCCTCGAAACCCTCCTCGAGGAGCAGCTGGCGCCGCACGAGGAAGGCCCGGAGAAGCTTGGCGCCGAGCTCGGACAGCTCGTCCACGGCCTGTCGCAGCTGCTCGGTGTCCAGCTGGAGCACGCGCCCGTTCCCCACCGCGCGGCCCTCCACCAGCGTCGCCCGGCCGGAGAGCGTGTCCACATCGCCGGTGAACTCCCCCGGCTGATGGACCACTACCGTGTGCGAGACCCCGCGGGAGTGCTCGACGATCTCGATCCGGCCGTCGAGCACCACGAAAAAGTCGATGTTCCTGTCGCCCTCGCCGAAGAGCACTTCCCCGTCGCGCACGTCCCGGGTCCGGCCGCGGCCCGCGAGCGCGGCAAGCTCGGGAGGCTCGAGCACCGGAAACGCGATGTCTCTGTCACTGGTCATGCCCGCAATCTAGAGGCGTCGGAACCAATCCGTGATCGTGTCCGCCAGCTCCGCCATCACTTCGGCATCGGTCCGGCCGGAGCGCTTGAGGACGGCGAAGGAGTGGTCGGCTCCCTCGACGACGTGGAGGGTCGCGCGCTCGCCGAGCGCTCCGGACACCGAGGTGACGAGCGACAGATCGGCGAGGTCGTCGCGGGTCCCCTGGAGAAAGAGCATCGGCAGCGGCACCCGGTTCAGGTGCTCGGCACGGCCGGTGCCGGGCTGCTTCGCGGGATGGAGCGGGAAGCCGAGGAAGGCCAGGGCGCGGACGCCATCCAGCGGACGCCGGGCCGCTGCGCTCGAGGTCATCCGCCCGCCCAGCGACTTGCCGCCGGCGAAGAGCGGCAGGTCCGGCGCGCACTCCCGCGCCTTCGCCACCGCCGCCCGCACGGTGGCCTCGAGCACCCCCGGCGGATCCGGCCGCCGCGAGCCGGCCTCGACGTAGGGGAACTGGTAGCGAAGCGTCGCGACGCCGCGTTCCGCCAGCGCCTGCGCCACGGTTTCCATGAACCGGTGCCGCATGCCGGCTCCCGCGCCGTGCGCGAGCACGTAGGCCGCCCAGGCATCCTTGGGACGGAGGAGAATCGCCGACACGCTGCCGATGCTGTCGCCGACGTGGATCTCCATGTTCACCGGGACGGCGTCAGTCACTGCAGCTCGTCCATCAGCCGCTCCAGCGCCCCGCCCAGATCGGGAGACAGCTCCAGCACGTCCGCGAGCGGATCCCGCTTCAGCCTGCGCATGCGCTCGGGGACGGTCCTGATGGTGTGTCCCCGGATGTCGAGCTTCCGGTTCACCTCCCGCCAGGCGAGCGGCACCGAGACCGGTGCTCCCGGCAACGGGCGCACGCTGAAGGGCGCCACGATGAGCTTGCCCGAGCCGTTCTGCAGATAGTCCACGTACACCTTGCCGTCCCGCTGGGTCACCTGGCGCACGATCGTGGCGATCTCCGGCAGCCGGTCCACCAGGCAGCGGGCCAGCAGCTCGCCCAGCGAGCGCGACTGCTCGTGGGTGCACTGCCGGCCGAGGGGGAGCATCAGGTGCAGGCCCGAGGAGCCGGTGCTCTTCACCAGCACCGGGAGGTCGATCCGGTCGCACAGCTCCTTGGCGGCGCGGGCGACCTCCACCACGTGCTCGAACGGCGCGCCCTTGGGATCGAGATCGAGCACGCACCAGTCCGGCCGCTCCAAAGTCGGCGCCCGGCTGGCCCAGAGATGCAGCGGGATGGTGCCGAGGTTCACCACGTAGAGCAGTGACTCCTCGTCGTCGCAGACGAAATAGTCGATCTCCCGCTGGGTGTCCTCGCTCCACATCCGCTCCGTCCGGATCCAGGCCGGGCGGAACCCCGGCGCGTCCTTCTGGAAGAACGACTTGCCGCCGATGCCGTCGGGGTAGCGCGTCATCACCACCGGACGGTTGCGCAGGTACCGCAGGAGCCAGGGCGAGACGGCGCGGTAGTACTCGATGAGATCGCCCTTGGTGTATCCCTCGTCGGGCCAGAAGACCTTCTTGAGGTTCGTGAGCTCGACGCGCGGCTCGTCGCGAGGGCTCGGATGCGAGCCTGCGGGCTCGCCCACCGGGTCCGGCTGCCCGCCGTCGCCGTGCTTGGCTCGCGACGTCCTCCGGCGCCGAACGCACTCCTCCGGCGCCTTGTCCTCGCGGAACCTCAGGAACACCGGCTGCCGGAGCAGCCCCTCCTCGGTCCACTCCGTGTACTCCACCTCGCACACCATCGTCGGCTCGACCCAGGTCGTCTCCTTCGCGCCCTGAATCGGTCCGGTGCAGGGAGGATCGCCGCGCTTCTGCGCCTCGAGCGCCCGCTTCGCCTCCGAGAGCTGCTTGTCGCTGAATCCACTCCCCGCGCGGCCGGCGTACGTGAGGGCACCGTCCACGTAGTCCGCGAGCTGGAGCGCGCCGAATCCGCCGCGGGAGCCCTTCGGTGCGGTGAAGCCCACCACGACAAAATCGTCCGTGAGCCGGGAGCGGACCTTGAGCCAGGCGGGCGAGCGGCCGCCCTTGTAGGGTGCGTCGACCTTCTTCGCGACCACGCCCTCGAGCCCCAGCCGCTCCGCTTCCCGGTACAGTGCCTCGCCCTCGTCCTCGACGTGCTCCAGGAAGCGGAGCGCCCCCACGGGAGGCAGCACGCGCCGCAGCACCGCCTTGCGGTCGGCGAGCGGCAGCGGCCGGAGGTCGAAGTCCTCGAAGCCGAGCAGGTCGAAGCCGTAGTACGTGGCCGGCGTGTTGATGGCGGCGTGCCGGATGTCGATGGGGCGGCTCAGGCGGGCGCGACCCTGGAGTCGCTGAAAGCTCGGCCTGCCTTCGTCATCCAGCGTGACGACCTCGCCGTCGAGCACCACGCGGTCGAACGGCAGCGCGGCGACGGCGCGGAGGATCTCGGGGAAGCTGGTCGCGCAGTCGTTACCGTTGCGCGTGACGAGCCTCGGTTCGCCGCCGACGCGCGCCGCCAGGATCCGGTAGCCGTCGAGCTTGGGCTCGAACAGCCAGCCCTCGCGCGAGAACGCTCGCTCGGCCGTCTCCGCCAGCATGAGCTTCACGGCCTTCAGGTCCAGGGCCCGGCGCGGCGCGCCGAGCCGGACCAGCTCGCGCCGGATGACCTCGCCCCGATCACCGCCCTCGCCCAGCTCCTCGACGGTGAGACCCGAGAGCACCGACTGGGGGGGCAGCTCCTCCGGATCGGTCGCAGCCCACGCATCCCGCTCCTTGATGAGGAGCCAGTCCTTCTCGGACTTCTTGATCTTCACCAGCGTCCACAGGCCGCGCAGCTTGTAGCCGCGAAGCTCGAAGAGCAGCTTGCCCTTGGCGAGGCCCTCCAGCGGCTCTCCGTGCGGGATCCACTCGCCGCGATCCCACACGATGACCGCGCCGGCGCCGTAGTTCCCGGCCGGGATCGATCCCTCGAAATCCCCGTACTCCAGCGGGTGATCCTCGACGTGCACCGCCAGCCGCTTCTCGCGGGTGTCGTAGCTGGGCTCCTTCGGCACGGCCCAGGACCGGAGCACGCCTTCCATTTCGAGCCGGAGGTCGAAGTGGAGCCGGCGGGCGGCGTGCTGGTGAACGACGAACAGCTTGCCGCGGCCGTCACCGTCGCGCCCCACGGTGCCCGCCGGCTCGGGCGTGCGCTCGAGCGAGCGCTTGGCACGATAGGCTTCGAGGCGGTCGGCGTTGGAGGTCATGGGGACCAGCGGCAGGGGTTGCTCTTGACGGGGAACCGGAGGATCGGTACTGTGGGTTCCTATTGTAAGTCCGGAGCCCGGCCGGGGGAACGCAGCCAGTTTTCCCGGCTTTCCTGGACCCAATGAGTTCGATGGTTGTCTAACTGTCGTATCTGCTCGGTGTTACACCCTATCGGTGAGGCGGTCGT
>DATABZ010000168.1:0-5884 GCA_036259315.1 Gemmatimonadales bacterium | reverse complement strand
GGCGCCGGAACCTGCGAGTTCCTGCTCTCGGCCGACGTAGCCCACCGCTCGAGCGGCGGCAACGGCTGCCGCACCCATCCACTCACGGAGCTCGGGCCCCACCGCCGGCGATGGGGCCTCTTCGACCAGCTTCTGGTGCCGCCGCTGGATCGAGCACTCCCGCTCGCCGAGATGGACGGTGCGCTCCTGGTCGGCGAGCACCTGGATCTCCACATGGCGTGGCCGCTCGATCAGCTTCTCGAGATACACGCCGGGATCGCCGAAGGCCTTCTCCGCCTCTGCAGCGGCGGCAGCCAGCGCGGACTCGAGCTCCGCCGGCCCCCGCACCACCCGCATGCCGCGGCCTCCCCCGCCCGCCGCCGCCTTTACCAGCACCGGGTAGCCGATCGATTTCGCCAGGCCCTGCGCCTCGGTCGGGTCGGTCACCGGCTCATGTCCTCCCGGCACCACCGGGACCCCGGCATCGCGCATGCGCCGGCGCGCCTCGGTCTTGTCCCCCATGGCGCGGATGGCGCCGGCGGGCGGCCCGATGAAGACCAGTCCGGCGTCGGTGACCGCCTCGGCGAAGGCGGCGCGCTCCGCCAGGAAGCCGTAGCCGGGGTGCACCGCATCGGCACCCGTCTCCACCGCGGCCTCGACCAGGCGGTCGATCCGGAGATAGCTCTCGGACGGCGGCGCCGGTCCGATCTCGACCGCGCGATCCGCCGCGCGGACGTGGGCGGCGGCCCGGTCCGCGGCGGAGTACACCGCCACGGCCTCGAGCCCTTCCTCATGACAGGCACGGATGACGCGGAGCGCGATCTCCCCGCGGTTGGCGACGAGCACCCGCTTCACGGCCGGCAGGCGGGCGGTGGCGTATCTCCGTAGAGGAGGAGGAGGCTGCTGCAGAGGAGGAGGTTGTGGGCCGCGGCCCGGTCGTAAACCCTGCGGACGTCCATGATCCAGGGCGACCCGCTCTGCCGGGCCGCCTTGAGCAGCTCGGTGACGCTCATCGCCTCGGGTTCGGGTGTCGGACGGCGGCTCACCCGCACCAGACGGTACGGCACCCACGGCAGTGCGGGCACCGCGGCGCTGTCGGTGGTGGGGCTGAGGCAGAGGGTGCGCCGCGAGGCCACATCGCCCAGCGCGCGCTGCACCGGCTGCGCGGGATCCACGCCCATCGTCCGGGCGATCCGATCGCGGTAGACGGAGTCGGTGGCGTAGAGGTCAGGTCTGATCAGGAGGATGTCGAGCGAGGGTCGTTCCGCGCTGCCGTACCACACCGACAGCGCCTCGAGCTCGCTGCCGGTAAGGAGCACCCCGCCGGCCGGACACGAGGCGAGCAGGTTCTGGCCCAGCTCCAGCACGTAGGGCGGCATCCGCGGGCCGGGCTCTCGGCCCATTCCGCTCCGGGCCTCGGCCCAGCCGACTTCCTCCATCCGCACCAGTCCCCGCTCGACCTCGACGATGCCCCGGAAGATCAGGCCCGAGTCCACCGACAACCGGATGGACTGCTCCAGTGCCGTCGCGGCGAAGTCGAGATAGAGGCGGCCGTCCGGCTCACCACGGTGACCCTGCACGTGCCAGTCCCGGGCATCGTAGAGATAGAAACGGCCGAGCTGGAGCCACGCTCGACCGTCGTCCGGCGCCGTCGCGAGGTAGCGGCCAAGCAGGTCGATCGCCATGTGCCGCTCGCCCTCGCGCTCGAGCGCGGCGGCCCGCGGGGCGACGTTGGGATCGATCGCGCCCTGGGCCTCCAACGTCCCTGCCGGCAGCAGCAGCAGGAGCGCCCCGAGCAGGGCGCAGTGAAGCCCCGGCCGCGGGGCCGGCGAACTGAGCATGGCGTGAGGGGGACACGGGCTCATGGACGTCTCAAGATGGTATGCCTTCCCGCCCTTGGCTAGGGGACCGACCTCTGCTAGGGGACGGCCCGAGGCCCTCCGGCCCCACGCCGTCAGAGCGGGATGTTGCCGTGCTTCTTCGGGGGATTGCGGTCCCGCTTGGTCCGCAGGGTACGGAGCCCGTCGATCAGCCGCGGCCGGGTGTCCCGCGGGTCGATCACGTCGTCGATGTACCCCCGCGCGGCTGCCGCGTACGGGTGCGCGAACTTTCCGGTGTACTCCTCGATCAGCCGGGCGGTGGCCGCCTCGGGCTCGGCGGCGTTGGCGATCTCCTCCTTGAACAGGATCTCCACCGCGCCCTTGGGTCCCATCACCGCGATCTCGGCCGAAGGCCAGGCGAGGTTGAGGTCTCCCCGGATGTGTTTGGAGCTCATGACGTCGTACGCGCCGCCGTACGCCTTCCGGGTGATCACCGTGAGCTTGGGAACGGTGGCCTCGCAGTAGGCGTACAGCAGCTTGGCGCCGTGCTTGATGATCCCGCCGTGCTCCTGGGCCACCCCCGGTAGGAACCCGGGTACGTCCACGAAAGTCACCACCGGAAGGTTGAAGCAGTCACAGAAGCGGATGAACCGCGCCGCCTTGAGCGAGGCGCTGATGTCGAGCACGCCGGCCAGGACGGCCGGCTGGTTGGCGACGATGCCCACCGGTCCGCCGCCGAGCCGTGCGAAGCCGGTGATGATGTTGTCGGCGTACCCGCGCTGCACCTCGAGGAACTCCCCGTCGTCCACCACCCGCGACACGACCTCGTGCATGTCGTACGGCTTGCTCGCGCTGTCCGGGATCAGGTCCAGCAGCGCCTCGTCGCGGCGGTCGCTGGGGTCGTCGGTCGGGCGCTCGGGGGGATCGTCGAGATTGTTGAGCGGGAGAAATCCGACCAGCCGGCGGATCGCGTCGAGGCACTCGGCCTCGGTGTCGTGCGCGAAATGCGCCACGCCTGAGGTGCCGCCGTGGACGTCGGCCCCGCCCAGCGCGTCGAAGGAGACCTCCTCGTGCGTCACCGTCTTCACCACGTTCGGTCCGGTGACGAACATGTAGCTCACCCCGCGCACCATGAAGATGAAGTCGGTGATCGCTGGGCTGTACACCGCCCCGCCGGCGCACGGGCCCAGGATGGCGCTGATCTGCGGCACCACGCCCGATGCCAGGGTGTTCCGGAGGAAGATGTCGGCGTACCCGCCGAGCGAGGCGACGCCCTCCTGGATCCGCGCGCCTCCGGAGTCGTTCAGCCCGATCACCGGTGCGCCGTTCCGCACCGCGAGGTCCATCACCTTGCAGATCTTTTCCGCGTGGGCCTCGCTGAGCGACCCCCCGAAGACCGTGAAGTCCTGGGAGAACACGTAGACCAGGCGTCCGTCGATTCTCCCGTACCCGGTGACGACGCCGTCGCCCGGCACCACCTGACGGTCCAACCCGAAATCGGTCGAGCGGTGGGTGACGAACCGGTCGAGCTCGACGAAGCTGCCCTCGTCCAGCAGCAGGTCGAGACGCTCCCGCGCCGTGAGCTTGCCCTTCTTGTGCTGCTGCGCCACCCGTGTCGGTCCCCCGCCCTGCTCGGCGAGGGATTGGCGGTGGTGGAGTTGCTCGAGGAGCTGCCGGGGGTCGGGCATGGCCCAAGAAGATAGCGGTCTCCGGCAGGGCTCGACAGCGCGCCGGAGCGCACGAAAACGGGGAGCCCGGACCGGGCTCCCCGTTGCTCTCCGCTCACCGCGAGAGCTACTGCTGCGCCTGCTCCGCCGTCGCCTCCTCGACTTCGGCGGGGCGGGTCGGCGGGATGATCGGCTCGTCCGGGTAGTTCGTCACCATGAGCACGATGCGATGATGGATCGGGTCCACCTCGAGCACCTTGAGGTCCACGGCCTGACCTTCCTTCACCGCGTCGCCCGGGTTCTCGATGTTGGCGATGCCGAGCTGCGACATGGGAACGAACCCCTCGATGTCGTTGCCCAGGTCCACGACGACGCCCTTGTCCATCAGCCGCACGACCCGGCCTCGCAGCTCCATGCCGATCGGGTAGGTCTCGCCGATGCGCAGCCAGGGATCCTCCTCCGCCTGCTTCAGCCCGAGCGAGATCCGCTTGTTCTCGGCGTCGATGTTGAGGATCACGACGTCCACCGAATCGCCCTTCTTGACCACCTCGGACGGGTGCTGGACCCGCTTGGTCCACGACATGTCGGAAATGTGGATCAGCCCGTCGATGCCCGGCTCGATCTCGACGAAGGCACCGAAGCTGGTCAGGTTGCGGACCTTGCCCTGGATCCGGGTGCCCACCGGGTACTTGAGCGGCAGCACCATCCAGGGATCCTGCTCGGTCTGCTTCATGCCGAGCGAGATCTTCTCCTCCGCCTCGTCCACCTTGAGCACCACGGCCTCGATCGTCTCGCCGATGCTCACGATCTTCGACGGGTGGCGGACGTTCCGGGTCCAGCTCATCTCGGAGATGTGCACCAGCCCCTCGATGCCGGGCTCGATCTCGACGAACGCGCCGTAGTTGGTGATCGAGACCACCTTGCCCTGCACCCGGGTGCCGACCGGGTACTTGGCCGCCACGTTCTGCCAGGGATAGGACTGGAGCTGCTTCATGCCCAGGCTGATGCGCTCGCGCTGCCAGTCGATGTCCAGGATCTTGACCTCGACCTCGCGGCCGATCGCGACCATCTCGGTGGGATGCGAGACCCGGCCGTACGACATGTCGGTGATGTGGAGCAGGCCGTCCACCCCGCCCAGGTCGATGAAGGCGCCGAAGTCGGTGATGTTCTTGACCACGCCCTTCCGCACCTGACCGACGGCGAGCTCCTTCATGAGGTGCTCGCGCTTGTGGGCCCGCTCGTTCTCCAGAATCACCCGGCGGCTCACCACGATGTTCCGGCGCCGCTTGTTCAGCTTTATGATCTTGAACTCGTAGGTCTGGCCCAGCAGCTCGTCGATGTTCGGCACCCGCCGGAGCGCGATCTGGCTGCCCGGAAGGAACGCATCCACGCCCATCAAATTGACGACCACGCCGCCCTTGATCTTCTTGACCAGGGTGCCTTCGACGGGCTGGTCGCTCTCGTGGGCCACGCGGATCTTCTCCCAGACCCGCATGAAGTCGGCCTTCTTCTTGGAGAGGACGACCGCCCCCTCCTGGTCCTCCAGGTGCTCCAGGAAGACCTCGACCTCATCGCCCTCCTTGAGCGACTGCGGGTCCTTGAACTCGTCCAGCGGGACGGAGCCCTCGGACTTGAACCCGACGTCGAGGATGACGGCGTTCTCGGTGACGCGGAGGACCTTGGACTTGACGATCTCGCCTTCGACGATCTGCGCCATGGTGCCCTCGTACATCGAGAGCATCTGCTCGTAATCGGCGTCGGAATATTCTTCGTCGTAGAGGTCCTGCCGGACGCGGAGACCGCTGGGGGAGGCGAGCTGGTGATCGGTCGAGGGTTGAAGTTGATCGAGCATTCGGAACGTACCGTCCTGGAGTTGTGCGCCGCGCCGACGGGCCGCGGGCTGGGGTCATGACCCCGCGGGCCGAAGTGCCGGGCGGGGAAGCCCGGTAGGATAGCACAGCTACACGCCCAACGCAAGTCACTGCAAGCGTTTGGCACGGGGCAGGCCGCCTGGCGACGGAAACCGGTGGCCGGAACCGGCTCAGCGACCCCCAAAAATGGGCCGGGCAAGCTCCACGATGAACCGGACCTGCTCCGCGAAGCTCATGGCGGTGGTGTCGAGAGGGACCGCGTCGGGCGCGGCCTTGAGGGGAGCGACCGGCCGGCTCGAGTCCGCCCGGTCCCGCGCGGCGAGCGCGGCCGCTTCGGCCTCCAGGCCGTCGGCATCCATGGCGCCGCCGCGCTGGCTGATCCGGCGACCGGCCCGGGCCTCGGGACTCGCGGTGAGGAAGATCTTCAGCTCGGCGTCCGGAAACACCACAGTTCCGATGTCCCGCCCGTCCACCACGACGTCCCGGCCCGCGCGCACCATGGCCCGGAGCCTGGAGTTGATCCACTCCCGGATGACGGGCACCGCCG
>DATABZ010000167.1:0-21480 GCA_036259315.1 Gemmatimonadales bacterium | reverse complement strand
GCGAGCCCGTCGCGGTCGGTGTCGGCCTGACTGCCGTCGGTGCAGGCCGTAGGCGTGACCGCGCTGCCGAGAAAGATGCCGGGGGCGCTGGGCGCGGGGTCGGCGAGAATCTCGGCGCGGTCGGGGGACTGTTCGTGGTCCTGCGAGGCGGGAGCTTCGCAGGGGCAACTTTCAACCGGGACGGCTGGTGTCAACCGGCACCGGCATCAAACCACCGCGAAGGCGCAGCGCCCTCCCTTGCCCGGACTGCCCAACCAGGCCGAACGTTCGAGCATGACGATCCTCACTCACCTGGGCGGGCTGGGCCGCAGGGCGGCAGCGCTCGTAGTCCTTCTCGGCTGCTCCAGGCCACCCGCGGCCGCACCCGTGTTCGTCGACCCCGAGCCCGGTGAGCGCCACCTGCGCAACATTCGCCAGCTCACCTTCGGCGGAAACAACGCCGAAGCGTATTTCTCCGCCTCCGGCGACGAGCTCATCTTCCAGCGCCAGGAGAGCATCGACGCCGGCTGCGACCAGCAGTACATCATGGACGTGGACGGCAGCGGGCTCAGGCGGGTGTCGAACGGTCTCGGCCGGACCACCTGCGGCTACTTTTACGACGGCGGCCGGCGGATCCTCTACAGCTCGACCTTCGAGCACTCGCCGGAGTGTCCTCCGCCGCCCGACCGCTCGCAGGGCTACGCCTGGCCGCTGGGGCACTTCGAGATCTACAGCGCCAAGGCCGACGGCTCGGACCTCCGGCGCCTCACCACCAACGACGCGTACGACGCCGAGGCAACCGTGTCGCCGGACGGAGAGCGGGTGGTGTTCACCAGCACCCGGGACGGCGACATCGAGCTGTACACGATGAACGTGGATGGCAGCGACGTCCGGCGGGTCACGCGCCGGGTGGGCTACGACGGCGGGGCGTTCTTCTCACCCGACGGGAGGAGGCTCGTGTGGCGGGCGATGTACCCGGAGACGGCCTCCGACACCGCCGACTACCTCCGGCTGCTGGAGCAGCGGCTGGTGCGCCCGTCCCGACTGGAGCTCTGGATTGCGAATGCCGATGGGAGCGGCGCCCGGCAGGTGACCCGGCTCGGCGGGGCGAACTTCGCTCCCTTCTTCCACCCGGATGGGGAGCGAATCATTTTCGCATCCAATCAGCCGGATCCGCGGAGCCGGAACTTCGACCTCTACCTGGTCAACCTGGACGGCACGGGACTCGAGCGGGTGACCTCCAGCCCCGACTTCGACGCCTTTCCCATGTTCAGCCCCGACGGCCGGCGCCTGGTCTTCGCCTCCAACCGCAACGCCGCGCGTGAGGGGGAGACCAACATCTTTATCGCGGACTGGGTGGAATAGGGGAGCCTCTCGAGGGTCTCAGGGCTGCGGCTGCACCTCACCCTCGGCGAGAGCGCGCTGCAACATCGGCCGCAGCATCGGGTCGCAGTCGCGCCACAGCTCGACAAACCGGCTGTAGTGCTCCCGTGCCTTCCCGTGCTCGCCTTTTGCGCGGTGGATCTGCGCAAGACGATAATGCGAGGGCGCGCGGTAGAGCATCTCGTAGGTGAACGCCCGGTACCACTGGCGTGCCTCATCCACTCGCCCGAGCTGGTAGAGCAGCTCCGCTCTGTCGAACCGTTCGTGAATGCGGGTGAAGAAGGGCGAGTCTCCGGTATTGTCCAACGCTGAATGCGTGGTCCAGAAGTCCGCCCGTTCCAACGTCGCGAGCGCCTCCTCGGGCCGCCCGCCCAGCCATGCCACTTCCACGCGCACGAGCTGGGCCTGATCGTGCGCGAAGGCCCCTTCGAGCGTCGAGCCGTCCGCCGTCTCGAGCCTCGAGGCATACCCGAGCGCCGCGGCAGGCTCGCCAAGCCGGGCACTCAACATCCCCAGCAGATAGAGCTTGAGGTAGCTCCGCACGTTGCGGTGCATCGCCGCCAATCCCTCGACATCCTCGGTACCACGAGGTGCGTCCTGCCGCTCCAGGGAGTCGCGCAGCCCGAGCAACTCGGCGCGGGGAAGCGTCAGGAAGCGGGTGAGCGCGTAGTAGATCCGATGCTCGAGCGCGGAGGCCGCGTCCAGGGTTGCGGCGCGCTCCAGCTCCGCCTTGGCCGCCTCCCAGCGGCCGGTGGTGAGCTCGATCTTCGCGAGCGTCACGTGCGCCAGGGCGCGCATGTCCCTGGAGCGGGTCGGCTCCGTGATGAGACGCCAGAGCCGCCGGCCGGTGGTGAGATCCCCGGTGGTCATGGTGACGACGCCCGCGCCCATCTGCGCGCTCAGATCGGGTCGCACGCGGAGATCGGCGATGAAGCGCTCGATCCCGGCGCTGTCTCCCCGCACGACCGCGCGCTGCCCCTGGATGTTTCCCGCGTGGTGCGGCGTTGGCTTCAGCCGGAGGAAGCGGCTCGTGAAGCTGTCGAGATCCGCCAGCCGTGCGTCCCAGGCCGCGAACGTGGCGAGGTGCCAGAGCGCGAGGGCGTTCCGCGGATCGAGCTCCAGCACCCGCTCGTACGCCTCCCGCGCGTCCACCCAGGCATACCCTGCCAGGGGGCCGCGATAGCCGATCAGGTTGGCGAGCATGGACCAGGTCTCGACGTCGTCCGGGTGGGCGGCGAGCACATCGCGGTAGAGCCGGTCGGCCACCTTGTGCTCGCCGCGGAGCGCCGCCGCGAAGGCTTTCACCAGCTCGCGCTGATGCTCGGCCAGGCGCGCGCTGTCGCGCAGGGCTCGCCGCACGTGCTCCCGGGCCACGGTGTGCTCCCTCGCCAGAAGAGCCAACCTGTAGTGCGCGAGGGCGAACGACGTGTCGAGCGCGGTGGCGCGCTGGAAGGCTTCCGCCGCGTCCGCCGTCCGGCCGTCTCTCAGCTCCCGCTCTCCCTCGATATAGGCCTTCAGGGCAGGCAGGGAGGACGTGGTCTGGTCGGCCACCCTCGCGAGCTCCAGCCGCTTCTCCTGAACCTCGGAGAGGATCTGGCGCGCGAGCTGGTCGGCCATCTCGAACACCTGGTGCTCGCCGTCGCCCTGCGCCTCCGCGATCCCCTGGACTCGTCCGTGCCCATCGTAGAGGGTGGCGCTGACCTGGAGGCGATCCCCGGCCTCGATGATGCTCCCGAGCACGAAGCGGTCGGCGCCGAAGTGCTCGGCGGCGCGCCGGCCTCGCGCCAGGTCGTCACCGGCGGGCTTGCGTCCCAGGAACCCGAGCAGCGCGCGCGGGTCCACGGGACGGACACCCGGGGCTCCATCGAGTTTGGTGCTCAGCAGATCGACCATGCCCTCTGCCAGATATTCCAGGTCCGGCGTGCCGCGGTAATCGAACGGCAGGATGGCCACCGGAGTCGGCGGCGAGGAGGGAAGTGGTGAAGACCCGATTCTCAATGAGACCGCGCCTGCCGCGAAGGTCGCGCCCAGCGCCAGGAGCGCCGCCACCGCGGCTCGACGGGCACGATGGCGCCGCACCGGAATGGAGCTCGACGTGGTTGTCGGCGGCACGGCGTTCGGAGATCTGGCCGTGACCGAGGCGGCGATGGGTGCGGAAGCAAGGACCTCCGGTGCATGAAAGGCGATTGCCCCGCCACCGTTCCGGGCCGCCTCCACGATGGACCTGGTCTCCGGCGAGGGCTCGAGGTCCAGATCAACGGAGAGCCGCTGCGCGAACCGATCATAGGCCAGGACGGCACCGGACCGATCCCCGGACCGGAGCTGAAGCGTGAGCAGCCGCCGGATGCCCTCCTCGTCATAGGGTGACAGCTCCATGGCGCGTCGCACCCACCGCACGGCGTGGGCCGGCCGTCCGTTGCGCTCGTCCTCGCTCGCGAGTGCCCAGGCGGCGGCGACCGCCCGCTCCCGGAGCCGCGTCCTGGTGTCCTCGATCCAGCGTTCCAGGTCGGGTAGATCCGGGAAGTGCAGCCCGGGCAGCAGATCACCACGGTACAGCTCGAGCGCGTGGTCGCACCGCCCTGCTGCCAGCGCCTCCTCGAAGGCCGCCACGTCGCTCCAGCACCCTGCGGGCGCGAGCCCGATCTCCTCGTCCCCGCGGCTCACGATCAGATCGGGGCCGAGTTGCTGACGGAGGAAGTGGACCGCCTTTCGGAGCGAGGTCCGGGCATGCTCCTGGTCCGCCTCGGGCCAGAAGAGAGCCAGCAGGGTATCGCGCCGGTGGTAGCCGCGAGGGGTGGCCGCCGCGAGATAGGCGAGCAGGGCGAAGCGCTTGGGCTGGGCCAGCACCGCACTGTGTTCCCGCTCGGCGCCCACGCGCACCGACATGGTGCCGAGGAGACGGACTTCGGGAGTGATGCCGCCGTGGAGCATGCGGCCCGACGCTGGAAGAGGCGGAGAAGACGTGGAACGACAACTTAGCGCCCGCACCCGAGCCGGGCAACGAGCGGTCCGGTCAGGTCACGCAGCGATCACGCCGCGGTAACGCGAGCGGCGTACGCTTGCCGGCACCAATGGTCGTCACCGGCAAGCCAAGGAGGGTAAGGTGAGAGCCTCGGTCGCGTTGTCCACTGTCCTGTTGCTCGGATGTGGCGGGTCCAGCATGGGTGCGCCTGGCGGCGTCTCGCCGCTTCAGTCGACTCCCGTGTGGATCCGGAGCCATAATCGAAGTCCGGTAGACGTCTATCTCCTCTGCGGCAATCGAGATGCCCGCTGGTTGGGCACGGTGCCTGCCGGGACGGCGGAGGCTCTGGAGATCCCCGCCGGCCAGCCGGACTGCGTGCGGGGACTGAATTTCTTCCTCGTGGTCAGGAAGTCCGGCTGGGGCTACTGGGTGGGGCCCTTCCGACCCGCCCGCGAGAGCAGGGTGGAGCTGGTGATCGAGAAGTACGCCGGGCTCTCCAGTGCTCGGGTGCGACCGGTGTGGTAGAGGTGAAGGCCGCCGCCGATGACGAGGCGAATGCTGATTGCGAGCCCGCGGCCGAGCACTACCTGGTCAAGGCGACATAGCGGTCGTACGCGGTCCGATCGTCGCTCCGCCCGTAGAAATCGAAGTCGTAGTGCTGGTTTCGGCGCTCCACCATGAGCCCGTACGAGGCTCCCGCCTGCACGCTCGCACTGGCCGCGGACGCCGCGGCCGACCCGGTGCGCGAGTCCTCGTTGCAGACGACAGGCTTGCCGGGATAGGCCCCCCGGAGCGCCCGCACGCTCGCCGGGATGTCGGAGAGCGCCAGGTTGTTGAAGTGGACCAGGATGAGATCCGACGCCGCCGCGACCCGCGAAGTCGTGTGGCCGTTGCGCAGGTAGCTGGCGGAGACCGGGAGGCTGGAGTGCCGGCTCTTGGCCAGCCGGACCAGGTCGGCCACACCGGCGTCCGAGCGGAGAATCCCGTGGTCGAAGCCGCGGTGCCCGTACTCGTTCGCGACCTCGAGGATGACATTGCGGTAGCCCTTGTTCCTGACCCAGTTCACCGCGTTCACCACACCGGCCCGGACGGCCCGTTCGTCGGCCAGGTACTGGTCCTGTCGCTGGTAGTACAGGCTGAGAATGATCACGGCGCCCAGGGCATCCGCCCGCTCTATGACCTTGGCGACGCGGGTGAGGTAGGTGGGCTTCAGGTCGCCGTTGCCCAGGAAGGCCGAGTTCCTGGCGCCCTCATAGCCGGGATACCCACCCTGCAGCGACACGGTGAAGGCGCGCACGCCGAGCGCGACGTAATCGCGCATCCGGCCGACGAACTCGTCCGTGTTGGCCGCCGGATCGAAGTAGGGCCGCCCGGTGTCCTCGAAGACGGAGTTCACCATGCGGACGTTCATCAGCAAGCCTTCCGCGGCCGCTCCGCGGTAGGTGAGTGCGCCGTTGATCTTGAACCGGCCGCCTTCGATCGTGACCCTGGTGCTTCCGATCGAGCCCGCGGGATCGGCAGCCGCGGGCGTGCCGATAGACTCGTCCGTTGGAGCCGACGGACCCGCACACGCCGATGGCAACGTCACCGCGAGCAGCGTCGCGGCGAGCAGTGCAGTCACGCGGGCCGTCGCGTTGGAGGCCGGGAAGGCCGCTGATCGTGCAGACCGGCGCATGCGCTAGCCTCCGTTCACCACGGTACCGTCGCAGGCGACGTACCGCTCTGTGACGGCCGCGAAGAGCCGTTCCAGCGAGACCCGGTCGACCTCCTCGCGCTTCGATCCCGGTGTCCGGCCGTTGAACGTGAGCAGCAGGTCGAGCGAGGGCACGACCAGCACCCAGTTGAGGCCCGAGCCCGTTGTGCGGTAGAGGTCCGCCGGGTACTTCGCGCCCCAGCGGCAGTCGCGGTTGCTGCGGATGTTGGTGTAGGCGGTCGATCCGGTGAACCGGCGGAGCCAGGAGGAGGCGAAGATCCGCCGGCCGTTCCAGTCGCCCTCGTGCAGCATCAGGTAGCCCACCCGCATGAAGTCTCGCGCGCCCATCAACGCGTTGCCGGCCGCGGCGAACCTGTAATCCCCCATGCCTCGGCTGAGCTTGTACTCGACCCGTCCCACGCCGATGCGGTTGAGGATCGCCTGTCTGAAGTAGTCGCTCGCCTCCTTACCGGTCACGTTGCGGAAGAGGAGGCTCAGGTGGTTGAACGCGACACTCGAGTACGTGCTGCCGCTCCGGTAACTCGAGGGGCTGCCGGGGTCGTACGCCAGCCGAGCGCTCTGGGGCCAGTCTGCGTCCTTTCCTACGGTGAACGGGGCGAAGTTCCAGTCCGACTCGGTCTGCACCGCGCCCGAGGCGATCCGGTGGTGATCCTCCGGGATGATGCCCGAGGCGTGGCGGAACACCTGGTCGATCGTGATGAGAGCCTTCCGGCTGTCCGTGAGCGGAAATCCCTCCGGGAGCCACCGCCGATCGTACAGCTTGCTCGAGGGCCCGAACTCCAGTCCCGGGTAGGTCCGTGCCATGTGCCCGGCGAGGAGCATGGCGAAGGTCTTGCCGTTCGAGGCGGTGTAATAGAGCGCTTTATCGGCCCCCGCCTGGTTGTAGTACTCGCCCACGATCCAGCCGCCCTTCACGACGATCGCGGCCTTGTTGGACGCCTTGTAGCCGCTCACGCCGGTCGAATAGTTCTCGTAGGGCAGCGACATGAGGTAGCGACCGAGATTCCCGAGCTTGTCGCTGTCCATCCCGAGCTCGCGGATGCGCGCGCGGTCCGTCGTCTTGCGCCAGCCGCCGTTCGCCTCGGACGGAGGGAAGTAGGTGGAGAGCGCTGCGGCGCCGCCGGGCTCGGTCGTCTCGATGGATTCGACAGGGTTGCGTGGCTCGCAGGCCGAGAGGAGGGCGAGCACCGCGGCCGAGGCGAGCGGCGGCCGGGTGCAGAGGGTGGGGCGCATACAGGCTCCGCTGTATGCCGGCTGGGGCGCGGTCCGGACATTGTGCCCGGTTTGCGAACGCCCCGATGAGCCGGCAGGGCATAGTCAGGATCTACAATCATCACGGCTATGACGCGGATCACCGACGAACGGGAGGGAGCCTATTTCGACATCGATGCGGAATGAGCGTGCGGCCAATCCACTCATAACATGTCACCGCTGGGTCGCAGCGGTGCGAGGGTGCAGCCGCCGAGGACCTGATAGGCGCCCGGCCGCCGGGCGTCCGGTCTCGTGCAGCGCCCTGCCTCCTGCAGCACCCTGCAGAGCACGATTCATCGTCGCATGCGAACTGCAGGGTCGCATCCGATCCGCGCCCGTGTCAACCGGCTCTCACGCGCGCGCTTAGCTCCAGTGGGGTCCGGTGGCACGAGCGGTGCGGCCTCGCGATACGATGCCAAAGCCTTCACGCGGTAGCGAGGGGGATGCGCTCGCGCGGGACGTCGATCGCCTCCTCGCGCAGCTCTCCGGCGGCGGCCGCCCGGTCGCGACGTCACCTTCCATCTCCGCCCCGCAGCGCAGGATCACCCGCGTCTCCTCGTCCACTCCGACCGCTTCCCGTGCCGGAGCCATCGCTCTCTGGGCACGGGTAGCGCTCGGCGTCACCCTGAGCGCACTGGTGACCCAGTGGCCCTATGGCCGCACCTGCGGCTGGTCTCTCGCCGCCTATATCGGCGCCGTGTCGATGGTGGTGGTGGCCGGCCTCTGGATAGCGCTCGTGTCCTGGAAGCTTCGGAGCGGAGCAGCCCACGCCATGGCGTTTCTGCTGCTCATCTGGGGAATGGTGCTGGCGGCGGAGCGAGTGCTGCCGCGCGTCGGGTATGCGGCGGACCAGGCGAGTTGGCTGTGCGCCGGGGATACGTCTATCGCGCCGTGAGCACGTGGTGGTGCGATCGCCTGTCAGGGCCCATCCACGGGCAGCCCGCTCGGCACCGTGGCCGGCGCGACGGCGCTCAGGTTCCGTGCCGCCGGGTCCGTGAGCGCCTTCATGAACTCGGTGACCTCGTCGATCGTGACATCGTCGAAGACCACCCCCTCCAGCAGCGGGTCACGCGTCGCGAGGATGTCGTCGAAGTTCCGGAGCAGCGTGCCCCGCAGGGCCGGCTCGAGGCCGCTGCCGTCGAAGGCCCTCAGTTTCACGTCGGACTCGCTGTAGTGCGCGACGAACTCGCGGAGGCTGGAGAAGGCCCCGTCGTGCCCATAGGGCGCGGTCAGCTCCACGTTGCGGAGCGGAGGCGTGCGGAAGGCGTAACGGTCCTCGGGTCGCCCGGTGACCCGCATGCGGCCGAAGTCGTCCTTGCCCGTGGGCCCATCGCCCTGACCAGGCCCGAACTGGGCCACGGCGACGTTGTGGAACCGATTGTCGGTGAACGCCGGGCCGTTGTGGCAGATGGAGCAGCGTGCGGTCAGGAAGTTCCGCGCCCCGCGGAGCTGCACCTCGGTCATGGCGTCGTCGTCACCCGCGAGGAAGCGGTCCCACGGCGAATCGTTGAAGGCCAGCCGGTCGACCAGGAACGCCGCGATGGCGTTGCTGGCGTGGCCGAAGCTCATCTGCGGGAAACTGGTGCCCGGGTAGGCCGCCTCGAACATCCGGCGGTACTCCTGAATTCGGCCGAGCCGCTTCATCAACAGGCGCCACACCTCCTGTGTCTCCTTGTCGCTCACCGCGGCCAGCTCGTTGCCCGCGTCGGCCCGCATCTCCTCGCGCGACAACACCGGGAACAGCGGCAGCGCCGACAGCGCTCCGAACTCGAAGGCGCGAGTGATGCGCGGGTTGACCCGCTGGCGGGCCGGCGTGAGGTAGTGGCCCTGCTCGTCCACCAGGACTCGGCCGTCCCAGAACATCGGTCCGATGGCGTGCAGGTTGAAGGCGGGAGGGGCGTTTCGCGGAATGAACGCGCCCGCGGCGTGGGTGCGGGCGGGGCCGAGCCCGATGCCGCCCTGGCCGATCGAGAGGCTCCGCCCGTCGCCGGTGCCGAACGAGGGCAGGTGGCAGGTCATGCAGGAGATGTCACGGTTCCCGCTCAGGATCTTGTCGAAGGCCAGCGCCTGGCCTAGCCGGACCAACTCGGGTCGCACCGGAGCCGGGCGCTCCAGCGGACCGATGCCGCGCGCGGCCGCCAGAATCCTGATCTCCTGGGCCAGCCCGGCGGTGTGAGACTCGGATACAGCTCGAGCCGTCGGGGCAGTTGGGGCGTCGTCGCTACAGGAGGCGAGCAGGGCGGTCAGGGCGACGAGGGCGAACGGCAGGTGGCGGTTACAAGCCGGCGTCGGCATGGGTCGCTCCGGTCCCAGGACAGGCGGTGCCCGGGACGAGTTGATGGCGGTGGTGTGAACCGATAGGTTGGAAGCCTACCCGTCGCATGTTACCGGGCTGTTGGGCCGGCGTTACTGCGGCCAGCGACGCGCCGAGATGCTTCGTTTCCATACGCTTGGGTCTTTCGAGCTGCTCGAAGGACAGCCGCCGGTCCTGCGGCTCGTCCCGACGCAGCCGAAACGCCTCGCCCTGCTGGCTTACCTCGCCCTTGCGCAGCCGCGGGGGTTCCACCGCCGCGATACGCTTCTCGCGCTCTTCTGGCCGGAGTTGAGTCAGGAGGAGGGACGCCGGGCGCTCCGCCAGGCACTGCACCATCTGCGCCGCGCCCTGGGCGAAGGGTTGATCGAGACCCGGCCCGACGACCAGGTGCGGCTCCGCGAAGGCTGCCTCTGGTGTGACGCGCTCGCCTTCGAGACGGCGGTGGCGGAAGGCCGGCCCGACCAGGCGCTGGCGCTCTACCGCAACGCCTTTCTCGGCGGGGTGCACCTGCCCGAGGTGAGTGTCGAGCTGGAGGAGTGGATCGAGCACACCCGGTCGCGGCTGCACCAGGCGGCAGGGCAGGCCGCCTCGGCCCTCTCCCGCAGCGCCGAGCAGGCGGGCGACCTCGATGCCGCAGTGGCGGCGGCGCGCGCGGCCTGCGACCTCAATCCCGATGACGAGTGCTGCGCCCGGCGCCTCATGCAGCTTCTCGAACGCCAAGGCAACCGCGTCCAGGCACTTCAGGTGTACGAGCGGCTCGCTCGGCGGCTCGCGTCCGACTACCAGACCACGCCCGGCGCAGAGACCACCGCGCTAGCCCGCTCGCTCCGGGAGAAGCAGCAGGAGGAACTGGGAGGGACTACCGCATCCGCCGCATCTGCGCCTCTTCCTCCCAGACCTGAGCCCGGGCCCAGCGCTCCAGGACCCGAGCCCAGGCCCCTCGCTCCAGGGCCTGCGCCCGAGCCCCCGCGTCCCTCGCCCGAGCTACCGCCGGCCGCCGCTCCCCGCGCTGCGTCGCGCGCTCGTTGGGTGGTACCGGCGGTCCTGCTCCTCCTCTGTTTCGGAATTGCCCTGGTACTCAGGCCGGCGAGCCCGGCGACGCCGACCCTCCTGGCCACCGGCGGAGTCACCGCCGGAACCCGGGTGATCGTCGCCGACTTCCAGAACCACACGCGCGATTCCCTCCTGGCCGACCTCGTCACCGTGTCGCTGCGCCGGGGGCTGTCGCAGTCCCCGGTGATCCGCGTCCTCAGCCCGGCGGCGGCGCAGGCCGCGCGTCGGCGGATGCGCGACCCAGAGCCGCGTGGGCCGCTCAACGACTCGCTCGCCCAGCTGCTCGCGATGAGCGAAGGACTCGGACTGGTGGTGAGGGGCAGCGTCTCTGAGACGGGTTCCGGCTGGATCATCTCGGCGCAGCTGGTGGCTCCGGCGACCGGGGCGCCGCTGGCGACCGTCCGCGAGACGGTCGCCGACAGCACTCGCCTGCTGGAGACGATCGACGGGGTCACCCGGGCACTGCGGGAGCGCATCGGCGAATCGTCGCGGGTGCTCCGCGCGGCCCCGCCGCTGCGTCGGCTGACGACCAGTTCGCTCCAGGCGCTGCGGCGCTGGACCGAATCCGAGATCGCCCTGAACCAAGGCGATCGACCCAAGGCACGCCGGCTGACGGAGGAGGCGGTGGCACTGGACACCGGCTTCGCCCTCGCCTGGCGGGGCTTGAGCGTGTTGTACGGCAGCCTGGGGCCCGCCCACGCGATGGCCGACGCGGCCGCTCGGGCATACCGGCACCGCGATCGGCTCACCGACCGTGAGCGGCACCTCGTCACGGCCGAGTACCACATGGTCGTGACCGGCGACTTCCGTCGGGCGTTCGCCGCGTTCGATTCGCAGCTCGTGGCGACGCCCCACGATGCGGGTGTCCTGGGCGCCGCGGGGTACCTCCATTTCCGGTTGCGGGAGTTCGAGGAGTCGGAGCGACTCTACGCCCGCGCGATGGAGGCCGACTCGAGCATCACGGCGTTGTACTTCGGGCTGATCGAGGCGCGCATCAATCTCGGCTGGCTCGACCAGGCCCGCTCGGCTCTCGCGGCCTTCCGGCGGCGGTTCCCGGGCAACCTCTTCGCCGAGTGGGAGGAGATCTACCTCGCGGCCGCCACGGGCGCGCTCGACTCGGTCGAAATCCATGCGCGGCGGCTCCTGGCCCTCGCGCCGGACGACGCCGACCATCGGGGTGAGGCCCTCCGCACCCTCGCCAACGTCGAGCTGCTCCGCGGCCGGGCGAGCGAATCGGCCCGCCACCGCCGCGAGGCGATGCGGGTGTACGAAGCGAACGGCGACATTGCCGGCTACTTCGGGGAGGTGCTGACACTCGCCACCGCGGAGGCGGCGCGGGGTCGTCCGGACGGCGCGCGCCGGGTGATCGCGGACGCGCTGCACCGCCATCCGTTGGACTCGTTACCGCCGGGAGCGCGCCCTTACGTGCGGCTCGGGATCCTCTACGCCAACCTCGGTGACCTCGAGCATGCGGCCGAGATGCAGGCGGAGCTGGAGCGTCACGGGCTCACCCGCGGCCGCTTCGCGGCGGCCGAGTGGCACCGCCTCCGGGGAACCATTCTCCTCGCCCGAGGCCGCTACCTCGAGGCGCAGGCCGAACTGCGCCGGTCGGCGCAGCTGGAGGAGTGCGCGCTCTGCAGCCTCCCCGCTCTGGGGCGAAGCTACGAGCTGGCAGGCCGCACCGACTCGGCGGCCGCGGTGTACGAGAGGTACTTGCGGACTCCGTGGATGAAGCGGCTCGAACTGGATGCGGTCGAACTCCAGCCGCTCCGACTCCGGCTGCGAGAGCTGTACGAGGCGAGAGGGGATCAGTAGCGGCTTACACCGGCGGCGTACGTACCGTTGACGACGGTGCCGTCACACGCCACGTAGCGCTCGGTCACCGCCGCGAAGAGCTTCTCGAGCGATTGGATCTCGACCTCGCGCGCCAGCCGGCTCGGCGTCCGCCCGTTGAACGTCAGCATCAGGTCCAGCGAGGGCACCACCAGGGCCCAGTTCTGCCCCGAGCCCGCGGTGCGGTACATGTCGGCCGGATATCTGGGGCCCCAACGGCAGTCCACGTTCGAGCGGATGTTGTGGTACGCGGGCGAAGACGTGAAATGGCGCAGCCACTCCGCCGGGAAGATCCGGGTGCCGTTCCAGTCGCCCTCGCGGAGCAGCAGATAACCCAGCCGGGCGAAGTCGCGGGCGCTCGACAACCCGTTCCCCGAGGTCGCCCACCGGTAGTCGCCCATGCCGGACGTCACCTTGTATGTCATGCGGCCGACGCCGATCGGATCCAGGATCTCACGCCTGAGATACTCGCTGGGCTCGATCCCGGTCACGTTCCGGAAGATCAGACTGAAGTGGTTGAAGGCTACGCTGGAGTAGGCATTGCCCCCGGGATACCGGGCCGCGTCGCCCGGCGGGTAGTACAGCCGTGCGCTCTGCGGGTAGTCGGCGTCGTGTCCAACGGTGAACGGCACGAAATCCCAGCCCCGCTCACGTCTCACGGATCCCGCGGCGATGCCACGCTCGGCCTCGGGGAGAATACCGGAGGTATGCCGGAATACGTGATCGAAGGTGATGGCGCTCTTGCGGGGGTCGCTCAGCGGAAAGCCCTGCGGCAGCCAGCGCGGGTCGTAGAGTCTGCTGGAGAGGCCGAAATCATACGCCGGGTACTCCTCGGCCATGCGCCCGGCCAGCATGATGGTGAACGTCTTGCCATTGGAGGCGAGATAGTAGACCGCCGAGGCCGCGCTCGGCCGGCTGTAGTATTCGCCGACGATCCAGCCGTTCTTCACCACGATCGCAGCCTTGTTCGCCTCGTGATAGCCACTGAGTGGAGGAATCGGCAGAGGCAATCGGTCGATCAGGCCGGTCACATGATGACCGAGGCTGGTGTAGTACCGCTCGTGAGGCAGCGACATGAGATAGCTGCCGAGGCCGTGCAAGGCGGCCGAATCGATGCCGAGGCTGGCGGTGTGAGCGGCGTCCGTGCTGGTGCGCCACCCACCGGCAGCTTCGGGCGGCGGGAAGTAGGTCGAGGAGTCGGCGGCCGGGCTCGAGGCCACGGCATTCGGGTGTGAGCCGGCCGGGCGACTCCAACTCCAAGCCACAATGAGGAGAATCGCGACCGTGCTGTGGCGCACGAGCCGCATCGTACTCGGAAAGCGCACGTAACCTCGGGTAAATCGGGAGAATCGCGGCCGGGCGGCTGCAAGAACTCGCACTACCTTCCTTCGCTTGCGGACAGCAGCACGGCGTGGTTTCGAGGCGCAAGGCGCATACCAGCCGTGCCCGCCCCCCGCTGTTGGAGCGCGGGTGCAGGTGCATGGGACCCGTCCCTTGCCACCGCCCCGGGCAAAGGATCATCCTACCTGCTCGGTCTTCGGAGGGGACATGATAAATCGCACGGCGATGCGGGTGTGTCTGGTGGCGCTTCAGCTGGCGACCGGCGCCTGCTACCGGGCCCACCTGCTTGCGCCGGAGCCCGATCCGATCGTGACCTCGTGCCGGCGCACCGTGCACACGCTGGCCTGGGGCCTCATCACGCGCGACACCCGGACCACGCACTGCGAGCGTGCCGTGCCGGACACCGTCGTGACCGCCTGCGAGCAGAGCAACGCGATCGACCAAGTACGGGTGAGCAGCAACTTCGGCTTCACCCTGCTCACGGTGGTGACCCTGGGCTTCTGGTCGCCGGTGCAGCTCGAATGGCACTGCGCGAAACCGGTGGAGGGACCCGGCGAGATCGGATCTGCCCGGTGAGCCCCGTGATCGACACGGGGCAGACCAGTTGGGAGAACAAGCACGAGACCTACGTCCAGCCGCTCCGCCGCGTCCTCCAGGCGGTGAACGATCCGCCGGAGTCCGGCGATCCCCTCCAGCGATACAACCGGATGACGGACACGCTCCGCGGCCTGATCGCTCGTGCGGTGCGGGAAGACGTGCGGCTCCGCGCGTACGGAGCAGGGTGGTCGTTCTCCGGCGCCCCGTCCACCGACGGCTATCTGCTCGACACCAGTCCCCTCAACCTCTGGTTCCGCATCCGGGAGCGCTCGATCCACCCGGCGTACCTGGGGCCGAGAGACGGCCTGTACCTGGTGCAGTGCGGCAACTCGATCGCGGGACTCAATCGAAACCTGCGGGCGGAGCAGCGCTCGCTGCGCACCACCGGTGCGAGCAACGGGCAGAGCATCGTCGGCGCCATGTCCACCGGGACGCACGGCTCCGCCATCGACATCGGCGCGGTGCAGGACTACGTGGTCGGGATCCACCTGGTGGCGGGGCCGGATCGCCACCTCTGGATCGAGCGGGCGTCCCACCCGGTCACCACCGACGGGTTCGCGGCACTCCTGGGCGCGGAGCTGCACCGCGACGACGAGCTCTTCGATGCGGTACTGGTGAGCTTCGGCGCGTTCGGACTGATCCATGGCGTGATGATCGAGACCGAGCCGATCTTCCTGTTCGAGATGCACCGGGTTCGCCGCCCGCTCGACGACCGGCTCCGCGCCGCGATCGCCACGCTGGACTTCGCGGGCGCCGGCCTCCCTGGCGGCGAGGAGCGCCCCCGGCACTTCGACATCGTGGTGAACCCATACGACATGGATGCCGGGGTCTACGTCACCGCGATGTACCAGCGTCCTTTCCGGCCGGACTATCCGAGACCCCCACGCGACGATCTCGCCCCGGGGGACGACGCGCTCCAGGTCGTGGGCACGGTCACCGACGTCGTGCCCCATCTCGTTCCCCGGATTTTGACCGCGGCAGTGAGGACGCTGTACCGCACCACGACCGCTCCGCTCCAGGGGACCACGGGCGAGATCTTCGCGAGCACGACTACCCGTGGACGCGCGTCGGGGACAGGGATCGCCGTGCCGCTGGACCGAGCACTCGACACCCTGGAGCTCATCCTCTCCATCAACCGGGACCACGGCCCGTTTCCCTGTCTGGTCGCCCTGCGGTTCGTCCCCCGCACGGGCGCGACTCTTGGGTTCACCCGCTTCGAGCGCACCTGCATCGTGGACGTGGACGGCACGCTCTCCAACCGGACCCGGAGCTTCTACTCGCGGGTCTGGCAGTCCCTGGCGACCAGCGACATCCCGTACGCAATGCACTGGGGGAAGCTGCTGGGACTGAGCGCGGCCGAGGTGCGGAGGCTGTACGGGGAGCAGGTAGACCGGTGGGTCGCGGCCCGCAGGGCCGTGCTCACGCCTTCGCTCCGGGGAGTGCTCTCCAACCGGTTCCTCGAGGAGCTGGGGCTGGCGGACTAGATGAAGACCGAGCGGCTGAAGATGCTGGCCGGGGAGCTCTACGATCCCATGGATCCCGAGCTGGTGTCGGCGAGGGCGCGGGCGCGGGATCTCTGCGGGGCGCTCAACGCCACCCGTGACGCCGAGGGTGACGAGCGGCGCCGCATACTGCTGGAGCTGTTCGGCGCGGGGGGCGACTCGGTATGGATGCAGCCGCCCTTCTACTGCGACTACGGCTCCAACATCGAGCTCGGGGAGCGGGTCTTCTTCAACTTCAACTGCGTCGTGCTGGACGTGTGCCCGGTGCGGATCGGCAGCTTCTCGCTGTTCGGGCCCGCCGTGCAGATCTACACCCCGATGCACCCCTTCGATGCCGAGCTTCGGCGGCGGGAGGAGTTCGGCAAGCCGGTGGAGATCGGATCCGACGTCTGGGTGGGAGGTGGCGCGATCATCCTGCCGGGTGTCCGGGTCGGGTCGCGCGCGGTCATCGGGGCGGGCAGCGTCGTGACGCGGGACGTGCCCGAGCGGGTGTTCGCCGCCGGCAACCCCTGCCGGGTGATCAGGGCGATCGCCGAGTGAGGTGACGCTCGGCGAGCACGCCGGCGTGAGATGCGTCACCCCGCGGCCCCGGCGAATCCGGTCGCCAGCTCACGGGCGGTCCGAATGTGATCGGCGTCCTGTTTCCGCGGCGTCCGCGCATGTAGCGTGGCGTCACCATGCGACCGCTCCGCTCCTTCTCCCGTCTTGCCGCGCCGTTCCTCCTCGCTTCGGCCTGGGCTTGCGGCGGCGACGACCTCGTCCTGCCCACCGACTCTCCCGGCAGCGTCGAGATCGTCGAGGGGAACGGTCAGAGGGGGCGGACCGGCACCACCCTCGCCGACCCGCTGATCGTGCGGCTGGTGGATGACGAGGGGATCGGCATCCCCAACAGGACGGTCGTGTGGGTGGTGCACGAAGGCAGCGGAGCCGTCAGCCCGACGACCGGTATGACCGACGCCGAGGGATTCGCCTCCGCCGAATGGACCCTGGGACCCACTCAGGGTGTGCAGCGGATCACCGTCCAGGTGCCGGGGATCGGATCGACCGTCTTCACGGCCACCAACACGGATGACGGAGGCGAGCCCGCGCCGGCCAGAGTGGAGGCGGTCGCAGGGAATGGGCAAACCGCCGAGGCGGGGACGGAGGTCCCGACGCGCCCCGCCGTCCGGGTACTCGACGAGAGCGGACAGCCGGTGGAAGGCTTCGACGTCACCTTCGTCGTCACCGGGGGCGATGGGCGCGTGAGCGGCGCGAATCAGACCACGAACGCCGAGGGGGTGGCCCAGGTCGGAGGATGGAGGCTCGGCGAGACGCCGGGAACGAACACGCTGGAGGCGAGGGCGGGCTCACTCGCCGGGAGCCCGGTAGTCTTCACGGCGGAGGGCACGGAGCGGGAGCCCGGGCCGGAGCCCGAACCCGAGCCGGAACCAGAGCCCGAGCCGGAACCTGAGCCGGAGCCGGAGCCCGAGCCGGAGCCCGAGCCGGAGCCCGAGCCGGAACCCGAGCCGGAGCCCGAGGTGGACCGGCTGGTGTTCCTCGTTCCACCGCGCGCCGCGAGAGAGGGTGAGACCTTCCGGGTAGAGGTGGCGCTGGTGGATGCGAGTGGCGATGTGGTGCCGCTCTCGGGGGTCTTCATCTACGTTGCCCTCTTCGAGGAGGGCGAGGAGAGCCCGTCCAACAATCGTCTGCGGGGCGAGCGCTTCGAGAACACCCAGAACGGGGTCGCGGCCTTCGACCTGTCGGTCGAACAAGAGGGCCGCTACCGGTTGCGGGCGCTGACCGACGACCTCCCCGAGCTCGGCCCCCACGGGCCGGAGCCGTGGCTGTACAGCGAGGTGTTCGAAATTACGGGTTGACGACGCGCGTCATCCTGCTGGGCGGGGGGTTCGCACCGGCGTAGACGGCCCTGCCGGTGCGTGTCACATGCTCCTGGTACCGTGAGGCGGTTGCCTGATCCCCCTCGACGGTTACCTTCGGATGCCCCCGATGCCCTGTTCATGATCCACACCCCCGACGGCTCCCTCCGGTACTCGCCGCGCGACCTGGTTGCCTACCTCGAAGGTGACTTCGCCGCCTGGTGCGAGCGCATGATTGCCGAGCGCGCCCGCGCCGGCGGCGCAGGCTCGGCCGAGCTGGCATGGGTGACCCCGGATGAAGGAGACGAGGAGGCCGCCCTCGCTGCCCGGAAAGGCACCGAGCACGAGCTGCGCTATCTGCAGCGGGTCCGCGAGCGTGAGCCCGAGATCGTCCAGCTCGCCTGGGACGATCCCGCAGGACCGGACCTGACTCGGGCCGCGATGGACGCCGGTGCCCGGGTCATCTATCAGGCCCACCTCGTGGCCGACGGATGGCAGGGCTTCCCGGACTTCCTGTTCCGCTGCGCCGACGGGTGTGCCTGCGGCTCCTGGCACTACACCCCCTGGGACACCAAACTGGCCCGCTCGGCGAAGCCCCACTTCCTCGTTCAGCTCTGCGCCTACGCCGACCTGATCGAGGCCATGCGGGGCTTCCGGCCGGGGGAGATCGTGTTCGTGCTGGGGCAGGGGGAAGAGCGGTCGTACCCGACCACCCACTTCTTCTACTACTACCGCCAGCTCAAGCGCTCCTTCAAGGCCTTCCAGTCGCGGTGGCAGGCCACGACCGTGCCCGACCCCGGGCTCGACCGCACCTGGGGTCGTTGGGAGAAGGCGGCCGAGCGGCGCCTGCTCGCCGGCGATCACCTGAGCCGCGTCGCCAACATCACCCGTGGCCAGGTCCGGCGGATCGAGGACGCGGGAATCCCTACGCTCACGGCTCTCGCCGGCTGTGCGGCGGACCGCAGGCCTCACCGTGTCTCCCAGCCGGTGTTCGATCGGCTCCGGGTCCAGGCCCGGCTCCAGCTCCAATCGCAGGGTCGCCCTCAGCCGCTCTGGATGGCGCGACCGGCCCAGCCGCACGACCCCATGGCGGGGCTGGCCCGACTTCCCGCTCCGTCCGATGGGGACGTGTTCTTCGACATGGAGGGGTTCCCCTACGCCGCGGGCGGATTGGAGTACCTGTTCGGCGCCGTCACCGTGGACGAGATCACCCCCCGGTTCCACGACTGGTGGGCCCACGATGAGACGGAGGAGCGCGCGGCCTTCGAGAGCTTCATCGACTGGCTGGTGGCCCGGCGCCGCCGCCATCCGTCGCTCCACGTCTACCACTACGCCTCGTACGAGACCTCCGCCGTGAAGCGGCTCATGGGGAAGTACGCCACGCGCGAGGCGGAGGTGGACGATCTGCTCCGCGACGGCGTGTTCGTCGACCTCTACACGATCGTGCGCCAGGGTTTCGTGATCGGGACGCCGAGCTACTCGCTCAAGGACATCGAGCGCCTGTACTCGCCTCCGCGGACCGGCCCCGTCCTCTCCGCCGGCGGCTCGGTGGTCGAGTACCAGCGCTGGCTGGACAGCGGAGAGCCGCGGCGGTGGCAGGAGTCGCCCATCCTGCGGGCACTCCGCGACTACAACCAGGTGGATTGCGAGTCCACCTGGGGCCTCCGGAGCTGGCTGCTCGACCGCCGGCAGGAGAGTGGAATCGCGTATGTACCCGACCCGCTGAGGGGCGGTACGAATCCGGAGCCGGACCCGGAGCGGACCGCCGCCGAGGCGCTCGCCGCCCGGCTGCTGGAGCGATCCAAGGAGCCTGGCCGCGACCCCGAGTCGGCGCGGCTCGACGAGCTGATCGGTTGGCTGGTCGAGTTCCACCGACGCGAGGAGAAGCCGATGTGGTGGCGTCTCTTCGAGCGCCACGAGATGACGGTGGACGAGCGGAAAGACGATCGCGACTGCCTCGCGGGCCTGGCCCGGACCGTGACGCCTGCCCGACGCGTCGCCCGGTCCACGGTGCTGGAATACCGGTACTCGGAACAGGAAACCAAGCTGCGCGCGGGCGACAAGTGCATCGTGGCGGGCACCGAGCTCAGGTGCGAGATCGTCGGAATGGACGAGGAGGAGCCGCTGGTCGAGCTGAAGGTCGGGCCGGGGAAGTCCCTGCCCGACCAGCTCTGCCTGCTGCCGGACGAGTGGGTGAGCGCGGAGCGCCTCAAGGAGGCGGTGTACCGCTATGCCGCGGCCTGGGAGTGTGGCCACGTCGCTTCGCAGGCGGTGGACGACCTCCTCCGCAGGCGACTGCCGCGGATCGTGGGGCACACCGGCGGCCCGCTGATGGCGCCGGATGGCGACCCGATCGAGCGGGTGCGAGACCTCGTGGCACGGCTGGATGGCGGTGTCCTCTGCATTCAGGGCCCGCCGGGCACCGGCAAGACCTACACGGCCGCGGCGGTGATCGCGGACCTCCTCCGTCGTGGCCGCCGGGTGGGCGTCACCGCCCAGAGCCACAAGGTCATCCTCAACCTCATGGACGCCGTGGTGGACGCCATGGCTCGTGGGGGAGTGGCGGCACCGTTGTACAAGGTCGTCGGCCGGGGCGACGATCCGCTGCGGACCGGCGGTGCCATCCGGGAAGTCGAGTCCAGCGAAGTGGCGTTCGTGCTCGACGACGGGCCGGCCCTGGTGGGGGGGACCGCATGGGTCTTCAGTCGGCCGGAACTGGCGGACTGCTTCGATCATCTCTTCATCGACGAGGCCGGCCAGGTGTGCCTCGCGAACGCGGTGGCCATGGGCCTCTCGGCCCGAAACCTGGTCCTGGTCGGGGATCAGATGCAGCTCGCCCAGCCCACCAGGGGCACGCACCCCGGCGACACCGGCTCGTCGTGCCTGGAGTACCTGCTGGAGGGTCGGGCCACGGTCCCGCCTGAGCTCGGCGTCCTGCTCGGCAGGTCGCGGCGCATGCACCCGGACGTGTGCCGGTTCGTATCCGAGGCGGTGTACGAGGGGCGGCTCGACAGCATCCCCGAGACGACACGGCATCGTGTGACTCGGACGGGGCGTGCCACGCTCGTGCCTGCGGAGGCAGGGATCGTCTGGGTGCCGGTCGCCCACGACGGCTGCGACCAGTCGAGCGAGGAGGAGTGCGACGCGATCGTCGCCATCGTGGAGGAGCTGCTGGGAAGGACGGTGGTGGGACGGGATGGCCGGGAGCGCCCGATGAGTCCCGAGGACATTCTGATCGTGGCGCCCTTCAACCTCCAGGTGCGCTGCCTCCGCAACCGGCTCGACCCGCGCGTACGGATCGGGACGGTGGACAAGTTCCAGGGGCAGGAGGCGCCGGTGGTCATCGTCTCACTGTGCGCTTCTACCCTGGACGAGGCGCCGCGCGGCGCGTCCTTCCTGCTCAGCCCCAACCGCCTGAACGTGGCGGTGTCCCGAGCGGAAGCGCTGGCGATCCTGGTGGGATCCCCGGAGCTGATCGACGTCCGCTGCCGATCGGTGGAGGAAATGCGCCTGGTGAACATGCTGTGTCACCTGGTGCAGTACGCGGAGGAACAGGCCGCCACGCGATGACGTCCGCCAAGATCCAGCGCTGGGTCGATCTCCTCGCCGCCCTCCTGCGCCACCACTACCCCGTGACCTTCGAGCAGCTCATCCGCGAGGTGCCCGCCTACGCCGCCGAGCAGAAGGAGCAGAGC
>DATABZ010000166.1:0-1573 GCA_036259315.1 Gemmatimonadales bacterium | reverse complement strand
CATCGAAGCCCGGGATGAACTCCGCCATCGCCGGGACCTCGGGCAGCAGGGGCGAGCGCTCCGGACTGGTCACCGCCAGCGCCCGCACCCCTCCCTCCGCGGCCTGCTGCGCCGCCAGCGGGATGTTGTCGAAAGAAAGGTCCACGTGCCCCGCCACCACGTCCATGATCAGCTGCCCGCTGCCCTTGTAGGGCACGTGCGTCATGCTCGTGCCGGTGCGCTCCATGAACAGCTCCCCGGAGACGTGCTGCGAGGTGCCGACACCCGAGGAGGCGAAGGTGAGTTCGCCCGGCTTTGACTTTAAGAGCTCGATCAGCTCCGGCACGGACTCGGCCTCGACCTCGGGGTTGACCACGAGCACGTTCGGCAGCGTCGCGACCAGCGACACCGGCGCGAAGTCCGCCGCGGCGTCGAACGGCAGGTCCTCGAAGACCGAGGGGTTGATGGCGTGGGTGGCGACCGTGCCTATGCCGAGCGTGTAGCCGTCCGGCTCCGCCCGCGCGAGCTCCGCCGTCCCGATGTTGCCGCTTGCGCCGGGCTTGTTCTCGACCAGGAAGCGCTGGCCGAAGGCCTCGTCCAGCCCCTCGGCCAGCAGCCGTGCGAACATGTCCGAGGTGCCGCCGGCGGCGTAGGGGACGAGGATCGTCACCGGCTTTTCGGGCCAGCTGGCGGCCGGGTCCTGCGCGACCGCGACGGGCGCGGTCGCCAGGCTCGCCAAGGCGACCAACGGCAGGCCCTGTAGAAGCGTCCTCCTCAGCACGTCACGTTCCTTCCTACCGTCTTGGGTTGTCACCTGGAACGATGGCACACTCTCTGTAAACTCCTGCCCGCGCGAACTGCCCCTTCGGCGTTGGTCGCGGCGCCGTAGCCTGTCGGTGCCGGGCAGCAGGCATGCCAGACATCCTCGTCCGGGGCTCCGCGCCGGCTTGGGTGTACGCGCCGCCCACCGCCTCTGGTGGGTCGGATAAAGGAGCGGCGGGCGTCTGTGTTGCGGCCGCCCTGGCGAGCCGCGGCCACCAACGGCCGGCGGCTCGCCGCGCGTGGACCGGCCCATTGGGGGCGGCGACGAGTCTCCGGATGGCGTGCATGGTGCGACCCTCATCGCGACGGCCGTGCGCCGTTCGGGGTGGAGATCCCAAGCGGCGGGTGCCCGTTCGTTTCGGCGAATTCCGCGTGCGGAGAACGCCGGAGGCGGGCCCGGAGTTCATTGCGTGACGCCTTTCTGGTATGGCTGAGGTGGGAGCCCGGCTGGTAAGGGGAGCTTCTAGCGGTAGCGTCCTCGCTCGTGGTGGAAATTCGCTGAGCCTGTGAGGTGGCCATCGGGCCAGCCGGCTAGGGTGGAGTTGCGCGCTTCACCCGGAGACGGAGGACCGATGACCGAGGACAGATTGCCCCTGGCCGAGCTGCTGCAGAAGGCCGGCGAGGGCGACTTCCTGCGGGCCGTGGCCGAGGCCGTGCTGCAGCTCCTGATGGAGGCCGACGTGGAGGGCCTGATCGGCGCCGGCCGGCACGAGCGCTCGCCGGAGCGCCTGAACTACCGCAACGGGTATCGGGATCGGACCCTCGATAGCCG
>DATABZ010000165.1:0-2525 GCA_036259315.1 Gemmatimonadales bacterium | reverse complement strand
ATCGCGCTCGACCTCCTCCTGCGCGGCGCGATCGAGCCCCAGCCGCGGCAGCGCCTGCACCACCTCCCGCACCCGGTTCTTCAGCTTGATCAGATACTTGCCGCGACTGCGGTCCCGCGGCTCCAGCTTCTGGTAGCAGGTGACCACCCGGTGCCGGCCCGCGTCCACCGCGGCGAGCCGCTGCAGGCGGGCCCGCTCGGTGGCGCCGTCTCCCCGCGCTCGGTCAGAAGAATACCGGCTCGCGATAGTTGCCATAGATCTCCTCCAGGACGTGCCGGATCTCGTACAGCGTGCAGTACGCACGGGCACAGTCCAGCATCGCCGGGATGATGTTGCGGTCTTCGGCGGCGGCGCCCCGCCGCGCCGCCAGACGGTCGGCCACGAGGGTCGGGTCCCGGTCGGCGCGCAGCCGGGCCAGCCGCGCGCCCTGGGTCCGCTCGGCCTCGTCGCCCACCTTCAGGATCTCGACGGTCGGTTCCTCCGCCTCCACGAACCGGTTGACGCCCACCACGGTCCGGCGCTCCTGCTCGACCTCGCTCTGGAACCGCATGGACGAGTGGGCGATCTGGCGCTGGAACCAGCCGCTCTCGATCGCCTGCACCACGCCGCCCTGCGCCTCGATCTCCGCGAAGAGACCCTCGGCCTCCCGCTCGAGCGCGTCGGTCAGCGCCTCGACGTAGTACGACCCGCCCAGTGGGTCCGCCACGTTGGGGACGCCCGTCTCGTAGGCCAGGATCTGCTGGGTGCGGAGCGCGACGCGCACCGACTCCTCGGTCGGCAGCGCCAGCGTCTCGTCCAGCGCGTTGGTGTGGAGCGACTGGGTTCCGCCCAGAACCGCGGCGAGCGCCTGATAGGCGACCCGCACGATGTTGTTCTGCGGCTGTTGCGCCGTGAGGGTGACGCCGGCGGTCTGGCAGTGGAAGCGCATCTTCCAGCTGCGCGCATCCTGGGCCCCGTAGCGCTCCCGGAGGTGCCGGGCCCAGATCCGCCGGGCCGCGCGGAGCTTGGCGATCTCCTCGAAGAAGTCGTTGTGCACGTCCCAGAAGAAGGAGAGCCGCGGGGCGAACCGGTCCACGTGCAGCCCGCGGGCCAGACCGTGCTCCACGTAGCAGAAGCCGTTCGCCAGGGTGAACGCCAGCTCCTGCGCGGCGGTGGCGCCCGCCTCGCGGATGTGGTACCCCGAGATCGAGATCGTGTTCCACTTGGGGGTGTGCTCGGCGGCCCACTCGAAGAGGTCCACGATGACCTTGAGCGCCGGCTCCGCCGGGAAGATCCAGGCGTGCTGCGCCATGTACTCCTTCAGAATGTCGTTCTGGATCGTGCCCTGGAGCCGCTCGATCGGCACGCCCTGTTTCTCGGCGGCCGCGACGTAGAAGCAGAACAGCATCGCCGCGGGGCCGTTGATGGTCATCGAGGTGGAGACCCGGTCCAGCGGAATGCCGTCGAACAGGGTCTCCATGTCGGCCAGACTGGAGATCGCCACCCCGCACTTCCCCACCTCGCCCTCGGACCGGGGATGGTCGGAGTCGTAGCCCATCAGGGTCGGGAAATCGAAGGCGACGGAAAGACCGGTCTGCCCCCGCTGGAGCAGGAACTTGTAGCGCCGGTTGGTGTCTTCCGCCGTCCCGAACCCGGCGAACTGCCGCATCGTCCACAGCCGGCCACGGTACATGGTCGGGTGTATCCCGCGGGCATACGGAAACTCGCCGGGCAGCCCGAGCGCGGCCTGCGGGTCGGCGGGGAGATCGAGCTGGGTGTACACCGGCTCGACCTCGCGACCCGACACGGAGGAGAACTCGGCGTCGGTGCGGAGTGGAAGCGCCGCCGCCCTGGCCCGCCAGGCGGCCACTTCGGCGCGCAGCCGCTCGACCTCACGCTCCAGCTCGGTTCCGTATGTCGTCATAGCCGCGCACCCTGTTTGAGGCCTTCGAGCACTTCGCCCGCCACGTCATAGGGACTCAGCGTCCCGTCGACTACCTGATCGAGCCGCTCGCTGATCACCTGTTCCGCCTGCGTCTCGCTCCACATCCAGCGCCGGGCGGCGCGGTCCACCACCTCGCGGGTGCGCTCCAGCATCCGCCGCCGACGGCGCTCCTCCAGCGACCCCGAGCCCGCGAGCCAGTCGTGGTGTCGGTCCAGCGCGGCGAGGAGCTCGTCGGTGCCCTCGCCCTTGGCCGCGTCCGCCCGTCCGCCTGTCCGCCCGTCCGCCCCCTCAGCAGGGTGGGAGCCTCCAGTCGTCCTGACGGTCGCGGCCAAGGGCGAGGGCACTGACGAGCTCCTCGCCGCGCTGGACCGGCACCACGACTGGCTCGCGGGCTCGTGGTCGCTGGAGGAGCGCCGTCGGCGGCGGATGCTGGAGCGCACCCGCGAGGTGGTGGACCGCGCCGCCCGGCGCCGGCAAGTCCACCGTGGTCGAGCGCCTGGTCCTGGCCTACCGCTCCGCCGGTCTCCGCGTCGGGGTGGTGGCGGTGGATCCCACCAGTCCCTTCACCGGCGGCGCCCTCCTCGGCGACCGCATCCGCATG
>DATABZ010000164.1:0-9523 GCA_036259315.1 Gemmatimonadales bacterium | reverse complement strand
CATGCGGATGCGGTCGCCGAGGAGGGCGCCGCCGGTGAAGGGACTGGTGGGATCCACCGCCACCACCCCGACGCGGAGACCGGCGGAGCGGTAGGCCAGGACCAGGCGCTCGACCACGGTGGACTTGCCGGCGCCGGGCGGGCCGGTGATCCCGATGCGCCGGGCCCGGCCGAGGGAGCGGTGGACCCCCGCGAGCAGCCGCTCGAACCCCGGCCGGCCGTTCTCGACCACCGAGATCGCCCGCGCCAGCGCGGCCGTGTTGCCGGCCGTGAGGTCCGCGAGCAGGAGGTCCGGATCCATGGCCGAAAAGTCGCCCGGGACCGGAGGCGAGGCAAGCCGAACGGGCGCGCTCAGGCCGGGGCGGGCTGCAAGCGTTGGCGCGCCGCGTCCAAGGCCGCGTCCACGTCCCCGAACATGTTCTCCTCGCCGATCTCGTCCAGCAGCCCCGAGCGGCCCAGGGCGATGAGCGGCTGCGAGTGCACGTCGCTCAACAGCACCTGGGTTCCCTGCTTGCGCGTGCGCCGGATCAGATCCTTGAGCGCGTGCATGGCCGTGGAATCGATCGCGGGCACGTTCCGCATCCGGATCACCAGGACGCTCGGCCGGTGCGACACCTCACCCAACGTCTGCTTGAACTTCTCCGCCGCGCCGAAGAAGAAGGGACCGTTGATCTCGTAGACCTCCACGCCCGGTGGGATCTGACGGCGGTAGATGGCTCCATGGTCGTCGCCGGCGGCGCCGGTCTCCTCGAACTCGCGCCGGACGATGCTGATGTTGGTGACCTCGGCCATCCGCTTCATGAAGAGGAAGGCGGCCAGCACCATGCCGACGCCGATGCCGACGGTCAGGTCCACCACGAGGGTCAGCAGGAAGGTGGTCAGCATGACCAGCGCGTCGCTCTTGGGGGCGTGGAGCTCGTGCACGAAGACCCGCCACTCGCTCAGGTGGTACGCCACGACCAGCACGATGCCCGCGAGCACGGCGAGCGGGATGAGCTCGGCCCACCGCCCGAAGAAGAGGGTGATGAGCAGCAGCGTGAGCGCGTGCACCATGCCGGCCACCGGGGTGCGTCCGCCGCTCTTGATGTTGGTCGCGGTGCGCGCGATCGCGCCGGTGGCCGGCATGCCGCCGAACAGGGGAGAGACGATGTTGGCGACGCCTTGGGCGACGAGCTCCATGTTGCTCCGGTGGCGACCCCCGATCATGCCGTCCGCGACGACCGCGGACAGGAGCGACTCGATGGCACCCAGGGTGGCGATCGCGAGCGCCGGGCCCACCAGCTCCCGGATTTCCGAGAAGGAGATCGACGGCAGGACCGGTGAGGGCAGCGACGAAGGAATCGCGCCGAAGCGGGTGCCGATCGTCTCCACCGGGAGGTCGAGGAGCTGCGCCACGGCGGTGCCGGCCAGCAGCGCGACCAGCGGCGAGGGCACCTTGCGGCTGAGCCGCGGCCAGGCGGCGAGGATCAGGAGGGTGAACGCGGTGATCCCCACCGCGTACGGGTTCACGGTGCCGGCGTGCTCGACGTAGGCGGTGAGCCGCTCGACCAGCTCCGCCGGCGGGGCCTCCATGCGGAGGCCGAGCGCATCGCGCAGCTGCTGGATCGCGATCAGCGCGCCGATCGCCGCGGTGAAGCCGGTGACGACCGGAAACGGGATGAACTTGATCGCGCCGCCCAGCTTGGCCAGGCCGAGCGCGAGCAGGATGAAGCCCGCCATGAGCGTGGCGGCCAGCAGGCCGTCCACGCCGTATTGCTGCACGATCCCGTACACGATCACCACGAACGCGCCGGTGGGCCCGCCGATCTGCACCCGTGAGCCGCCCAGGGCGGAGATCAGGAAGCCGGCGATGACCGCGGTGTACAGGCCGCGGTCGGGCGTGACGCCGCTGGCGATGGCGAAGGCGATCGCGAGCGGCAGCGCGACCACCCCGACGATCACCCCAGCGATGGCGTCGGCAGCGAATTGTTCCCGGGTGTAGCCCTTGATGGTCGTGAACAGCTTGGGGACCAGCAAGACCGGTCTCCTTTCAGGACTGGAGTGGGGATCAGGGGGTGACTACGGGCCCGGCCACTTGCGCCGGAAGCGGAGGGGATTCTGGAACAGGTGGCCGGGGAGCAGGAAGACCACGAAGAACATCCCGAAGGCGAGCAGCAGCCCCGGGACCAGTATCGTGAGCCGCCCGGTGGCGAGGTACAGCACGCTGGTGATGACGGCGATGGTGAAGGCGAAGAGCGCCAGGAGCGCGCGGCGGACCTGCTGGGCGATGAAGCGCTGGAGCTCGAGCGCGTCGCGGGGATGGGAGCGGACCCGCAGCTCGTCCCGCTCGACCCGGCGCACCAGCTCGCGGAGCGTGCGCACCGCCGCGATCGCCTCCTGCGTCCAGTCGGTCACCCGGGCCCGGGGGTCCTGCTCCAGCACGCCCTGGATCAGCCGGCCGGCCGAGCGCTGCACCACAGGACGCACCACCGCCAGCGCGTTGAAGTCGGGGTCGTAGCGGAGACCGATGCCCTCGACCAGCACCGCGGCCCGCCCGAAGTACACCAGATTGGAGGGCAGGATCAGCGGCCACTCGTAGAAGGTCTGGAGGACCTCCTCCACCAGCCGCTGAATCTGCCGGTGCGAGACGTCGTCGCGGATGGTGATGGCCATGAGGCTCCGCGCGGCGTCGCGCACGGTGCCGCGATCCACGTCGGGATCGAGGATGCCCAGCTCGTAGAACGCGTTGATCAGACCGTCCACGTCCTGGCGGGCGGCGGCGAGCACCGCGCCCACCAGCCGGCGCCGGGTCTCCCGTTCGACCTGGAGCACCATCCCGAAGTCGAGCAGCACCAGGCGCCCGGCCGAGTCCACCAGCAGGTTGCCGGCGTGCGGGTCGGCGTGGAAGGCCCCGTCCTCCAGCATCATCTTCACGTACATCTCGGCCAGCGTCGTCATCAGCGCGTCGAGCCGCAGCTCGCCGGTCGCCAGCCGCTCGTGCAGCCGGTCGATCCGCGTGCCCTCGACGTACTCCAGCACCAGCACGCGGCGCCGCGTCAGGTCCTCCACCAGGGCCGGCACCACGACCCGCGGGTCGGCCGCGAAGTTGCGCTTCAGCGTCGCCGCGTTCCGCGCCTCCTCCCGGAAGTCCAGCTCGTCCGAGATCCGCTTGGAGAACTCGCTCACGATCGTCGTGATCGCCCGGACCTGATGGCCCGGGAACAGCACGTTCAGGAGGAACAGAATGCGGAAGGAGATGTCGAGGTCGCGCCGAACGAGCTCCTCGACGCCCGGGCGGAGCACCTTCACCACGACCTCGCGCCCCTGGTAGGAGGCGCGATGCACTTGGCCCAGTGAAGCGGCGGCCAGCGGCTCGGGGTCGAACCGGTCGAAGACCGTCTGCGGCTCGTCGCCCAGCTCCTCGTGGATCACACCTTCGGCCAGACCGGGCGGGAGCGGCGGCACCTGATCGGTCAGCGTGCCGATGGAGGAGAGATAGGGCTCGGGCAGGATGTCCGCCCGGGCGGCGAAGACCTGCGCCAGCTTGATGAACGCCGGGCCCAGGTCGGCCAACGTGCGGGTGAGCCGGACCGCGCGGCGGCGGTGGCGCTCGTCGTCCCGTCGCAAGGGCCGGCCGAACACGATGAATCGCCGGCGGTCCCGCAGGAAGGCGATGACGAACGGGAACAGGCGGGTGAAGACCACGAGGACGCGCATTCAGCGCGTCCTCAGAGCAGCAGCCATCCAGCGAGGCCGAGGAGCAGCAGGAACCCGAACGTATCGGTGAAGGTTGTGACGAAGATCGAGGACGCGATCGCCGGATCGACCCCGAGCCGCTCCAGCACGATGGGGATGAACGCGCCGGCGAAGCCGGCGATCAGGAGATTCACCGTCATCGCCAGGAACACCACCAGGCCGAGCATGGCCTGCTCGCCGACCAGCGCCGCGATGCCGCCGACGACGAGCCCGACCGCCAGGCCGTTGGTGGCGCCGACCAGCACCTCCTTGCCCACGACGCCGAGGAACTGGCGCTCGGGGATCAGTCCGAGCGCGAGCCGGCGCACCGTGACGGCCAGCGCCTGAGTGCCGGCGTTGCCGCCCATGCCGGCGATGATCGGCATCCACACCGCGAGGATGACGGTGCGCTCGATCGTTTCCTGGAACAGATAGATGACGCCGCCCGCCAGGCCCGCCGTCACCAGGTTGACGTACAGCCAGGGGAGGCGGCTCCGCACCGAATCGGACCAGGGCGCGGCGAGCTCCTCGTCCGCCGAGACGCCGCCGAATTTGAGCAGGTCCTCCGTGGTCTCCGCCTCGACCACGTCGATCACATCGTCGAAGGTGACCCGTCCGAGGAGCCGGCCGCCGTCGTCCACCACGGCGACGCTCGGCAGGTTGTACCGGGCCATGATCCGGGCGACCTCTTCCTGGTCCAGATCGGGCTTGACGACGATGTCCGCGTCGGCCATGAAGTCCCGGACCGGGCGGTCCGGGCGGCTCACCACGAGGCTCTTGATCGGCAGGGTCCCCACCAGCCGCCGGTCGCCGTCCACCACGAACACCTGGTAGAAGTCCTCCACCTGCTCCGACTGGCGTCGGATCTCCTCCAACGCCTCGGCGGCCGTGAAATTGTCGCGGACGGCCACGAGGTGGGTGGTCATCCGGCCGCCCGCCGTCTCCTCCTCGTAGCGGAGCAGGCGCTCGACCTCGGACCGGTCCTCGACTTCCTGGAGAATGGCCGCCTGCTTCTCCGGCTCCAGCTCCCGGAGGATCCCGACCGCGTCGTCGTCCTCCAGCTCCTCGACGATCTCCGCGGCGCGCTCGGGGCTCAGCGCCGCGAGCGTGTTCTCCGCATGCGCATCCTCGGGCAGCTCGGCGAGCGCCTGACTGGAGAGCTCCGGCGGCAGGGCCTGGACGACGGCGACGCGCTCGTCCTCGTCCAGGGCGGCCAGTACGTCGGCCAGGTCGGCCGGCTCGAAGTCGTGGGCCCGCCGCACGAAGACCGGGATCTCGCCATTGCGGACGAGATCGACCATCCACTCGACCCGGTCGGGCGAGGCGCTCACGGCCCGGTGCCGGCGGGCAGTGTGAGGGCGGGCGTCTCCGTGGAGCGCACGATCAGCCGCTCGATGCGGGTGGGCGACGCCTCGATGACGTCGATCTCCAGCCCTCGCACGATGAAGCGTTCTCCTGGGTTGGGAATGCGCCCGGCCCACTCCACGACCATGCCGGCCACGGTGGTGGACCGGCCTCGCGGCAGGGTCACGCCGAAGCGCTCCTCGAGCGCCTCCGGAGGCAGGTTGCCGTCGGTCTCGAAGATGGTGGGTCCGCCCGGCGGCTCGACGCGGATCTCCTCGTCGTGCTCGTCGAAGATCTCGCCCACCAGCTCCTCGAGGAGGTCCTCCAGCGTCACGATGCCCTGGGTGCCCCCGAACTCGTCGAGCACCACGGCCAGGTGCCGCCGCTCCCGCTGCATGTCGAGGAGCAGGTCGCCGCAGGTGCGGCTGGCGGGCGTCATGGCGACGGGGCGCACGGGCAGCGGGTCGCCGGGACGCAGCTTGAACAGGTCGAAGGCGTGCAGCATGCCGACGATCTCGTCCAGCGTGTCGCGGTACACCGGGATGCGGCTGTACCCGCTCTGGGCGAAGACGGCGCGGATGTCGTCCAGGTCCGCGTCCTCGTCGACCGCGACGATGTCGGTCCGGGGCGTCATGACCTCGCGCACGGGCCGGACGCTGAACGCCATCACGCCGCCTACCATCACCAGCTCGTCGTCGGCGCGCAGCCCCACCGCCGCGCCCTCCCGCCAGATGGCGCGGAGGTCCGTCGGCCGCTTGGCCGTCCGGGCCGGGAGCAGCAGCCCCAGCACCCGGCTCCAGGGCCGGAGCACCGGCATCACCCACACCGCGACGCCCTGCGCCCGGGGCAGCGTGAGCCAGCGCGGCACCAGGTACGCCGCGAGGAGCACCAGCGGCACCCCGACCAGGGCCACGAGCGCCGTGAGCAGCCGCGTGCCGGAGCCGGCGAGCAGGGCCGGCAGCGCCGCACCCACGATCAGGACGCCGAGCGAGGTCGTCGCGGAGGCGGCGGTCAGGTCGGCGTCCACCTGCGACAGCCAACCCATGGTGGGCGTCGCGCCGCGCAGCCGCCGCCCGACCGCGCGAGTCAGCTCCGCGCGGCTCACCGTGATGAGCGCCGCTCCCGCGGTCGCGCCGAACCCGGCGATCAGGAGGCCGGTGGCCACCACGATCCAGATCATGGCGCCGCCCGCTCGGTCTCGCCTACCGGAGCCATCTCGGCGATCCGCTGCACCCCGACGCGGCGCACCCGTCGCCGCACCACTTGCTCCACCGTGAGCCGGTAGCCCTGGATGTCGAGGCTCTCGCCGGCACGGGGGACCCGGCCGAACTCGGCGAGCACCAGCCCGCCGACCGTGCTCACGTCCTCGTGCGCGAAGCTGTGGCCCAGTACCCCTTCCAGCTCCGAGAGCGCCACGCCGCCCTCGACCCGCAGCTGCTCGGGGCCCACCACCTGTATCGGCGCGACCTCGTCGGTGTCGTACTCGTCCTGGATCTCGCCGACGATCTGCTCCAGGATGTCCTCCAGCGTCACGATGCCGGCGGTGCCGCCGAACTCGTCCACCACCACCGCCAGGTGGCTGGGCCCGCGCTGGAAGTCGCGAAGCTGGCGGTCGAGCGTCTTGCCCTCGGGAACGAAGCTCGCGGGCCGCATCGCCGCGGTCCACGGCGTGCGGTCGTCGAGGCCGGCGAGAATGTCCTTGGCGTAGATGACACCGGCCACCGCGTCCGGGTGGCCGTCGTAGACCAGGAGCCGCGCGTGCTCGGAGCGCCGCAGCGTCTCGAGCACCTCTTCCCGGGTGGCTGACGAATCCACCGCGACGATGTCGATGCGCGGCGTCATGACCTCGGCCACCGTGGTGTCCGCGAGCGAGAACACGCCCAGCAGCATGTCGCGCTCGGCGGGGCCGGCGTTGCGGGAGCCGTCGGTGGGGACCCGGCTGCGAACCTTGGCGTCCGCCCACCCGGCCAGCCGGAGGAACGGGCGGAGCGGCGCGAGCGTGGTCGCCGCGCCCCGGCGCGCCGGTCGAGTGAGCTCCGGCGCGACGGTGCCCACGAGCCGCGGGAGCAGGTCGCCCACGATCCAGACCAGGCCGACCGCGGCCACCAGGCGAATGAGCCCGCCCGTCGGCGAGCGCATCCACCACGCCACCGCGGCCCCGGCGGCGGCGCCCGCGAGCACGAGCAGGGCGAGATGAGCGACGTGGAGGTTGCGCGAGAGCGAGCCGCCGTTGGTCTCGGGCGCGTCGTCCCCTCCCAGCGCGCGGGGAAGATCCGCGTCGGACTCCGCCCCGAGCGCGAGCCAGGCCGCCCACAGGGTGAGCGCCGCGGCCACGAGCGGGGCGAGGAAGAGCTGGAGGAACGTGATCACGCCAGCGCTCCGACGTACCGCTCCTGCCGGCGCCACATGGGGGATCGGGTCCGATCGGGCCCTTCGGGATGGGTGCGTCCGAGGGCGTGCAGGGTGCCGTGCACCAGGAGCCGGATCAGCTCCTGGCGGAGCGGCACGCCGTGATTCCGGGCCTCGCGCTCGGCCACCCAGGGGCAGATGTAGACGTCGCCTACCACGTGTCCGGCGCCGTCACCCATGGCGAAGGCGAGCACGTCGGTCGGCACGTGGCGGCCCTTGTGCTCCGCGTTCATCCGCCGCATGGCCTCACGGCCCAGGAACGTGACGGAGATGAGGCCGGTGCGCCGCTCGCCCTCGAGCACGCGCTCCACCACCCGTCGAACCAGGGCGGGCTGAAGCGGAAGGCGGCGGCCGGAGACCACCACCTCACGCACGCTCGGCGGTCTCGAGCTCCGGCGCCGGGCCGGGGGCACGCGGGTACCCGGTGCGCTTGTGGTAGGTGCCGGACATGACCCGGGCGAACTCGCGCTTGATGCGGTCGAGGTCCACCAGGCTGAGCGGCGCCTCGTCCAGCTGTCCCGAGGCGAGCTTCTGGGCCACGAGCTGCTCGATGGCCGCCCTGACCCGCTCCGGACTGCGATCCTCCAGCACCCGCACCACGGCCTCCGCGGAGTCCGCCAGCATGGCCACCGCGGTTTCCGCCGACTGCGGCCGGGGGCCGGGGTACCGGAACTCGGCAGGGTTCACGCGGCCGTCGGCGGACAGCAGCCGGGCGCGATTGAGAAAATAGGTGATCTCGGTAGTTCCATGATGTTCTGGGATAAAGGCTTTCACAGCGTCAGGCAACGCGGCATCCTCGGCCAGAGCGATCCCGTCGATCACGTGATTCCGGATGATCCTGGCCGACTCCGCCGGAGGCAGGTCGTCGTGGGGGTTCGCCCCCCCGGCCTGATTCTCCATGAAGTGGCCCGGGCTGGCCAGCTTGCCGACGTCGTGGTAGTAGCATCCCACCCGCGCGAGCAGGCCGTTCGCGCCGATGATGTTGCACGCCGACTCGCAGAGGCTCGCCATCGCCAGGCTGTGCGCCCAGGTCCCCGGCGCCTCCTGCGCCAGGCGCCTGAGCAGCGGGCGGCCGAGATCGGACAGCTCCAGCAGCGTGAGATCGGTGGTGATCCGGGTCGTGGACTCGGCGATGGGTGTCACGATCATGGCGAGCGACGCGCTCGCGGGCGCCATGAGGACGCCGAGCAGCGCGCTGGCGCCGATCATGATCGTGCTCCATCCCTGGATGAGTCCGATGGTGACGGAGGCGAGCACCGAGGCGGCCGCCATCACGCCGATGGTGAGATAGAGATGCCGCCGCCGCCGGACCACCCGGATGCCCACCGCGCCGGCCACGCCGCTCACCAGACCGAAGAAGAGAATCGAGCCGCCGCGCAGCGCCCACTGCCCGTCGAGCAGTATGGCGAGGGTCATGGCGGCCGCCACGCCGATCTGCCCGTTGTACAGCAGCGACACCACGATCGTGGCGAACGGAATGGGGACCAGCTCCGGCCGCCCCGGGAAGGCGCTGTGGAGGCCCGCCGTCAGCAGGAGCACGAAGGAGAAGAGGGCGCCGAAGAAGACCACCTCGCGCAGCCGGTCGTAGGTGCGCCGGCGATAGAACAGGAGCAGCACCCAGAACGTCGCCATCACCACGGCGTTGTAGAGCAGCGCGCCCGCCGCGCCGCGCAGCATCGGATGGCCGCTGCCCCGTCGGCCGAGCTCGGCCATCAGCGCCGAAAGCTTGGCCCGCGAGATCTCGGTGACCGGTTGCCCGGCGGTGGTGATCCGCTCGCCGGCGCTCACGTAGTACTTCACCGGATCCACGCTCGCCCGCAGCTGCTCGCGGCGCGCGGAGGTGAGCGTCTGATCGGGCAGCGGGTCGTCCGCCGCCTCGTGGGGGCGTTCTACCATCCGACGATCGTGCCCGATCAGACGCTCACCTCCGCGCGCCGCGAGCAGCTGCGGGCGAGCGTGGATCCGGTGAAGTACTACGTGAGCGCCGGCGAGCGGATCACCACCGCCGGGCAACCGGTCACCGAGGTCTCGCGGGCCAAGCTTTCGGCGCTGATGGC
>DATABZ010000163.1:0-3675 GCA_036259315.1 Gemmatimonadales bacterium | reverse complement strand
GGCGGCGCCAAGGGAGTCACCCTGCACGCGCCCCGGGGCATGTTCATCGTGGGCGACACGCTGTGGGCCGCGGACGTGGGCGCGCTACGCGGGTTCAACCGCCGCACTGGGGCGCCGGTCGCCACCGTGGACTTCGCGGCGCTCGAGCCCGGGTTCCTGAACGACGTGGCGGCGGGACCCGATGGCGCACTGTACGTCACCGACACACCGAAGGACAGGATCTACAAGGTCGTGGGGAGGACGCCGAGCGTGGCGGTTGAGGACACCAGCCTCGGCCGGCCGAACGGCATTACCTGGGACGCGTCGGGAAACCGGTTCATCGTCGTGCCGTTCGGGGGGAGGCAGGCACTCTTCGGCTGGCGTCCCGGGCAGAGCGGCCTCGAGGTCTTCGCCACACCCCCGGGAGGAAGTTACGACGGCGTGGAGGTGCTGGGTGGTGGACGGATACTGGTGGCGAGCCAGGCAGATTCGAGCCTGCTGATCGTGGAGCGGGGGCAGCCCCGCCGCGTCGCTCGTACCATCGGCGCTCCGGCGGACATTGGGCTGGACACCAAGCGGTTGCGCACGGCCGTGCCCTACATCGCACTAGACCGGGTCGACATCTTCCAGCTCCAGATCAACGAATGATCCTTCCCCTCACGCATCCGGGCCTGGTCACGTGGACTCCCGCGGGAGTTGGAAGGCAGCGGTACTCTGCCTAGCGCTGCCCAGTCGCCCCATACCGACACGTCCCGGCTCCGAGTATTCCCGTCGCATCCGACACCGGATCCTCCAGCTCGCCGTGCAAGGTCCCATAGTCTACGATGGTACCGGTCAGACGCCCCCGTGCTTCCGGGACGGGGGCGCCTTCCGGTGGTTCCCTCCACAACTCCGCCGTGAAGCGACCCGTTTCGAGATCTACCTCGCCCTCCAATGGCTGAGCGGGGTGGATGACAGGCCCGAGTTCCCAGGTGCCCCTCAACATCAGCTCAGTGGCACCTGTCTCTCCAAGCACGCTGAGATTCACGATCAGGCTCGGCGCCGGGTTATTGCGGTTGCAGGGCTCCTCCTCCGAGAGCGCGATCGTCCAGAGGCCCACAACTTCACTCATGGTGATGGCAGGCTCTGAGCCTCCCCCGCAGGCGGCGCAGAGTAGCGCGATTACGTTTCGGAGCCTTCGCATGGAACTCCTCCCTGGAGACCCCGGCGGATCCGGCGGAAGGTCCCGTACGCCGCCGAGTGGAAACCTGCTACGCAGTCACCCCGCCCCTAGCTGCGGCCGATTTCAAGGACACGAGCTGCCCGACCGCGACCACCAGATCCTTGATGGCGAACGGGCTTTCTCAGCAACGGCCAACGCAGTTCGGGATGCTGCAGAGCCCGTTGGAGGCACCCTGTACGCGATAGTCGGCATCAGCGAGCGCGCGCTCCACGCAGCGGAGCACAATAGGCTCATCATCGACAGGCTCATCATCGACGACCAGGACGACGGGGGCGGAAACCGCCTGCGGGCCTGCCATTGGCCGGCTTTGTGTGGGGGACGCTCCGAACTTACTGGCTCGCTGGTTGCTCCGCGAGGGGTGCAGGATTCCGCATTGCTACTGCCCTCGCGACCGTGCATTACCGGGCAGCAGAACGCCCCCGGCGACCTGCGGCAGCCACGCCCCCAGGCGGCGCACTCGGCCTCCGACGTAGCGGTCCCCTTGCAGCTGTTCAGGCGACCGCGATCCAAGCGGGCGTCGGGAGCTGCTTACCGACGCCTTCCCCGAACCGCTGAGGCAATTCACTAGGTGGCCGGACGGAGCGGCAGGGCATGGTGGTAAGCTCAGGAGACTCAGAATGGCACACGTTCTTCAGAACGTCCGCGTCGGGCTTCGGGGCCTCCGACGCACTCCGGGTTTCGCCGTCACCGCAATTCTCACGCTGGCGGTCGGGATCGGCCTTGCGACGGCGGTGTTCGCTGTGGCTGAAGCGTTGCTCCTCCGCCCGCTGCCCGTTCACGACCAGAACCGCGTGGTCGTACTCTGGGGCGCCGCGCGCGACGGGAGCGTGGACAACTTCCCGCTCCTACTCCACGAGGCCCGCGATTTTGCGACCCGGGTACGGTCGTTGGAGCGGGTGGAGTTCTTCTCGTCCGGCGGTGCGCACCCGGTGCCCATCCGCGACGGCAGCAGTGTCTTACGCCTTCGCCGGGCGCTCGTGTCGGGCGGCTATTTCCAACTCCTCGGCACCCGGCCGGTGCTCGGCCGGGCCTTGCGCCCGGACGACGACATCGTTGGAGCCGCGCCGGTCGTCGTTCTGAGCCATAGCGCGTGGTGGCGCTATTTCGGCGGCGACCCACGCGTGGTCGGCCGGCGGCTCGTCACGCACGAGACCGGCGTGGCGCACACGATCGTCGGTGTGATGCCGCTCGGACTCGACTATCCCAGGGGAGCCGATTTCTGGGCACCCGTAGTCCCGAACTCGCGGCCGCTGGGAGACCATCCAGTGTACGCGGAGCTCAACGTTCTGGGCCGTCTTCACCCCAGCGCATCGGCGGCCGACGCCCGCGCCGACTTGACGGCCTACTTCCAGCGTCCCGACGCCAACGTGTGGCAGCGGGGCGTGCACGGCATCGTGCAACCGTTGACCAACGCCATCCTCGGTGACGTGAGGCCGGCGGTGCTCGCCTTCGCCATCTCCGCCGGCCTGCTGCTCCTGATCACCTGCATCAACGTGGCTGGCTTGCTCGTGGTACGCGGCCTCGCCCGCGTGAGAGAGATTGCCGTGCGATCGGCCCTCGGCGCGGGACGCGGGCGCATCATCGGCCAGCTCGTCACCGAGAGCGCTATTCTGGCCGCGGGCGGAGGGATTCTCGGGACGGTCCTTGCCGCGGTGGCCATCCGCGGCTTCGTCGCCTTGGCGCCCGCCGGGACGCCGCGGCTCGATGAGATCCAGGTGAACGGCACCGCGATCGGCGGCGCTATCGCCATCACCGGCCTGGTGACGCTGCTGTTCGCGCTCGCGCCCGCGCTGGCCACGTCGCGCGTCGAGCTCCAGGATGCCCTGCGCTCCGGGTCGCGCCAGAGCGGCGTCGGCCGGCGGTTTCGCCTCGGCACGGAGGCGTTGGTCGTTGGACAGATCGCGCTGGCGCTGCTCGTCCTGTCGGCTGCGGGCCTCATCACCCACAGCCTCATGAAGCTAGAGCGCGTCGACCTCGCGTTCCAGCCTTCACGCCTTCTTATCGCGGAGCTGGCCCTGCCCTACCAGGGGTTCGGCGACACGCGGAAGCAGCTCGCGCTCCTGGACCGTCTGCTGCCACGCCTCGAGGCGATCCCGGGGGTGCGTGCGGTCTCCCCTGTGCTCACCGTCCCGTTCGTCAGCTCGGGAGGAATTTTCGGTCAGCTCGAGGGAGAGGGGCAGACCCCCGAGGAGGCCGCCAGGAACCCAACGCTGATCTTCGAAGTGGTGACGCCGAAGCACTTCACCACCTTCGGCATTCCCGTTCTCGGGGGGCGGGTGTTTTCGGACCAGGACCGAGCAGGCTCGCCCCCTGTCGCGGTCATCAGCGTATCCGCCGCACGGCATTACTGGCCGGGGGCCGACCCGATCGGCAAGCGCCTGATGGGCCCCGGCGATACCGCGGTGACCATCGTGGGCGTGGTGCCGGAAATCCGCTACCACGACCTTCAGGACGCGCGGCCCAGCGTCTACTTC
>DATABZ010000162.1:0-5443 GCA_036259315.1 Gemmatimonadales bacterium | reverse complement strand
AGCCTCGCAGAGCGAGTGGTCTTCCGGCCGATTCCATATCCAGACGCCGACCGGCTGGTGGCGCTCTGGCAGGTGAATCCCGCGGGGAGGTGGCGGATGGTCTCGCTGCCGAACTACCAGGACTGGAAGCGGCACGCTCGGAGCTTCGACGTGATGGCCGCGTTCACGAACCCGCCGGCGACCGTGCTCGGGGGTGTGGAGCCGGCCCGAACCCGGGTGCAGGCAGTCTCCGCAGGCTACTTCCGCCTCCTCGGCGCGCGCCCGGCGCTGGGCCGGCTTCTGGCCCCGGACGATCACGCCGGTCGAGGCACCGATGCGGCCGTCGTCAGCCATGCGTTCTGGCAACGATACCTGGCAGGTGATTCCACGCTCGCCAACGCCGTTTTGACGGCGGACGGGCATTCCCTGCGGGTGGTGGGAGTGCTGACCGCCGCCTTCCGTGCGCCTTCCGAGGGCGACGTGTGGATGCCGCTGGACGAGTCGGCCGAATCGGCACGCGCCGGGGGCTCGCTGAACGTGATCGCCAGGCTGCGAACCGGCGTGACGGTCGACGCGGCACGCGCCGAGATGGAACGCATCGCCGCGGACATCTGGCGCAGCCACGGGAGTGTCGCCGGCGCGGCGTCCGTGAAGGTCTCCAGGCTCGACGCCGAGATGGTCGGCACGCTGCGGGGCTCCGTCCTGGGCGTGCTCGTCGCGTCCGGGATCCTCCTGCTCGTGGCGATCGGCAATGCAGCCGTGTTCATCCGCGGCCCGGGGGGGGCATCCGGACGTTCCGCGCGCTGTCTCCTGCTCGGATTCCTCGCCGTGGTCGGCGGCGTCCCGGTCGCCTCGGTGCTCGTCCACGCCCTGGTGCGCCTGAACGCGGAGGCAGTTCCCGCGGCAAGGCTCTTCGTCCACGATGGGTCGGTGGTACTCCCCACACTGGCCACTACGGGCCTTGCGCTCCTCCTGCTCGCGACCGCACCCGTCGTGCAGCGCGGTGCCGAACACCTGCTGGGGGTCCGCAGGCTCGCCCGGCCAGAGGTGACCGACGCCGCACCTCTCGCCTGGCGCGTGACCGTCGGTACACAGTGCGCGCTCGCGGTACTGCTGATGGCCGGGGCCGGAATGCTCGCCCGGAGCGCAGTTCGGCTCGCCGGAGCGGAGCTGGGCTTCGATCCCCACGGGACGGTCGTCGCCCAGCTCGTCCTTCCTCGGTCCAGCTACCCGTCCAGCCCGGACCTTCTCCGATATCGGCATCGCCTCCTCGAGGCCCTCGCGTCGACCCCCGGGGCCAGGGCCGTCGGCCTGGTGAGCTTCGTTCCGCTCAGCGGGCGAGACCAGCTGACGGCGGTCAGCGCAGACGCACCCGCATCGGGGCCGCGACCCGGCCGCGAGGCCGCGATCCGCTCGGCGAGCAGCGGCTATTTCGAGGCGATGGACATCCCTGTCGTGCGGGGGCGGTCGTTCGCGGAAGGACTACGGGGCGGAGACGGCCGGTCAGCCGTGGTGAACGCCGCGCTCGCCAGGGAACACTGGGGCGATGCCGATCCCCTCGGGCGCAGGCTCTACCTGTCCGATGGGACTCCGTTGACCGTCATCGGCATCGTGGGCGACGTGCGGCACAATGGCCCCCTCTGGCGTGTCGTGCCGGAGGTCTACGTCGACCACCGCGACTACCCCGACCGCGACTTCGCCGCGGTGGTCCGGTTCGGGTCGGCCGACACGCCCCCGGCCGCGCTCGGTTCTGCCGTCCGCAGGCTCGACCCCGAAATCCCGGTTGAGGTCGCGAGGATGGACCAGCTCGTCGGACGCGTCGCCTCCGAGCGCAACCTGGCGGCCGGTCTCACCATGGGGCTCGGACTGCTCGCCCTCGCACTCGCCGCTGCCGGCATCTACTGCGCGGTCGCGCTGGCGCTGGCGCAGCTAAGGCGTGAAGCGCGATGGCAGCCGAGCGCGCGTTCGATCTGGACGCCCCCTCGGAAGGTGATGGAGGGTGCGCTGGCCGGGGTCGCCGCGGGTCTCCTGGCGGCCGTGGGCGCCGGGCCGGAGTTGGCCCGAATGCTCGTCGACACCCACGGAGCCGACGTGCCTGTGGCGCTCGCGGGGGCCGCGCTGGTCGCCATCGTCGCCGCAACCGCGAGCCACCTGCCTGCGTGGCGCCTCCACGTACAACGCCGGGGACAATGATGCCGATGAACCGTCGCGATTTTCTCTCCGCCGCCACCGCCACCGGCGTGCTCGGCAGCCGGCAGTGGGCCCCGGCTGGCGCCTCCCTGACCGACGCCTCGTCCCCCCTGCGCTCCGCCGGGGCGGCGGATTGGAGTCGGGCTCCGGCAATCGACTCCCTGGTCAACGGCGGCCCCTACTTCGAGGTCGACGCCGTGATCGAGGCCGGCATGACGGGCGCCATCGTCGACATGAGCATGTATCCGCGGAGCTTCAACAACGCGATCCAGGCGCTGGCCGGGTGGAACGCGGCGTTTCGCCGGAACCCGAAGCTCCTCAAGGTCACGCGCGGAGACGATCTCCGGGCGGCGGAGGGCGCAAAGCGGTTCGCCATCGTGCTGGCATGTCAAGATGCGGCGATCCTGGACGCGTCCACCGTCTCGGTGATGCGGAGCAACATCGACCTGCTGGGAGTCTTCTTCGACCTGGGGCTCCGCGTCCTCCAGCTCACCCACAACGAGCGGAATGCAGTGGGCGACTCGTTCCGGGAGAAGGTGGATGCCGGGTTGAGCCGACTGGGGGAGGAAGTCGTGCCGGCGATGAACGAGCTGGGGATGCTGATCGACCTGTCGCACTGCAGCCGGCTGACGACGCTGCAGGCGGCCCGGCTCTCCAGCAAGCCGGTCGCGATCACCCACGCGGGCTGCAGAGCGCTGCACCCCAGCGCCCGCAACAAGACGGACGAGGAGATCCGTGCAGTTGCGGAGAAGGGCGGGTACTTCGGGGTGTTCAACATGTCGCTCTGGCTCACCGAGCGGCAGACGACCTCGATCGACGACCTGCTCGCGCACGTCGACCACGCGGTGAAGGTGGCGGGGATCGACCATGTCGGGTTCGGGAGCGACGGCCCGATCGTCAGCTCGGACGTACCTCCCGATCAGGAGCTTGCCGGTTATCGTGCGGCATACGAGCGTAACCAGGGTCTACCCGGCGCGGAGGCGGTTCCCCACCACGTCACCGTGAGGGCGCTCAACACCCCTCGGCGGCTGGATCTCCTCGCGCACGGACTCGCCCGACGCGGCTATGGCGAGGCCGCGGTCGAGAAGATCATCGGCGGGAACATCGCCCGCGTCCTCAGGGAGGTCCTCCCGTGAGCCACTCCCTCACACGGCCGCGTCGGGGCCGGCTGCCGAGGTCGATCGCGGCGATCGGACGAGCATACGCCGGCGTCGCACTCGGAACGGGAATGCTGGTGGTCGCTGGACCCGTGACCGCGCAGGACCGCGGCGCTTCGCAGGTCCCAGACTCCGCGACACTCGATCGGCTGGTGGCGCTCGGCGACCTCTACGGCGCGGTCTTCTACTTCCACCCGGAGGTCGCACCCAGCGACTCCGCGCGCAGAGCGTGGGACGACGCAGTCGTTACGGCGGTCGAGGCGATTCTTCAGGGCGGCGCCAGCGCCTTCCGCCCGACGGTCGGTGCGCTCCTGGAAACGCTGGACGACCCCGAGACCGGGCTGCTCGGGACCGTCCGGCAAGGCCCCGCGACGCCCATGCGGCAGCAGCGCGCCTGGCGCTACCGCGGGTACCCCCCCGAGGTGAACGACTACTACGGCGGCCCGTACAAGCCGTTCGCCGCGGGATGGCACCCGCTGGGGAACAGGGAGGTCCAGCGCCACCGCCTCGACCTCGGAGGCGTCTCGGCCGTCGTACGGTACAGCGAGCCGGTGCCGGCCTCGTCCGACACGGCTCCGGAGCCCCGGGCTCGGGGGTCCGGGATGGCATCGGAGGCTTCGCTCCCGGAGCGCGGCCGACGGGTGATCGCCGCATACCGGGTGCGCAACATCGTCCGTTACTTCTTTCCGTACAGCTCCCTGACGGGGGAGGACTGGAGCGCCGTCCTCCGCGGCTCCATCCCGAAACTCCTCGCTGCGCGCGATTCCCTCCAGTACGCGCTCACGGTCGCCGAACTGATCACGCACTTCCACGACTCGCACGTGGGCCTCAGCGGTGGCGGGTGGTCGGCGTTCGTCACGGGTGCCCGCGCGCCTCTCGGAGTGCGCATCCTGAACGGCGAGGCGGTCGTCGTGGGCTTCACCGGCGACTCCGTCGGGCGAGCCACCGGCTTGAGGGTCGGCGACGTGGTCCTCGCCGTGGATGGAGAGCCGGTGACCGCTCGCGCCGCGCGCCTCGCCCGCCATTTCTCCTCCTCCACGCCTCAGAGCCGGAACAACAAGGTGGGCAACGCACTCCTGGGAGTGGGGCCTCGAGGGTCGACCGTCCGGCTGAAGGTCCGAGACTCCACCGGAATGGAGCGGCAGGTGGTGGTGGAGCGGACCTCGGAGGACCGGTGGCAGCCGGCCCGGGAACGACAGGACCGGCCCGTCGTCCAGCGGATCGCCGAGGGGGTCGGATATGTCGACCTCGCGAGACTAGGAGTCGAGCAGGTAGACAGCGCGTTCACGGCGCTCGCCGACACCCGTGCGATCATCTTCGACATGCGCGGCTATCCCCGAGGAACCGCCTGGTCCATCGCACCCCGGCTGGCGCGCTCCGACAGCATCGTCCATGCGCGGGCATGGACGCGGATCGCGACCTCCCCCGACACCATGGCCGCGGCGGTTCTCGACACGCGGGTCCGCCTCCCGCCGCGCGAGGGCGCACGACCGTACCGGGGGCGCACGGTCATGCTGATCGACGAGCGCGCCCAGAGTCAGGCCGAGTACACCGGGATGATGCTTCGCGCTGCGAACGGGACCCTGTTCGTGGGAACGCCCACGAGCGGCGCCAACGGGGACATCACCGACTTTCGCCTCCCTGGAAACCTCGTCGTCTCGTTCAGCGGCACCGGCTCGGAGTTCCCCGACGGCACGCGGCTCCAGCGTCGGGGCCTCATCCCCGACGTGTACGTGGCCCCCACGCCGGAAGGGCTGCGCGCAGGCCGAGACGAGGTCCTGGAGCGGGCGCTGGACCTGCTGACGACCCGGTGACGGCCGACACACCGTCAGGCGGCCCGCTCCGCGCCGCGCAGCTCGCGCACCAGGTGCGCGACCGCCAGCAGCACCTGCTCGTTCCCCTCGCGCAGCAGCGCCGCGAGGATATGCTTGCAGATGCGCTCCCGCCACAGGTGGTCGCCGCAGTCGCAGCGCGGATGGTGCGTGGTGTACAGGTCCACCCAGTGCGCCTCGCGCCCGCCGCTCACCCGGTAGCGTCCGGGGCCGGTGGGCTGGACGCGCAGCCCCAGGCTGCGCTCCAGGCGGCTCAGCTCCACCCCTCCGGCCGCCTGGAAGTCG
>DATABZ010000161.1:0-5356 GCA_036259315.1 Gemmatimonadales bacterium | reverse complement strand
ATTCGGAGAGCGCAATGGACCTGCGCCTATCGCAGTATGCGATGCGTGATTGGTATCACAACTCCACGGTGTCGATCTGCGCGCGCTGCAGGCGACCGGAGTAGTCCACGTAGCAGACCTTGGTCTCGGAGTAGAAGTCGTACACTTCCCACCCGCCCTCGCGGTGGCCGTTGCCGGTCGCCTTCACGCCGCCGAACGGAAGGTGCGCCTCGGCGCCGATCGTGGGGGCGTTCACGTAGGTGATGCCGTTGTCCAGATCGCGCATCGCGCGGAACGCGAGGTCGACGTCGCCGGTGTAGATCGAGCTCGAGAGCCCGTACCGCACGTCGTTGTTCACCTTCACCGCCTCGTCGAACGAGCCCACCCGGATGACGCTCAGCACCGGGCCGAAGATCTCTTCCTGCTCCAGCCGCGTGCGCGGCCGCACTCCGGCGAAGATGGTGGGCCGATAGAACCAGCCGTCCGCCAGCCGGCCCCCCGGCGCCTTCCCGCCGATCACCAGCTCGGCACCCTCCTCCCGCCCGATCTCCACGTACTGCTCCACCTTCTCGCGCGAGGCCTCGTGAATCAGCGGCCCGACGTCGGTACGGGCCTCCCGGCCGTCGCCCAGCCGGAGACCCTCGGCGGACTCGGCGACGCGGCGGAGGAAGCGGTCGTGGATCTTGCGGTGCAGGATGAGGCGGCTGGTGGCGGTGCAGCGCTGCCCCGTGGTGCCGAACGCGCCCCAGAGCACGCCCTCCAGCGCGAGATCGAGGTCGGCGTCGTCCATCACGATCATCGCGTTCTTGCCGCCCATCTCCAGCGACAGGCGCTTGTGCATCCGCCCGCAGGTTTCCCCGATGATCGACCCGGTCTCGGTGGAGCCGGTGAAGGAGATCACCGGGATCTCCGGATGCTCGACGAGCGCCTTGCCTACGGTCTCGCCGCGTCCGTGGACCAGCTGGATCACCTCGGGCGGCAGTCCGGCCTCCAGCAGGATCTCGACCAGCAGATGGACGGTGTGGGGCACGTCCTCGGACGGCTTGATGATCACCGCGTTCCCGCAGACCAGCGCCGGAAACATCTTCCAGGTCGGAATCGCCATCGGGAAGTTGAACGGGGTAATGAGGCCCACGACCCCGATCGGACGGCGGTAGTTCATCGCCCACTTCGAGCGCAGCTCGGAGGGCACCACATGGCCGAAGAGCCGCCGGCCCTCGGTGGCGGCGTAGTACGCGGTGTCGATGCCCTCCTGCACGTCGCCGCGGGTCTCGGCCAGCACCTTGCCCATCTCGCGGGTCATCGCGTCCGCGATGTCTTCCTTGCGCGCGACCAGGAGGTCACCGACCCGGCGGAGCACGTCGCCACGGACCGGCGCGGGCGTGCGGGACCAGAGGGTGAAGCCTCGCTTGGCGGAGCGGACCGCGGCGTCCACGTCCCGGCGGTCGGAATCCGGGAACCGTCCGATCAGGTCTCCGGTGTCCGCCGGGTTGCGGTTGTCGAAGTAGGAGCCGGTGGCGGGCGCCACCCACTCGCCGCCGATGAAGTTCTTGAAGGTCTTGGCCATGGAGAAGCGTGTGGAAGGGTGAGGGTCAGCGGGCGACCGGGATCGTCACGGCGCGGGCTCGGCTCCGCCCGGCGCCGGCTGGTTCTGGGCAGGCGGCGCCGGCTCCGGCGTCGCGGGACAGAGCCACGTTCTCGTCTCCGCCGCGTAGCCCACGCGCGGCAGCACCTCGCGTGCGGCCATCACGCCGGACCAGATCAGCACCGCCAACGAGATCAGGTGGGCCAACCCGCGCCGGGTCTTCCAGCTGGAGACCGCGCCGGCCGCTCCCGCCGCCAGCGCCAGCCCCGCCGCGCCCAGATAGAAGAAGAGCTGGAGGCCGCAGACCTTGCCGTAGGGCCAGAGCGGCAGCGCGGCGGCGAGGAGCACGGCCAGCAGGACCAGGAACCAGGTCTTCGCGACCGAGCGTCGCGCGATCCCGGGCTCGGCGGGTGACGGCACTCTGGTCGGCGGCGTCGCGCCCGTTGCCGGGGGCAGCGCGGGCGTACCCGGCGCACCAGGCGGGCCCTGCTGCTCGATGGCCCGGTCGATGTCGGCCAGCTCCCTGTCCCAGTTGCGTGGCTGCTCGGTCATGCCTGCCCCCGGCTCAGGCCGTAGCGCTCGATCTTCTTGTAGAGATTGGAGCGCGGCATCCTGAGCGCGCGCGCGGTCTCGGAGACGTTCCAGTCGTGCTCACGGAGCTTCTGCTCCAGGAAGCTCTTCTCGGCTTCCTGCTTGAAGGACTCGAAGGTCAGCGGTCCGCCGGACCCCGCGGCCACGGAGGCCCCGTCGGTGACCGGCAGCAGCCGGTCGATGTCCGCCGCGGTCACCACCTTGCCCGACGCCAAGATCAGCGCGCGCTCGACCGCGTTCCGCAGCTCGCGAATGTTGCCCGGCCAGGGGCGCGCCTGGAGCCGGCGCACCGCGTCCTCGGAGAAGGTCTTCCCGGCGACACCGGCGCTGGCCCCGAGCTGCTCGGCGAAATGCGCCACCAGGGCCGGGATGTCTTCGAGCCGGTCGCGGAGTGCCGGTACCTCGATCGGGACGACGTTCAGCCGGTAGAGCAGATCCTCCCGGAATTTCCCCTCACCGATCTCGGACTCCAGGTCCTTGTTGGTCGCCGCGAGTACCCGGACGTCTACCTGGATCGACTTCGAGCCGCCGATCCGGGTCACCACGCCCTCCTGGAGCACGCGCAGCAGCTTGGCCTGCGCCGGGAGCGACATGTCGCCCACCTCGTCCAGGAACAGCGTGCCGCCGTCCGCCTGCTCGAACTTCCCTGCCCGGTCGGCGAAAGCGCCCGTGAACGAGCCCTTCATGTGGCCGAACAGCTCGCTCTCGATCAGCTCGGATGGTATCGCCGCGCAGTTGACCTCCACGAAGGCACGGTCCCGCCGCGGCGAGGCCTCGTGGAGCGCGCGCGCGACCAGCTCCTTACCGGTGCCGTTCTCGCCGGTGATGAGGACACGGGCGGCCGTGGGTCCGACCTTGGCCACCAGCTCGCGCACCTGCTGGAGCGCGGGGCTCGTGCCCACCATGTGGTAGCGGTTCTCCGCCGCCTCGCGGAGCCGGGCGTTCTCTCCTACCAGCTCGGCGTGGGCGAGCGCGTTGCGGACCGTGAGCAGCAGGCGATCGGTGTCGAGCGGCTTTTCCAGGAAATCGAACGCGCCGCGCTGGGTGGCCTCGACCGCGGTCGCGATCGTTCCGTGACCCGAGATCATGACGATCTGCGGCCCCGAGTCGAGGTCGCGCAGCCGGGTGAGCGTCTCCAGCCCGTCGAGGCCGGCCATCTTGACGTCGAGGAAGACGAGGTGGGGCCGGAACTCGGTGTAGAGGCTGATCGCCTCGCCTCCCGAGGCCGCGACACGCACCTCCAGGTCCTCGTACTCCAAGACCTGCTTGAGCGCCTGGCGGATTCCCTGCTCGTCGTCGACGATGAGCACCCGATGGCTCATGACCGAGTCGCTCCGTAGAGGGTGGCGCTGCCGGGTCGAACCCGGATCGACCGGACGCCTTCCGGCACCTCGACCGGGACGGAGGTCCGCCGGGTGTCGCCGAGCGCGTGGCCGACGAGGGCGGGAATCATCTCGTCGGGCACCGGGAAGTCGCCGATACGGAAGGTGCGCACGCGCCACTCGCCGGCGCCCGACCGGGTGACGCGCACCGGCCCCGAGGCCTGCACCGGCTCGGTCGGCCGGAGCGCGCCGCTCAGGGGCCCGGTCAGCTCCGGTGAGAGCTTCGCCGTATGGAGCCGTGCACTGACCCGGATCTCGCCATCCAGGAGCTCCACCTGGAGCGAGTCAAGTTGGGAGCGAAGCTCCGGGTCCATGCCGCTTCCCACCAGCGAGGCGAACTCCGAGGGAGTGAGCACTACGGAGTCGGCCCGCCACCCGTTGAGGGAGTCCACCTTAACCCGCGCGGATTCGAGCGCGTCGATGCCCGGGCGGCCGCTGGTGCTCGGAGCCGACTCGAGGAATCGATCGAGCAGGCGACGACCTTCGTCTTCCAGCCGGTCGCGGTAGAGCCAGGCCAGTCCCAGCGCGATGAGCAGCCCCAGGCAGCCGAGCAGCTTGAAGGGAGCAGTCAGACACCCCATCATGAGGCGAGCTCCAGGGTGAGCCGCGGCTCGTAGCGCGGCCCGCCACGGCTCAGCACGCTCTCATAGAGGACCAGCTCCGAGGCGAGGAACGCAACCGACTGATACTCTCCCGCGAGCCCGTCCAACACCCCTGACGGCAGACGCTGCCCTTCCCGCACCCGCGCCAGGGTGACGTGCGGACGGAAGGGCTTGCCCTCGGGCGGGAATCCGATCGCCTCGGATCGTCGCTCCAACCGATCCTGCAGCAGCTCGAGCTCGGGGGGTGCGGAGAGCCCCACCCAGATGATCCGCGGCCGGTGGAAGGTCGGGAACGCCCCGATCTCCGCCAGCCTGAGCGGCAGGGCGCCGGTCCCCGGCACCGCCGCCCGCACCGCCTCCTCGATCACTTCGAGGCGCCCGGGCGGCACCTCGCCGAAGAACTTCATCGTGAGATGCAGGCCGTGATCGTGCACCAGCCGCAGCGGCCATCCAGGTTCGCGCAGACGGGTGAGGAGCTTCGCGATCTCGCCGCGCGCCGGCTCGGCGATCGGCACCGCCGCGAACAGGCGCATCAGCCGACGCCGCGCGGCGCGAGCACCAGCAGCCGGCCGCGCCGGTACCCCTCGGGGTCGAGCTCGACCCGCTCGAATCCGAGCCCGCTGAAGTAGCGCTCCACCGTATCCCACCGCGAGCGCAACACCGGGATCTCGGCCGGTCCGACCTCGACACTCGCGTGGTCGCCATGGTGACGCACGCGGAGGTCGCCCCTCACGCCCTGCTCGCGAAGGAACGCCTCTCCCTCCTCCACCTGCCGCAGCCTGTCGGGCGTGATAGCGAGTCCGTAGCGCACCCGGCTCGAGAGACACGGCGCGGCCGGTGCGTCCCAGGTCGGCAAGCCGAGCGCCTGACTGGCGGCCCTCACCGCGGCCTTGCTCCAGCCCAGCTCCGCGAGCGGAGAGCGGATGCCGCCCTCCCGGCCCGCGCGCAGTCCGGGGCGGTGCTCCCCGATATCGTCCGCATTCGTGCCGTCGATGACGGTATCGAAGCCCCGCAGGCGAGCGACATCCGCCAACCGGGTCCACAGCTCGGCCTTGCAGAAGTAGCAGCGGTCGGTGTCGTTCCGGAGATAGCGCTGGTCCTCGAGCTCCCGGGTGTCGAGCTCGAGCAGCGGAACCCGGTATCGCTCCGCGAGGGCCACGGCGCTTCGCCATTGCACCTCGGGATAGGAAGGACTCCGGCCGATGACCGCCAGAAAG
>DATABZ010000160.1:0-7514 GCA_036259315.1 Gemmatimonadales bacterium | reverse complement strand
CTACACCCCTGCCGACTGCGAGCGCTTTCACCACGCCGTCGAGCAGCGACCGGCTCTGGCTTCCCTGTTCGACCGCATGTACGAGCTGCGCCAGCGCGCGGCGCGGAACGCCGGGTTCGCCAATTTCCGCGACTACATCTTTCCGGCCAAGTTCCGCTTCGACTACACCCCCGCCGACTGCGAGCGCTTCCACGACGCGGTCGAGCAGGCCGTCGCGCCGGCGGTCGAGCGCATGCTGGCGGTGCGGCGGCGGCGGCTCTCGCTCGATGAGCTGCGGCCGTGGGACCTGGCGGTCGATCCTTATCGCAAGTCTCCGCTCCGCCCGTTCGCCACCACGGAAGAGTTCGTGGAACGCGCGCGCCACGTGTTCGAGCGGGTAGACCCGGTGCTCGGCGCCGAGTTCCAGACCATGATCCGGGAGCGGCTCCTCGACCTCGACAGCCGCAAGGGCAAGGCACCGGGCGGCTACTGCGAAACGCTGCACCATCGGGGGCGGCCGTTCATCTTCATGAACGCCGTGGGGCTGGTGGACGACGTCATGACGCTGCTGCACGAGGCGGGTCACGCGTTTCACGCCTTCGCCTCCCACCAGCAGCCGCTGATCTGGCAGCGCCATCCCGGCTCCGAGGCGGCCGAGCTGGCGTCGATGTCCATGGAGCTGCTCGCGGGCCCTCACCTGAGCCGGCCGGTCGGGTACTTCACCGCGGAAGACCACCGGAGCGCCTGGCTCGAGCACCTGGAAGACATCCTGCTCAGTCTCGCGCACATCGCCTCGGTGGATGCGTTCCAGACCTGGATCTACACCAGTGGTGAGGGCGGCGACGCGGCGGCGAGGGACGCCGCGTGGCTCCGGATCCGGCAGCGGTTCGAGCGCGGAGTGGACTGGAGCGATCTCGAGCAGGAGCGGGTGGCGCGCTGGTACCGGCAGCTCCACATCTTCATGTATCCCTTCTACTACATCGAGTACGGCATCGCGCAGGTCGGTGCGCTGCAGGTCTGGCGCAACAGCCGCCGAGATCACGCGCGCGCGGTCGCCCAATACCGCAGCGCGTTGGCCCTCGGCGCGGTGCGGGGCCTCCCCGAGATCTACCGTGCGGCGGGTGCGGAGCTCACCTTCGACGCGTCCAGGATCGGAGAGCTGGTTCAACTGGTCGAATCGGAGATCGAGCGGGTTCGGGCCGAGCTGCCGGCGGCCTAGGGCGTCCGTTGCTTCTCGGCCCACCCCGGGCAAGATTCCCCACCGTCCGGCACCGGCCCAGCTGCCGCGTGAGATGGTTCCCGTAGCGGAGAGAGTGGATGGCGAAAGAAGAAGGAATCGAGATGGAGGGCGTGGTGACCGAGGTCCTGCCCGACCGCAACTACCGGGTCATGCTCGAGAACGGCCATGAGATCCTGGCATACGCGGCCGGGAAGATGAGCAAGTTCAAGATCCGGGTGCTGGAGGGGGATCGGGTGAGCGTGGTGCTCTCTCCCTACGATCTGACACGGGGACGGGTGATCTACCGGCACAAGTAACGGGGCGCCGCGCCAGCCGTCGGGCCGGTGAAACGCTGCCACGCGCAGCCAGGCAGATCGCGGACCGGGCAAAGAGAAACGGGCCGTCCACGGAGGACGGCCCGTTCGGTTCTACGGGTCGATCTTTACTTGACCTTGACGACGTTCTCGGCGGCGGGGCCCTTCGCACCCTGCACGATGTCGAACTCCACCCGGTCACCCTCGGAGAGGCTGCGGAAGCCGTCCGCCTTGATGGCGGTGTGGTGGACAAAGCAATCCTTGTCCCCGTTCTCCGGCGTGATAAAGCCAAAACCCTTTGCGTCGTTGAACCACTTCACCGTGCCGAGCGTGCGAGCCATTGGTCCTACTCCATTGTTGTTTGACTGCGTCGGCGCCCGGACTCCCGGCACACCGAGTTTTTATGAGCGCAGGCCTGTCCTGCGGACATAAAAAATGAAAGACCCGTCAGCGATAACCCGGGTCTCAGAATCCTTGTGTGATGCTGTAAGAGCTCCGAAGGGCGTTTCGCGCGGACAAATCTGTAGAGCCGCGGCGTTTAGTCAAGGGGGGAACCGCGCAGCCACCGCGCCGCGGCCCTGGCCCAATCCGCCACCGGCTCCCTGGGGCCGCTGTCGGTCGCCCGGTTCACCGCCTGGAGGAACTCGGCGGCCGAGCCGTACCGGGCGCCGACATCGGCTCTTAGCGCGCGAGCCAGCACGTCCTTAAGGGCCTCGCTCACATCCTCCCGGGCGTCGATGGCGGCCGGCAGCTGGTCGGTGGTCTGCCGGGCAAGCACCTGCTCCGGCGTGACTCCTGAAAAGGGAGGTCGCCCCAGCAGGGCGTAGTAGGCGACCGCCGCCAGGCTGTACAGGTCGGAGCGCTGGTCCACCCGCTCGCCCAGAAGCTGCTCGGGGCTCGCGAACTGGGGCGTGCCGCTCTGGCTGGTGGCGCCACCGAACTTCTGCCGAAGCGCGAGCGCGAGGCCGAAGTCCGTGATCTGGAGGCTCCCGTCCCGGGCGATGAGCAGGTTTTCCGGCTTGATGTCGCGGTGCACCAGGCCGAAGCCGTGCGCGTGGGCGAGCGCGGAGAGCCCTTCCCGAAGCATCCGCAGCACGTTCTCGAGGGGCAGGGGTCCGTCCCGCTCCACCAGCTGCGCCAGGCTGGGGCCGTCGATCAGCTCCATGGTGTACCAGATGAGCCCCGACCGGCCGCCGATCTCGTAGATGTTGACGATGTTCGGATGGTCGAGCCTGGCGGCGAGCTGGGCTTCGCGCCGGAAGCGCTCCACCACGCTGGGGTCTCGGATGAGTGCAGGGTGCAGCACCTTCAGCGCCACCAGCCGCTCGAGCTGGAGATCGCGCACTCGGTACACGCGGCCGAACCCGCCGGTGCCGAGGAGCTCGAGCAGCTCGTAGTCGTCGCCCAGCGCGCGGCGGAGCCGCTGCTCCCACCGCGTGCGGTCCTCTTCCGCCGCGACCGCCGCGCCGAGGGTCGGCGGCGCAATGTCGTAGGTCCCCGCATCCGACGCGAAGTCCTCCAGCATCTCCGCCGCGGTGAAGTAGCGCGACTCCGGCTGAGGCCGGAGCGCGCGCAGGACGATCCGCTCGATCACCTTCGGGCAGGTGGGCCGGAGCTCCGAGGGGCGCCGCACGCCGGCGGGGTCGAGTGCCGGCTCCTGCCCGGTCACCGCGAAGTACAGCAGGGCGCCGACGGCATAGATGTCGGAGGCGGGGTCGCCGGCGGCGCCGTCGCGCACCTCGGGGGCCATGAAGGCGAGGGCGGTCGGCACGGTGCCCGGCGGGATGGCCGGGAGGCAGTAGCTGCAGTAGCGCAGATCGGTGACCGTGGCGCGGCCGCCGGCACTCACCAGGACCGAGAGCGGAGACACGACGCGCACGATGATGCCTCGCAGATGCGAGTGCTCCAGCGCACCGAGCAGGTCGCGCGCCAGCGCGAGCACGGCCGGGATCGGTCTGGGACCTCGGCGCCCCGCCTCGCGGAGGCCCTCGCCGTCGACCCAGTTGCCGATCCGGTAGGCGAGGTCTCCGGCGACCCCCGCGTCGTAGATGTGCAGGATCCCGGGATCGTCGAGCTGTCCGAGCGCCTCGGACTCGCGCATGAACCAGGCGCGCACCAGCTCGTCCCCGTAGAAATTGACCCGGATGCTGACGCGGCGCTTCAGCACCTCGTCGTGTCCCTGAAAGAGCACCCGCTCGGCGGAGGAGGCGACGATGCGCTCCAAGCGGTAGCGGGTGCCCAGAGCCTCCCGGGTGCGGTCGAAGGCGACCGGCGGCTCCGGGGTGGTCAGCGGAGGAGGCCCCGGCGGCGCTCCACCCGGAGATGCGTGCCGCACGCGGCGGGGCTGCACCACCGGCGGCTCCGGCTGGGCGACGAATCGGCGAAAAAGAGTGAGCAGGTCTCGCCGGCGCAGCGGCGGACGGTGACCGAGCGGTCGGCGAGCGTCGCGGCGGCGGACCGGGCGATCGCCTCCAGCGGTGTGAGCGCGCGGGTGGGGGCGAACTGGAGGCGCCACTCGCCGCCCACCCGGATCAGGCGATAGCTGCCGGTACATCCGGCGAGCAGGTGGTTGATCGCCGCGACCGCTCCGCCGGGGGGCTGGAGCCCGGTGCTCAGCGCCAGCGCCAACTCGGTGAGCTGGCGCCGGAGCTCCTGCACCGCACCGTAGGGCGGTCCTCCATCGAGCTGCATGAGGCGCTGCGCGTGCACCCAGCGGGTGAACGCGGCGGCATCGGGCAGGAGGTCGGGCGGACTCGGCGCGCGGCCCATCGCGGAGTTGACGAAGTCCAGCCACACGGCGTCGCCGAGCAGGGTGAACTCGGTGTGGGCCATCGTCTAGCTGTCCGCGACCTCGACCGCATTGCGACCCGCCCGCTTGGCCTTGTAGAGCGCGGTGTCCGCCGCGGCCAGGAGGCTGCTCACCGTGGTGCCGTGCCGGGGGGATTCGGCGATGCCCATGCTGAGGGTGCAGGGGCCGAACTCGGGGCTGGCCTGCTCCAGCTCGCGGAGGCTCCGCTGCACCCGGGTGACGAACACCTGCGCCTCGACCGGCTTGGTCATCGGAAGGATCACCAGGAATTCGTCACCGCCCAGGCGGCCGACGACATCGAGCGCACGGCACTGCTGCCGGAGGATGCGCGCGACCTGGGTGAGGAGCCGGTCGCCCGCGGCGTGGCCCATGGTGTCGTTCACCACCTTGAAGCGATCGAGATCCAGCAGCAGCACGCTGGTGTGCAGCTGGTGCCGAAGGCTGCGGGAGATCTCGGCGGCGAGTCGCTCCTCCAGCGCCCGCCGGTTGTAGAGCCCGGTGAGCTCGTCCGTGGTGGCGGCGCTGTGCAGTTGCTCCACCAGCTCCGAGTTCTTGAGCGCGATCGCCGCCGCGAACGAGAGCGTCCCCGCCAGCTCCAGCTCGGCGCGGCCGTAGAGCTTGTCGCTGATGCGCGACCCGAGCACCAGGACGGCCATCCGCTCGGCGCCGGCGTCCAGCGGAACCACGAGCTCGGCGCCGGGTCCGACCAGGGACGCGACGGCCACATCCTCCGCGCCGCTCGACGCGCTGCCGGCCGGGAGGGCCTGGTCGAGCGCCGCCTTGTCGATCGGGGCGGGCCGGAGACGGTCGTTGAGGGAGCGGAACACCTTGGGCGCGTAGACGTTCTCCTCGGGCCGGTAGAGGCACGCCCACCAGGCGAAGAAGACTTCCGCCATGAAGTCGAGGATCAGCTGCTCCGTCTCCTCGATCGAGTGGACCGAGGAGAGCAGCCGGGCCACCTGCCGCAGCGCCCGGAGCTGGAAGACGGCGTCGTCGAGCGCCGCCTGACGCTCGAGCAGGATGCTGCGCAGCTCGAGCACCACGCTGAGCCCGAGCGCGAGGGGCATCGCCACGGCCCGCATCTCGCCGACCACCCCGGGGTCCGCGTGGATGACGACCTCCGTCTCGCCGCTCCCCAGCCGGGCGACCTCCACCGCCTCCTCGAAGCCATCCCCGGGGCCGACGCGTGACACGCGCTCGCCGGGCGAGACCAGCCCGAACCAGATCCGCTCGCTCTGGAAGCGACGGACCAGGGCCACCCGGCAGCGCTCGAACAGCTCCCCCTCCGTTCGGGAGAGTCTGCAGGCTGCGGCGAAGGCACTTGGGAGACTGGTCAGGGCGGCTGGCGACGAAGCCATGGTCCTATAATACCCGGGAAGCGGGGTGTGTAGGGAGACGCTGCGACTCACCCCCGCCTGGGGCCCGCTTCGACGATCCGTCCGCCGGGCGGCAGGCTGATCTTCCCACCGAGCGAATCCGCCAGGTAGCGCATCAGCAGGTCCGCCGCCCGGGGCGCCGAGGCGGCATCGGCGCAGCTCTCCGTGGCCTCGGGGATCCGATATCCGTCGCCCCCCTCGCACGCGGGGTACGCGGCCATGGCGACCTCCACCGTGTCGCCCGGCTCGAGTGTCTCGCCACCCGCCCGCCGCAGGTCGCCGACCAGACGGTCGGTCGAGGGGCGGGCCCGATCGTAGGTGAACTCGACGCCCGAGACCTGCAGAAACCCACCCTTGCCCAGCGAGGCATCGGACACGCCGTGCTCCAGCACCTCGCTCAGCCGGCTGCCCGTGAGCGGAAACGTGACGATGCGGGTCTCGTCGGCGAAGAGGAAGATGCTCTCCAGCTGGTAGTTGGTGACGGGACCCGCGGGGATCACGTCGTCGAGCCGCATCGCGCCCGCGTTGAGCAGCGCCACGTCGGCCCCGGTCCCCGCGCGGAAGGCGTCGGTCACCAGCGCGCCGATCGGCGACTCGCGGCTGCGCGACACCGCATCCCGGGCATCGATCGGAGCCTCGGTCGTGCCGATCGCCCGCTCGGGGCCGAGTCGCCGCCTCAGGCTGTCGGCCCATGCCTCGACCACACGTGCGGTGGTGGTGTCGTCCGGGAGCCGGGAGTCGATGGGCACGAGGCCCACCGCCTGCCGCCACTCGCCCTTGCCGCCCCACAGCGTGGCGAATTGCGCGGTGCGCGCGTTGGCGTCCGCCTTGAGCACGTGGCGTCCGGAGACCACGGTGTCGAGCGCCTCGTGCTCGTGGCCGCCGAGGATCATCTCGATCCGCGGCTCGCGGGCGAGCAGCTCGCGATCGGCCTCGACGGTCTGATGGGTGAGCCCCACGATCAGATCCGCGCCCAGAGCTTCCAGCGAGTCGGCCGCCACCACCGCGGCGCTGTCGGGGTCGCCGCAGCGGACGTAGCTCCGATAGTCCCCCGCCAGGGTGAGCCCGAACAGCCCGACCAGATGCCCCGACATCCGCACCGTGTCCCAGGGCAGCACCTCGGGGAACCGGGTGCCGTCGGACAGGGTGCAGTTGCTGGAGAGCCAGGTGAAGTCCGACGCCTCGATGCGGGCGATCAGGGTATCGCGGGCCAGCTCGAACTCGTGGTTGCCGAACGTGGCGTAGTCCAGCTTGGCGGCGTTGAGGGCCTCGACCATCTGGCGGCCGCCGTAGTACTTGCTCAGCAGGCTGGGGCTCAGCACGTCGCCGGCCAGCACGAAGAGGAGCGGTCCCTGGTCGGCAAGGCGGTTCCGCACGGTGGCCACGCGGGCGAGCCCGCCGCTACCGTCGGTCAGCGTGTCCGCCACGTAGACGTCGTTGATCAGCAGGAACCGCACCGGATTGAGCGGCTCGGGCGCCTTCGCGCCGGGCACACAGGCCGCGGCCAGCAGGAGCGGCAGCCCCCACCACTTCGACGTCACAACTCCTCCTCGCTGCGTCGCAGGCTGCGCACCAGATCGGTGCTCAGCAGCCGCAGCTCCGACAGCATTTCCCGGTGCGGCCAGTCCGCCCGGGTGTCGAGCACCTCCAGCATGGAGCGGTACCACCAGATGGTCTGCTCCGAACCGGCGCGCGAGAGGGTGCGCAGGTACTCGACCCCGAGGCGCCGGAGGCCGGTGATGGTGGAGCCGCACGCGTGCAGCTCGTCGGCAACGCAGATGTCCAGCGCCCGCGGCTCCGCGGAGGCGAGCTGGGCC
>DATABZ010000159.1:0-2977 GCA_036259315.1 Gemmatimonadales bacterium | reverse complement strand
CCACGCCGATCTCCGCCCCCCGCCGCGAGGGCCGCCGCCAGTCCGCGCAGGCGGACTTCGCGCCGTTGTTGCCGCGACGCCGCGACTTCGGTCGCCCGCCCTCGAACGCCGCCCCTGAGCACCGGGCGCCGGACGATGCGCACTCAGGACTCAGGACTCAGGACTTTTTTGGTCGCACTCTTGCGTGTGCAGCGAAAGCACGCTATCGTTTGCGAAAATTCGGTCAGAGAAGAACCAGACTTAAGAAAATAAGGTGAACGGGCCGACGCGGATCGACGATATCGACGTGCGCCTCCTGGAGATGCTCCAGGAGAACGGGCGCACCTCGCAGCACGACCTGGCGGTCGCGGTGGGGCTCTCCTCGCCCGCCGTCGGCGAGCGGCTGCGGAAGCTGGAGGAGCGGGGGATCATCCGGCGCTTCACCGCCGTGGTCGACCCCAAGCTCCTGGGGCGCGACGTCAGCGCCGTGATCTTCGTGGGGATGGCGGGCTCCCAGTACTACGCCGCCTTCCGCGAGAACGTCCGCGTCCACCCCGAGGTGCTGGAGTGCCACTCCATCACCGGGCAGGGCTCGCACGTGCTGAAGATCCGCACCGAGAGCACCTCGACCCTCGAGGTCCTCCTCGCCGAGATCCAGAGCTGGCCCGGCGTGCAGTGGACCACCACCAGCATCGTGCTCAGCACGATCAAGGAGACGCTCGCGATCGACCCGCGCCCCCGCGAGCGCCGCACCCTCGAAGAGTGGGGCCCCCCGGCCCCGAGCGCGTGACACCCGACGACCGAGCTCCGACACCCCAACGGGAGACCCGAAGGATGCCCAAGCCAACCGCCCGCTTCGACGCCCTGGCCGCGGCCCGGGGGTGGGAGACCAACGGCCGCACCGAGACCGCCGCCGCGCTCGAGAAGAGCGGCCCCATGAACATCGAGGCGCTCTTCGGCCAGTACACCTTCGGGCTCGCCGAGATGCGCTCGCGCCTCCCGAAGCCGGTCTACAGGGCGCTGTGCAACACCATCGAGCACGGCCAGCCCCTCGACCCGGCGCTGGCCGACGTGGTGGCGATGGCGATGAAGGAGTGGGCGCTGGAGAACGGCGCCTCGCACTTCACCCACTGGTTCCAGCCCCTCACCGGCGCCACCGCCGAGAAGCACGACTCGTTCATCACCCCCAACGCCGGCGGCGGGGCGGTGGCCGAGTTCAGCGGGAAGGAGCTGATCCAGGGCGAGCCCGACGCGTCGTCGTTCCCCTCCGGGGGCCTGCGCGCCACCTTCGAGGCCCGCGGCTACACCGCGTGGGACCCCACCAGCCCCGCGTTCATCGTCGAGACGCCGGCCGGGTGCTACCTCTCCATCCCCACGGCCTTCGCCTCGTGGACGGGGGACGCGCTCGACACCAAGATCCCGCTCCTGCGGTCGATGGCGGCGCTCGACGTCCAGGCCCGGCGCGCGCTCCGGCTCTTCGAGGTCGAGACGCCGCGGGTGACGGCCACCTGCGGCCCCGAGCAGGAGTTCTTCCTCATCGACCAGGAGTTCTTCTACCGCCGCCCCGACCTGCAGACGGCCGGCCGCACCCTCTTCGGCGCCAAGCCGCCCCGCGGGCAGGAGCTGGAGGACCACTACTTCGGCTCCATCCCCGACCGGGTGCTGGCGTTCATGATCGAGGTCGAGCGCGACCTCTACCGGCTGGGCGTGCCCGTGAAGACCCGCCACAACGAGGTGGCGCCCGGGCAGTTCGAGATGGCGCCCATCTACGAGAACGCCAACCTGGCCGCCGACCACCAGCAGCTGATGATGCTGACGCTGCGGCGGGTGGCGCGGAAGTACGGGCTCGAGTGCCTCCTCCACGAGAAGCCCTTCGCGGGGGTCAACGGGAGCGGGAAGCACCTGAACTGGTCGCTCGGCACCGACAGCGCCAACCTCCTGGAGCCGGGGGAGACGCCGCACGACAACATGCAGTTCCTCTTCTTCTGCACGGCGGTCATCCGCGCCGTGGACAAGCACCAGGGACTGCTGCGGGCCAGCATCGCTCATGCGGGCAACGACCACCGGCTGGGCGCCAACGAGGCGCCGCCGGCGATCATCTCCATCTTCCTGGGTGACCAGCTGACGGAGATCTTCGAGCAGATCGAGGAGAGCGGCAGCGCGAAAGCGGGGAAGGACGCGGGTCTGCTCGGGCTCGGCTCGCCGGTGCTGCCGAAGCTTCCGCGGCACGCGGGGGACCGCAACCGCACCTCGCCGTTTGCCTTCACCGGCAACAAGTTCGAGTTCCGGGCGGTGGGCAGCTCGCAGTCCATCTCCTTCCCCGCCACCGTGCTGAACACGGTGATGGCGGAGTCGATCGACGAGCTCTGCACCGAGCTGGAGGCGGAGCTGGAGAAGGGCGTGGAGTTCGAGGATGCACTGCGGAAGTGCCTCGCCCGGGAGATCAAGGCGCACAAGCGGATCATCTTCAACGGCGACAACTATAGCGAGGAGTGGCAGCAGGAGGCCGGCCGGCGCGGACTGCTGAACCTGAAGAACACGCTCGATGCGCTGGAGTACCTGGAGGACGAGGAAAACGTCCGGGTATTCGAGACGTACGGGGTGCTCTCCCGCCGGGAGCTGGAGTCACGCCACGAGATCGCCCTCGACCAGTACTTCAAGACGATCAACATCGAGGGGGAGACGACGGCGCACATGGCGCAGACGATGATCCTGCCGGCGGCGATCCGCTACCTCAACGAGCTGCTCGCGGTGGCGGAGCGTGGAGCGACGCACGGGCTGGAGGTGAGCGGCACGCGCCTCACGATCGAGCGGGTGAACGCGCTGGTGAACGAGCTCGGCACCGCGCTGCAGACCCTCATCGACCGCAACGCCGAAGAGGGTGGCGACGACGTTCACTCGAAGGCCTACCACATGCGCGACAAAATCGTGCCCGCCATGCAGGCGGTGCGCGAGGTGGCGGACCGGCTGGAGAAGTTCGTGCCTGACGACTTCTGGC
>DATABZ010000158.1:0-4257 GCA_036259315.1 Gemmatimonadales bacterium | reverse complement strand
GATGGTCCAGGGGATCGACACGATCATCCCGGTGGACGTCTACGTCCCCGGGTGTCCACCCCGGCCCGAGGGCCTCATGTACGGCATCCTCCTCCTCCAGAAGAAGATCAAGGGAGAGAGCTTCACCGATCCGATGCTCCGTGAGGAGCAGCTCGTCGGTCCTTCCGGGCTCTTCCTCCCGCCGGAGCGAGTGGACGAGCTCTCGGAGCCCTTCGGCAACTCGGTTCATCAGACCCGTTCGGCATGAGCCTGATTCGGCCCGCGCGTGTCGTCCCGAGCGCAGCGAGGGATCGTGCGCGCCCATGCTCCGGGCCCGACCGGCAGGCTCCGTCGGTCGCCTCGCTGCTACGGCGTGACGGGAGGCGTCCGTGACCGGCGTGTCCACCTCGGTCACCCTGTCGCCGTCCGTGCCCGCCCTCCGCGCCGAGTTCGGCCCGGCGGTCGAGCGGCACCTCGTCTCGTGCGGCGACACGATCGTCTACGTGAACAAGGCCCGGAGCCATGACGTCCTCGCCTGGCTCAAGGACGCGCCGGGGCAGGGCTTCGACTATCTCACCGACGTGACCGCGGTCGATTACCGCGATCCCGAGCGGCCCCTGGAGGTGGTCTACCAGCTCCGCTCCCTGCGGCGCCGGGCGGATCTCCGGGTGAAGGTCGCGCTCGACGAGCGGGAGCCGCTGGAGGTCCGCTCGGTCGTGGACCTCTGGCGGGGGGCCGACTGGCTGGAGCGCGAGGTCTACGACATGTTCGGCGTGGTCTTCCTGGGACACCCGGACCTGCGCCGCATCCTGATGTGGGAGACCTACGCGGAAGGACATCCGCTGCGGAAGGATTTCCCCCTCCGCGGCCACTTCAGCCGGGCGGAGCAGACCCGCCAGGCCCTGGCCGCCAACCCCGAAGCCCACTACTCCCTCGAAGAGCTGTCCCTCGCCGAGGCCTTCAACGAGCTTCCCGCCGACGTGCGGGAGCGGTTGTCGCGCGGCGAGCGGGGGTTCCTGAGATGAGTCTTCGCACCGTCGAGATGGCACTCGCCACCCCGGGAGTCGATCGCGAGGGCACGCCCACCCGCGTGCCTCTCGGCGCCGGCCCCGCCGCGCCCGCCGCCGAGGACGGCGATTTCGGCGCCGAGCGCATGCTGGTCAACATCGGCCCTCAGCACCCCGCTACCCACGGCGTGCTCCGGCTGGTACTCGAGCTCGAGGGCGAGACGGTCAAGCGCTGTATTCCGCACCTCGGCTATCTCCACTCCGGCTTCGAGAAGCTCGGCGAGTACCGCCACTACAACCAGATCATCCCCCTCACCGACCGGACCGACTACCTCTCGCCGATGGCCAACAACGTGGCCCTCGCCCTCGCGGTCGAGAAGCTCATGGGCCTCGAGCTCACCGAGCGGTGCCAGGTGCTCCGGGTGATCGCCTGCGAGATGAGCCGGATCATCTCCCACCTGGTCTGGCTCGGCACCACCGGCATCGATCTCGGCGCGTTCACGCCGTTCCTCTGGTCGTTTCAGGAGCGCGAGCGGATCTACAATCTCCAGGAGATGTGGACCGGCGCGCGGCTCACCACCAGCCTCACGCGGGTCGGCGGGCTCATGGCGGACGTGCCCGCGGGGTTCCAGGAGGGGCTGCGGGAGTTCACCCGGACCTTTCCCGACACGCTGCGGGAGGTGGACACCATGTTCACCCGCAACGCGATCTGGATCGGCCGCACCCAGGGCGTGGGGGTGCTGACCGCCGAGGAGGCGATCAACTACTCGCTCTCGGGACCGATGCTGCGCGCGAGCGGGGTGGACTACGACGTCCGGAAGGACCGCCCCTATCTCGGCTACGAGACCTACGACTTCGACGTCCCGGTCGGCGAGCACGGTGACATCTACGACCGTTACCGGGTGCGGCTCGAGGAGATGTGGCAGTCGAACCGGATCCTGGAACAGGCGCTCGACCGCCTGGCGAAGCTGGAAGGCGCGCCGATCAACGTGGACGATCCCCGGGTGATCCTGCCGCCAAAGTCCCGGGCGATGAGCGACATGGAGGCGATGATCTACCACTTCAAGCAGGTGATGGAGGGAGTCAAGCCGCCGGCGGGCGAGGCGTACCTGGGCGTCGAGAACCCCAAGGGCGAGCTGGGCTACTACTTCGTCTCCGACGGGACCGCCAAGCCGGTGCGCTGGCGCATCCGGCCGCCCTCGTTCATCAACCTGTCGAGCCTGCCGAAGATGTGCGAAGGCGCGCTGCTCGCGGACGTGATCGCCATCAATGCCAGCGTGGATATCGTGATGGGGGAGGTGGATCGATGAGCGTGGGAGCGGGGCACGGCACGACGCCCGCCGAGGAGTATGTCCCGGTGTTCACCGGGCCCGCGCGGGCCCGGCTGGAGCAGCTCTTCACCAAGTACCCCACCAAGCAGGCCTGCCTGCTCCCGGCGCTCTGGATGGTACAGGAGGCGCGCGGCTGGATCTCGGAGCAGGCCATCGGCGAGGTGGCCGACGTGCTGGAGCTGACGCCGGCGTACGTGAAGGGCGTGGTCACCTTCTACACCATGTATCACACCCACCCCGTCGGCCGGCACTTCATCCAGGTGTGCACCACCAGCCCCTGCAACATCTGCGGGGCGGAGGACGTGGTGAAGGCGCTCCTCCGCGAGACCGGCTGCGGCGAGCTCGGCGCCACCAGCCCCGACGGGCGCTTCACGGTCATCGAGGTCGAATGCCTCGGCGCGTGCGGGTTCCCGACGCCGATCCTGGTGGACGACGATTTCATCGAGAACGTCTCGCCCGAGAAGGTGACGGGCATCCTGCAGAGGTACGAGTAATGGGCTATCCCCATCCCAGCCATCCCAAGGAGACGGTGGTCCTCTCCAAGCATTTCGGGGACCCCGAGGCTCGGACCTACGCCGGCTGGGTCAAGCACGGCGGGTACGAGGCCCTGCGCAAAGCGCTGGGCATGACGCGGGAGGCGGTCGTCGAGGAGGTGAAGGCCTCGGGGCTTCGCGGCCGCGGCGGCGCGGGTTTCCCGACCGGGCTCAAGTGGTCCTTCATGCCGAAGGAAGTGGTCAAGCCCCACTACCTGGTGTGCAACGCCGACGAGTCGGAGCCCGGCACCTTCAAGGACCGGGAGATCATGCGGTGGACCCCGCACGCCCTGATCGAGGGGTGCGCCATCGCCTCCTACGCCATCGGGGCCGAGCGCTGCTACGTCTACATCCGCGGGGAGTTCACCGAGCCCTGGCAGGTGATGAGTGCCGCGGTCGAGGAGGCGTTCGCCAACGGCGCGCTGGGCGACAACGTCTTCGGCAGCGGCAAGCGGATCGAGATCGTGCTCCACCGCGGGGCCGGCGCCTACATCTGCGGTGAAGAGACGGCGATGATGAACTCGATCGAGGGCCGGCGCGGCAATCCCCGGATCAAGCCGCCGTTCCCGGCGGTCGCCGGGCTCTTCGGCATGCCCACCACCATCAATAACGTCGAGACGCTGAGCGCGGTGCCGCACATCATCAACCGGGGCGCCGCCTGGTACAAATCGCTCTGCCTCGGCAATCCCAAGAGCACCGGCACCAAGCTGGTCTCCGTCTGCGGCCACGTGCAGCGACCCGGGAACTACGAAGTGACGATGGGCACGCCGATGCGGGACATCCTCTACGACATGTGCGGCGGGCCGCCGCCGGGCCGGACGTTCAAGGCCGTGATCCCGGGCGGCTCCTCGGTGCCGATCATGACGATGGAAGAGGCGGACGCCACCATCTTCGACTACGAGGGGGTGGTGGAGCGAGGCTCCATGCTCGGGTCCGCCGGGATGATCGTGATGGACGACAGCACCGACATGGTGTACCAGATCTGGCGCCTGGCCCGCTTCTATGCCCACGAGTCCTGCGCCCAGTGCACCCAGTGCCGCGAGGGTACCGCGTGGACCACCCGGATTCTGGAGCGGATCCTCGCGGGGAAGGGCAAGCAGGAGGACTTCCAGCTGCTGCTGGACCTCTCGGAGAACATGACGGGGAAGACCATCTGCGTGCTGAGCGACTCGTGCGCTGCGCCGGTCGTGAGCGGGATCCAGAAGTTCCGCTCGGAGTTCGAAGCGTACATCGCGGGCGCACGCGAGCCGGCGCTGGCGGCGGTGTGATGAGGGGCGGACGGGCGGACGGGCGGACAGGCGGACGGTTCGCCCGTGGCGGACCACGGAGCACCTCGGGCCCAGGAGTCGTCCGCCCGTCCGCCCGTCCGCCCGTCCGCCCCTCATCACACCGCCGCCAGCGCCGGCT
>DATABZ010000157.1:0-3838 GCA_036259315.1 Gemmatimonadales bacterium | reverse complement strand
ACCGACTGGAAGTCCCGGGCGTAGACCGCCGGCACGAGCGACAGGATGTGCTTGAAGTCGGTGTTCGGCGTCCCGAACCTGAGGTCGAGCCCCAGGCGCTCCTCCGCCGAGGCTACGCTGCCGGAGAAGGCGAGGAGCAGCTCGTTGAGCCGGACGCCGCTCTCCTGGAGCGTGAAGGTCTTCTTCGCCAGGTCGGCCGCGATGTCCGTGCTCAGGTCGAGCCGCACGCCGTTGAGGTAGGGAATACCGGCGAACTCCACCGTCGTCGAATCGGCGTGGGCCCTGGTCTCGATCGTGAGCTGGTCGTTGCCGAAGTCCCCCGCGAGGGTCTGGTCGAGGCCGACCACCCTGGCGCGGAGCTTGGCCTGGCGGTTGTCGAAGGCGACGAGCCCGTCGTCGATGGCGAAGCGGCGGAGGCTGACCGCGAGCGGTCGCCCGGGCTCGGCGGCAGGCTCGGCCGCGGCGGCCGTGTCCCTGGTGATGTCCCAGTTGGCGGTGCCGTCCTCGAGCTTGACCAGGGAGAGGCGGGGCCGGTCGAGCTCGACGGCCCGGACGACGATCGGCCCGCTGCCGCCCAGCGCGCTCCGCACCGCCGTCGCGAGGTCGAGCACCACGCGCAGCTCCCCGACCGCGGCCAGAGTGTCGCCCTCGAACCGATCCACGCCCACGACGCTGAGCTGGTCCAGGCCGAGGGTGAGATTGGGGAAGTTCCGGAACAGCCCCAGGTCCGCGTCCGCCCAGTCCACCCGGGCGTCGAGCGACTGGTTCATCTCCGTCTTCACCCGGTCGGCGATCCGGCCACCGAAGAGCAGCGGCAGGAGCACGAGGAGGGCCACCACGAAGAGGAGAGCCCCCGCGGCGATGATGAGGCCGCGCGGGACGCGCCTGCTCGCGGGGGTCGAGGCCGGGGTCGTCGTCATAGAGCGGAAGGTAAACGGACCCGCCCGGGGCTCGCGTCCCCAAGCGGCGGTCAGGTGCCGGCCTGCGCCAGCTTGCGGAACCGCGGATGATCGCGGACCGGATCGAACATCGGATCGATGCGGAGCCAGGCGGGTGTCAGGGTGTAGGGCATCCCGAGCAGGGGCTCGAGCAGATCGAGCGCGCGCTCGTGCTCCCCGACGAGCAGGTAGATCCGGACGAGCTGATGCTGGATATAAGGGCCGAAGTACGCGTTCCTGCTCGGCGGCAGCAGCTCGAGGCCGCGGCGTCCCTCGCGGATCGCGTCCTGCGATCGTCCCAGGTAGGCGAGGGCGATGCCGAGGGCGGCGTGGCGTTGGCCGTCGGTCGGGGAGGCGTGGAGCTGGGCCTCGAAGGCCCTGCGCGCCGTGTCCGCCCACGCACGCTTTCCGGCCAGGCCGCCGCGGAGGTGGTACAGGTGCGCACGGACGAGTGCCCAGGCGCCGCGATCCTCCTCGAAGTGCTCCGGTCCCAGCTCGAGCACCCGATCCTGCTGAGCGCGGCTGAGTGCCCAGCCGAGCTCCTCGTATTGCGTGAGGTAGGCCAACATCGCGTCCCGCTCGATGTTCGGCCCTGGCTCATCCCCCAGCCTGCGCACCGACGCCGAGTCGCCCTGCATCAGGGCGAGCATCGCCATCTGGTGCTTGAGCGAGACGCTCCCCGGGGTCAACGTGAGCCAGCGGTCATACGCGGTCTTCGCCTCCGGGTACCGGCGGAGCACCATGTATCCGTAGCCCAGCCGCCGGTTGATCACGGGGGAGCGGGGATCGATCGTGAAGCCGCGCTCGAGCCGAGCGATGGATTCCTCGTAGCGGCCGAGGTTCTGCTCGACCACCCCGGCCGTGGCGAGCAGGTCCACGTTGTTGGGCGCGATCCGGAGCCCGGCCTCGCAGGTCGCGAGCGCTCCGGCCGGGTCGCCCTCCACGAACGACTGGTAGAAGGCCGTGGCGCCGTACGCCTCCGGGTGGTTGGGTGCGAGTCGCCGGGCGTGCTCCATCGCCGTGCGCCCGATCTGGGCGAGCTCCGGGCTCGAGCCGGTGTTCACGTAGAGCAGCCCGGCAGCGCGGCTGAGCCGGGTCCAGGCGAGCACGAAGCTCGAGTCGAGCCGGATGGCCTGCTGGTAGTGCTCCACGGCGCCGCGCAAGTTCGTACTGCCGCCAAGGGCGGCCGCGGCCTCGCCCTTGAGGAACGCGTCGTACGCCGCGACGCTCGTCGTGGGCTCGGAGACCAGCTCCCGGCGGGCGCTATCCGCCAGCGCGACGTCGAGCGCGCTCACCACTTTGCCCGCGATCTCGGCCTGCACCTGGAACACGTCGGTGAGCCCCGCGTCGAACTGCTGGCCCCAGCGGGTGCGAGGGGTCTGGCCGGACCGGACCTCGACCAGCTCGGGGGTGACCCGCACCCGGCTCGCGCCGTCGGCGGTCTTGATCCAGCGCACCGTGCCGGTGAGGAGATGGGTTGCGCCCAGCTCCCGGGCGATCTCCTCGGCGCGCTTGCTGGTGCCCCGGTACTCGTTGGAGCTGCCCCGGGCGATGACGTACAGACCCGCGACCTGGGCGAGCTTGGTCCGCACCTCGTCGGTGATGCCGTCGGCGAAGTAGGCGTCGGCGGAATCGCCCAGGTTCTCGAACGGTAGCACCGCGAGCACGCGGGAACCGCCGAAGTCCTCGTCGTGGCTCCGGCGCCAGGCGAACAGGACGCCCAGGCCGATCAGGATCCCGAGCACCAGCGCCGTCGCGGCGACCGGGAGGCGGGCAGGCCGACGGGCGGACGGGTGGACGGGCGCTCCGGTGCTCGGCAGGACTGTTGTCGTCACGGTCGAACCGTCCGCCTGTCCGCCTGTCCGTCTGTCCGCCTCCATCAGCGCCTGGCCGAACTGCGACATCGTGCCGAAGCGGTCCGCCGCGACCGGCGACAGCGCCTTGCGGATCGCCTGGTCCACCTGGTCCGGCACGTTGGGCCGCGTAGCCCGGGCGCTCGGCGGCGGCTCGGTGAGCCGCTTCAGCATCAGGGCCTGCGTCGTCGCGCCGACGTACGGCGGCTGACCTGCGAGCATCTCGTACAGCACCGCGGCCAGGCTGTAGATGTCCGTGCGGGCATCGAGTCCCCGGTCGCCTGCGGCCTGCTCCGGGCTCATGTAGGCCGGTGTCCCCACCGCGAATCCGGTCTCCGTCAGCTTCTCGTCGCCGCCCCCGCCTAGCGCGCGGGCGATCCCGAAGTCGGCGACCAGCGTGTTGCCGTCGCGGGTGAGGAGCAGGTTCTCCGGCTTGATGTCGCGGTGGATCACCCCGTGCTCGTGCGCGTACTGGAGCGCCTGTGCCGCCTCGCGGGCGATGCGCACGGCGTCCTCCACCGGCAGTTGCCGCTCGCGCCGGAGCCGCTCGCGCAGGCTCTCGCCGTCGACGTGAGGCATGGTGAACCAGAGCCGGCCAGCCGCGTTGCCGGAGTCCAGGACGGTGAGGATGTGCGGATGCTGGAGGCGGGCGGCCAACCGGATCTCGCGCTGGAAGCGCTCGGGGCCGAGCGAGGCGGCGAGCTCGGGGTGGAGCACCTTGAGCGCGACGGGCCGGTCGTGGCGCAAGTCGCGGGCGAGATACACGGTGGCCATACCCCCGCGGCCGAGCTCACGCTCCAACTCGTAGCGGTCCAGCAGCGCTTCACGCAGTGACGCGAGCGGATCGGGCATGTGCCTCGTTGTGTGGCAAGAATTTGCCAAAGATAGGACGGACGGCGGGGAACCGTCAGTCCGGCCGGTAGAACCCCCAGGTCTCCAGCCCGGGCGCGATCTCCCGGTGCCCGACGATTCGGTAACCGAACCGCTGGTAGAGCGCGACGTTCGTGGCGGTCTCCGTCGTGAGCGTCACTCCGGCCGAGTCGGGCA
>DATABZ010000156.1:0-21213 GCA_036259315.1 Gemmatimonadales bacterium | reverse complement strand
GCCGAGCCGGCTACCCAGCCGGCTCGGCGCCGCATGGTTCAATCGGCCGGCAGGTGCCGGAGCTACTGCCAGCCCGTGGTGTCCGTCTGACCGGTGGTATCGACCACACTCGGCCCCAGGGTGTCCTGCGGGACCGAGATGGGACCGCTCTCGGTGCTCAGCGTATCGCCCCGCACCACCGTGGTGTCGTCGAGCACGCTGTCCGGCGTGATGGTAGCATTCGGAGGCCTACCGCCGACCCCCGGTGGCCCGGTGCGTGCCGAGTCGATGGCGTGAGTGACACCGGTGGTGTCATCGGGCGCCGGAGCCGCAGCCGTCTCGTCCTCCGCCCGGCCGGCGCAGGCCGCGAGCGCGACGGCTGCGGCAAGAAGGATCGCGTGCTTCATGAACACTGCTCCTTGGTGAAGGCCCAGCCGCAACCTATGCCCCTCCGCGAGAGGGCACTGCGTCATGGGTCACACTCCCCGAATCCCTCGTGAGCCGAGTATGCATCCCTATGTCTTCCTGTTGGATACCTATGCCACCGAGCGCCTCAAGACGCTGAGCGTCTGGGCGCAGTTCACCGACGCCGACCTGTGGTTCCGGCCGGAGCCGCGGGCCCGCACGCCGCTGGAGCAGATGGTGCATCAGTGCGTCTCCGAGGACGTGTGGATGCAGCGGATGCTCGACATCGACGTCGGCATGCCGGCGCTCCCGGCCCGCGAGGACCGGCTGGGTTTTCTGGAGCAGTACGCCGAGGCGTCCGCCAGGCGGCTGGAGCACTTGAGGAGTCGGCCCGCGGAATGGTTCGCCGGAGAGACGCGATTCTTCGACGTGACACGCTCCCGGGCCTGGGTGCTCACGCGCCGCATCGCGCACTCCGCCCACCATCGTGGGCAGCTCACCACCTATCTCCGCGTGCTCGATCGGGCGCTCTACTCCACCTATGGCCCGACCGCGGACACCGGCGGGCTCTTTCAGCAGGGCGCCCCGGTGATCTACCGCTACCGGTCCGTGGAGGAGCTGCTCGAGGCCGAGCGCGACGGCGCGCTGGTCGGCCCGGCGCTCCCCGGCCCGGGATCCACCCCGCCGACCGAGCGGCCGGGCTGACGCGCCGGGCCCATTCGTTAGCTTTGCAGTACCGTGCTTCCTCGCCGAACGATTCCACTGGCGCTGGCGCTCCTGGCGAGCGCCACCCCGGGCGCCACCGCGCAGCAGCCGACCGTCGCGCCGCCCGAGGAGGTGGCGCGGGCGGTGCTCCGCGCCGATTCCGCCGGCGATTGGGAGACGGTGTTGCGCCTGGCCCATCCGGATGCGCTGAGCCGGTTCCGGGGGCGGCAGGTGTTCCAGCTCAGGATGCTCGGCACGCCCGGCTGGCCGGGAGCCGACACGTCGGCCGCCGATTCGGTGAGGACGCATGCACCCGGCACCGACTCCGGCGGGGTACAGACACCGGCTGCCGACTCCCTGACCCCCGATTCCACGGTGCAGGCGCGCTGGCAGCGCGTCCGGCGCGAACAGCAGCGCTTCATGCTCGACTCCATCTTCCAGGTTCCCGACGTGGATTCCCTCTCGCGCACCTCGCCCGACACCGTATACGCGCGCTGGGTCCGCGGCATGCAAGGCGGCAGTCGGAGTGACACTGCCGTGCAGCATCCCGAGCGCCCGCCGTATCGCGTAGTCGGTGCGGTGAAGGCGAGCGACACGCTGGCGTACGTCGTCATGGAGCGCCCCCTGGTCCAGCCGCTGGGCTCCATGCCCGAGCTGTTCCGCGACCTGCCGCGCGAGACCCACACGGCCGGCATCATGGTGATGCGCCGTCACGGCCGCCAATGGCGCAGCATGCTCGACGGTGTCGGTGAGTCGTTGGGTCTCGCTGCCGGCCTGCTGCACGGCGAATGATTCCGCTGCTCTCCCTCGCGCTCACGCTGCTGGTCGTCTCGGCGCCGCTGGCGCAGCAGCGACCCCGCGCCCGGGATCTCGGGATCGCGCCCGGCGTCCTGCCCACCGGCGCGCTCAACGCGATCACCGATGTGCCCGGCGTCTCGGTGGGTCACACGACGCTGCGCGAGGGCGACTCGGTCCGCACCGGAGTGACCGCCATCCTGCCTCACCGCGGCAACCTGTTCGAGCAGCGAGTCCCGGCGGCCGTTCACGTGGGGAACGGGTTCGGCAAGCTGATCGGTGTCACGCAGGTGACCGAGCTCGGTGAGCTGGAAACGCCGATTCTGCTCACCTGCACGCTCTGCGTGTGGAAGGCGGCCGACGCCATGGTCGCCTACCTGCTGGCGCGCCACGGCATGGAGGAGGTCCGCTCGATCAATCCCGTGGTGGGCGAGACCAACGACGGCTACGCGCTGAATGCCATACGCCGCCGGCCGGTCGCGGAGCGGCACGTGCGCGCCGCGCTGGAGCGCGCCAGCGGCGGACCGGTCGCCGAAGGGAGTGTCGGCGCGGGCACCGGCACCGTCGCCTTCGGCTGGAAGGGCGGCATCGGCACTTCGTCGCGCCGGGTGGAGGCAGCCGACAGCACCTGGGTGGTCGGGGTGCTGGTCCAGAGCAACTACGGGGGCGATCTCCACATCCTGGGCGTGCCCGTGGGGCGGGCGCTCGGCCGGAACGGGCTGAGCGTGGCGGGCGATCCTCAGGGCGCCAAAGGCTCCATCATGATCGTGGTGGCGACCGATGCTCCGGTCTCCGACCGCAACCTGCGCCGGCTCGCGGCCCGTGCCATCCTCGGCGTGGCGAGGACCGGCTCGGCCATGGACAACGGCTCGGGCGACTACGTGATCGCCTTCTCGACCCACCCCGGCGTCCGCCGCTCCCGACGCGCGGATCGGCGCACGGCGCCGGAGCTTGGCAACGACGCCATGTCGGCACTGTTCCGAGGGACGGTGGAGGCGACCGAGGAAGCGATCTACAGCTCCCTCCTCCGGGCGACGACGGAGCGTGCCAACGGCAACACCGTCGAGGCGCTGCCGGTCGGCGAGGTACGCCGGATTCTGCGGGAACACGGGGCCCTCCGGTGATTCCCGACCCCTCGCGCCGCGAGCGCATCGAGGTCCTCTTCGACCAGTGCTCCGAGCTGCCGCCAGAGCAGCGCAGCCGCTTCCTCGAGGTCGCGGTCGCGGGAGACCTCGACCTGCGGCGGGAGGTGGAGGCGCTGCTCGCCAGCGCGGAGCGCGCCGAGTCGACCGGCCGCCTCGAGCGGATCGTCGCCGCCGCATTCGATCTGCCTCGCCAGCCGTCCGTCAGACCGGCCACAGGCGATCGCTACGAGCTGCTGGATAGGCTGGGCGGGGGTGGGATGGGCACGGTGTACAAGGCGCGCGAGCGCCGCTCGGGTCGCCTCGTGGCTCTCAAGTTCCTGTCGGAGAGCCTCGCCGAGGACCCGGTGCTCAAGCGGCGGTTCCAGCGCGAGGCGAGGGCCGCGGCCGCGCTCGAGCATCCCAACATCGGAGCGATCCACGGGGTCGAGGAATCGCAGGACGGACGCCTGTTCATCGTGATGCCGTTCTACGCCGGTGGCACGCTCAAGCAGCGGATCGCGAAGGGGCCCCTCCCCGTCAACGACGCGGTGACGTGTGCCGTTCAGGTGGCGGAGGGGCTCGCGCTGGCGCACGGCTGGGGCATCATCCACCGCGACATCAAGCCCGCCAACCTCGTGTTCGACGCCGACGGCAGCCTCAAGATCCTCGACTTCGGGATCGCGAAGATGGGCGGGGAGAAGCTCACCCGCACCGGGCTGGTTCTGGGCACCCTGGCCTATATGAGCCCCGAACAGGCCACCGGAGGAACGGTGGACCATCGCACCGATCTCTGGGCCCTCGGCGTCGTACTGCACGAGATGCTCGCCGGGCGGCCGCCGTTCAGCGCGCCTTCGATCGAGCAGCTGTTTCGGGCGGTGCGTTTCGGAGACCTGCCCCTGGTCCGGGAGACGCGGCCGGAAGTGCCGGAGCCGGTCCAGGCGGTCGTGACCCGCCTGCTGCAGCGCGAGCCGGAGAAGCGCTATCCGGACGCTCAGGCCGTCGCCGCGGCGCTCAGGAGCTGAAGCACACCCCTTACCTCGCCGCAACCTTTTCGGCTTCCGAGCCGTCCAATCCGGGTCGCCATTCCTCCCCGTCCACCCCGACGAGCGACCCATGGATACCCTCGTTCAGGACCTCCGCTACAGCATGCGCCGGCTGGCGAAGAGCCCCGGCTTCACCGCTATCGTGGTGCTCACGCTTGCGCTGGGGATCGGCGCCAACACCGCCATCTTCAGCGCCGTGAACGCGGTGCTCCTCCGACCGCTGCCCTACGGCGACCCCGAGCGGCTGGTCACGGTCGAGCATCTCTACCCTTCGCTGGAGCTGGAGGCGCCGGTCTCCGTGCCGGGCTTCCTGGATTACCAGCGCCGGAGCCGCTCGTTCGAGTCGATGGCGGTGCAGACCGGCTGGCAGGCCAATTTGACCGGGGTGGACGAGCCGGTGCGGATGCAGGGCCAGCTCGTCACCGGCAGGTTCTTCGCCACCCTCCAGGTGCCCGCGCTCCTGGGCCGCACGCTGCAGCCCGGGGAGGACTCCGTGGGGCGCGAGCACGTGGCGGTGCTGAGCTACGAAGCCTGGCAGCGGATCTTCGGCGGCGCGCCGGACATCGTGGGCCGGCCCATCGCGCTCAACGGCGAGAGCTATCAGGTGGTCGGCGTCATGCCCAGGGACTTTCGGGACTTCTTCAACCGCGACGCGGAGATCTGGGCCCCGCTCGTGTTCCGGCCCGAGCAGATGACGGATGAGAACCGCACCTCCGAGTTCCTGAACCTGACGGCTCGGATGCGGCCGGGGGTGCCGCTGGAGCAGGCGGCCGGCGAGATCCGAACACTGGCCGAGCAGCTCAAGCGGGACTACCCGGACTCCTATCCTGAGGACTGGAGCCTGCTGGTGACGCCCCTCGCCCTCCAGGCTACCGGCAACATCCGTCCCGCGCTGCTGGTGCTCCTGGGGGCGGTCGGGTTCGTGCTCCTCATCGCCTGCGCCAACGTCGCCAACCTGCTCCTGGCCCGGGCGGCCACCCGTTCGAAGGAGGTTGCGGTCCGCACCGCGCTGGGCGCCACGCGGGAGCGGCTCCTTCGCCAGCTCCTCACCGAGAGCCTGCTCGTCTCTCTCGCCGGTGGGGCGGTCGGCCTCCTGCTGGCGTACGCCGGCGTGCGGGCGCTGGTCGCGATGGACGTGGGCAACCTGCCGCGCTCCGAGGAGATGGGCATCGACGTGGTCGTGCTGGCCTTCACCCTCCTCGTCTCGCTCCTGGCGGGCGTGCTCTTCGGACTGGCTCCGGCGATCCACACGGCGACGCCAGACTTGCACGGAGCGCTCAAGGAGGGAGGCCGCGGCACCACCGCCGACCGGGGGAGCCACGCGCTCCGGCGGAGCCTGGTCGTCACCGAGGTGGCCCTGGCGCTGACGCTGCTCACCGGCGCCGGCCTCCTGCTCAAGAGCTTCGCCCGGCTTCAGCGGGTGGACCCGGGGTTCGACCCATCTAACCTTCTCACGTTCAACCTGTCGCTGCCGCAGACCAGGTACCCGAGCGATACCACCCAAGCGGCGTTTTTCGACCAGGTGCTGCCGGCGATCGCGCGGATTCCCGGCGTGACCGGTGTGGGCGGCACGTCGGTGATGCCGTTCGGGGGCGGGTGGTCCACCGGCAGCTTCGACATCGAGGGCTACCAGCCGCCGGAGGATCAGCCCGGTCCCTGGGGCGACATCCGCGTCGTGAGCCCCACGTTCTTCGAGACGCTGCGGATTCCGCTGCTGCGCGGCCGGTATCTGTCGGACCAGGACCGGGAGAACACCAGACTGGTCGCAGTGATCGACCAGGAGTTCGTGCGGCGCTACTGGCCGGACGAGGACCCGATCGGCAAGCGGTTCACCTTCGGCCCGCCGGACGGCGTGACCGACACCACCCAGAACGAGTGGATCGAAGTAGTCGGGGTCGTAGGCCATGCCGCGCACGAGGGACTGGACGCGGACGCGCGGCTCCAGCTCTACCTGTCGTATCGCCAGATGCCGGTGCCGTTCATGGCCCTCGCCGTGCGGACCCGGGGCCACCCCGACCGCTACGTCAACCTGGTGCGTCAGGCGGTCCGGTCGGTGGACTCGGACCAGCCGATCTCCGGCGTGACCAACATGGACGAGCTGCTCTCCCGCTCGGTGGGCCAGCGGCGACTCTCGATGATGCTGTTGAGCCTCTTCTCGGGCATCGCGCTGGTGCTCGCGTCGGTCGGCATCTACGGCGTGATGAGCTACTCGGTCACCCAGCGCGCGCGCGAGCTGGGTGTGCGCATCGCGCTGGGCGCGGACCGGAGCGACGTGCTCCGCCTGGTGCTCCGGCAGGGCATGGGCCTCGCCCTCCTCGGTATCGGGATCGGGCTGGCCGCGGCGCTCGGCCTCACGCGACTCATCGAGAGCCAGCTGTACGGGGTCGCTGCCACCGATCCTGCCACGTTCGCCCTGGTGGCCGCCGTGCTCGCCGCGACCGCGCTCCTGGCCAACCTGATCCCGGCGGTCCGGGCGATGCGGATGGACCCGGCGGTGGTGCTGCGGGAGGAGTAGGTACGCGCAGGATCAACTCCCGGAAGCACTTAGCTGCGGGGGGTGGACGATCGGGGCGGACTGGCGATCTTTCGGGGGCTGATGGACCGACCCTATTGGAGGCGCCACCGATGGCTACTCGTCTCGATAAGACGCTGAAGCGGGAGCTGGAAGTCGAAGGCAAGCTGTACACGGTCACGATCTCGCCCGAGGGCGTGAAGATCGTGCCGAATGGCGCCCGCAAGGGACCCGAGATCACCTGGCAGACGCTGTTGAGCGGGGACGCGGAACTGCGCCGCGACCTCAACGTCTCGGTCGACGCGTACAGCGAGTAACCTGCTGCCCGGTGCCCGCCGGCTGGGCACCCTGGTGGCCGCTGTCGGCGCCGGGCTCGCCTCCACGACTCGCTCGCAGGAGCCGACCGGTTTCCTGAACCGGACGATCGCGGTGGACGGGTCCAGCCATCGCTACCAGGTCTACGTCCCCGCCGAGTACTCGCGCGCCAGCCGCTGGCCGGTGATCCTCTTCCTGCACGGATCCGGCGAGCGTGGAACGGACGGACTCCTCCAGACCTCCACGGGGCTGGGCGACGGTATCCGGCGCCACGCGGAGCGTTGGCCCGCCATCGTGGTGTTTCCACAGGCTCCGCCGGCCCACCGCTGGCACGGCAAAGTGGCCCACCTGGCCCTCGCCGCGCTCGACCGCACCCTCCGCGAGTTCAGCACCGATGCCGACCGCGTCTACCTGGTGGGCCTCTCCGCCGGGGGCAACGGGGTCTGGAATCTCGCCTATCGCTGCCCCGAGCGGTTCGCGGCTCTCGTCGCGATCTGCGGGTGGGTAGTGCCGACCCCCGAGCGACAGGAGGCCATCCTGCCGCCGCACGGCGGGTCGCCATACCCCATCATCGCCGGGCGCATCCGCTCGCTCCCGAGCTGGATCTGGCACGGGGCCGAGGATGCCGCGGTACCGGTGCAGGAATCCCGGCGCATGGCCGAGGCGCTCCGGTCGGAGGGCGCGGAGGTCATCTACACCGAGCTCGCCGGCGTGGACCACGAGGCGTGGACTCCGGCGTTCGAGTCGCCGGAGCTGCCCCGATGGCTCCTGGCCCGGACTCGCCCGCGCGGCGCCGCGCCACGATGATCCGGGGGCTGGTCGCTGGTCCGCTTCTCGCACTGGCGACCGGCTGCGAGGGGCATGATCGGGGCGCCGCCCCCGGTGGGCGGGATCTGGGACCGGCGCGGGTCGCGCTCGGCGCGAGCTTCGTCGGGGGCCGGGCCGGAAGTCTGCGCAAGCTGCTGCACGCCGATCTGATCGTCCAGCCGCCGGAGCCGGACTCCGCGCTCCGGGGATCGGCGGCCGCCGACTACCTCGAGCGACTGGCCCGGGCGTCGGATCTCACCCGCTCGGAGCTCACGCCGACGGCGCTGTCGCGGGAGGGCGGCTTCGTGCTGGAGCGGGGCACCTGGTTTCTGGAGGCCGGCGAGCGCACCTTCCGAAGCCGCTACACCATGCGGTGGCGGGAGACGCCCGCCGGCTGGACCGTGGTCCTCTGGCGATGGACGCTGTTCCGTTAGCTCACTGAGGCTATGAGCACACACATACTCGGGATCTCGGCCTACTATCACGACAGCGCCGCCTGTCTGCTGCGCGACGGTGAGATCGTCGCGGCGGCGCAGGAGGAGCGGTTCACCCGAAAGAAGGGCGACCCCGCGTTTCCCCGCCGCGCGGTGGACTACTGCCTGCGTACCGGCGGCATCCGGGTCGAGGACCTGAGCTTCGTCGGCTTCTACGACAAGCCCCTGCTGAAATTCGAGCGCATCCTCGAGACCTATCTCGGGATCGCGCCCCAGGGATTCCGGTCGTTCCTCATGGCCGGACCGCTGTGGATCAAGGACAAGCTCTACCTCGACAAGCAGCTGCGCACCGAGCTGGACTACGACGGCGAGATCCTCTACGCCGAGCACCACGAATCGCACGCCTCGAGCGCGTTCTTCCCGTCGCCGTTCGAGCGGGCCGCCGTCCTCACGATGGATGGCGTTGGCGAGTGGGCCACCGCCTCGATCGGGATCGGCGAGGGCAACGACATCCGGCTGGTGAGCGAGCTGCATTGGCCCGACTCGCTTGGCCTGCTCTACTCGGCCATCACCTACTACCTGGGATTCAAGGTCAATTCCGGGGAGTACAAGGTCATGGGCCTCGCTCCCTATGGAGAGCCCCGGTACGTGAAGCTGCTGCTGGATCACGTCGTGAACCTCCGGGAGGACGGCTCGCTCACGCTGAACCAGAAGTACTTCGACTACCTGGGCGGGCTCACGATGACCAACGCGGCGTTCGATCGGCTGTTGGGCGCTCCGCCGCGGGTGCCCGAGACGAACCTGGTGCAGCGTGACCTCGACATCGCCCGCTCGGTCCAGGAGGTGTGCGAGGAGGCCATGCTCCGGATGGCACGCACCGCGCACCGCACGACGGGCATGAGCCGGCTCTGCCTCGCCGGCGGCGTGGCGCTCAACTGCGTCGGCAACGGCCGCATCCTCCGCGAGGGCCCCTTCGAGGAGCTCTGGATCCAGCCCGCCTCGGGAGACGCCGGCGGCGCCCTCGGTGTCGCGCAGCTCATCTGGCACCGCCATCTCGGGTCCCCCCGTCACGTCAGCTCGCACGACTCGATGCGGGGCGCGTACCTGGGGCCCGACTTCTCGCCCGACGAGATCCGGGCCTTCCTCGACCGGGTGGGCGCGGTCTACCGGTGCATGCAGCCGGACGAGCTCATCGAGCGCGCCGCGGAGATCCTGACGCAGGGCTCCGTGGTCGGCTGGTTCGCCGGCCGGATGGAGTTCGGCCCCCGGGCCCTCGGCGCACGGAGCATCCTGGGTGATCCGCGGAATCCGGTGATGCAGTCGCAGATGAACATCAAGATCAAGTTCCGCGAGGGCTTCCGGCCCTTCGCGCCGAGCGTGCTCCGGGAGAAGGTGGCGGACTGGTTCGACCTGGACGCCGACTCGCCCTACATGCTGCTGGTGGCGCCGGTGCGGCAGGACCGCCGGATCGCCACCACCGAGGAAGAGGAGAGCCGCTGGGGCATCGAGAAGCTGAAGGTGCAGCGCTCGCAGATCCCGGCGGTGACCCACGTGGACTACTCCGCCCGGATCCAGACGGTCAGGCGGGAGGACAACGCGGCGTACTACGACCTCATCGCCGCGTTCGAGGCCCGCACCGGCTGTCCCGTGTTGGTCAACACCTCGTTCAACGTGCGCGGTGAGCCGATCGTCTGCACGCCCGAGGACGCGTACCGCTGCTTCATGCGCACCAACATCGACCACCTGGTGCTCTGGCCGTTCATTCTGGACAAGCAGGAGCAGCCGGAGTGGCGGGAGGAGGGAGATTGGCGCAAGGAAGTCCCGCTCGACTGACGCCCGGCGAGGGGCGCAAGTTCGCCTTCACGCTCGCGGCCGCCTTCGGCGTGCTCGCCGCGCTCCTCTGGTGGCGCGGGCGCCCGACGGCCTCGCTCGTCCTGGCCGTGGTGGCCGCCGCCTTCCTGGCAGGCGGGCTGCTGGTACCCGGCAGCCTGGGTCCGGTGTACCGGGCATGGATGGGCTTCGCGCTCGCGATCTCCAAGGTGACGACGCCGATCTTCATGGGCCTGGTCTACTTCGTCGTCATCACCCCGATCGCAGTCCTGCGCCGCGCCATCGGCGGCAACCCACTTCGTGCGCACCAGGGCGCGAGCGGCTGGGTGGACCGGCAGCAGGGCCCCCGCGGCGATCTCACCAGGCAGTTCTGACCGGCAGAGGAGGAAGCATGGCAAGGGGTGGACTGACGTCCGAGCTGTGGGCGTACATGCGCGTCCGGAAGAAATGGTGGCTGGCGCCCATTCTGATCGTACTGCTGCTGGTCGGCGCGCTGCTGGTGTTCGCACAGGGGTCCGCCCTGGCACCGTTCATCTACACGATCTTCTAGCCGCTCCCCGTCTCCGGCGGCGGCAACGGTCTGGATGACGGGGATCACACCGCCGCGCCCCGGGGCCCGGTAGGTTCCGGGCTGGAGGGAAGCGGCATGAGCACCCGGACCCGCAGGCTCGCGGAATACCGCCGCAAGCGGGACTTCAAGCGAACGAGGGAGCCCGAGGGCGGCAGGCGGAAGAAGTCCACCCGGCTGGCGTACGTGATCCAGAAACACGACGCCAGCCGGCTGCATTACGACCTGCGGCTCGAGCTGGACGGAGTCATGAAGAGCTGGGCCGTTCCCAAAGGCCCGAGCCTCGACCCGTCGGTCAAGCGACTCGCCATTCACGTCGAGGACCATCCCATCGAGTACAACCGGTTCGAGGGCACCATCCCCGAGGGCGAGTACGGGGGCGGGACGGTCATGATCTGGGACCAGGGCACCTACACGTCCGCCGGCGATGCAGAAGACCCTCAGGCAGCTTTGCGCGAGGGCTACGAGCGCGGCGACTTCAAGTTCGTGCTCCGGGGCAAGCGGCTGAAAGGATCGTGGGTCCTGGTGCGGACCCGGACGCGAGGTGATCGGTCGCGGCAGGGTCAGTGGCTCCTGATCAAGCACCGGGACGAGCACGCCGATCCGGACCTCGATCCGACCGCCGAGCACCGGACCTCGTCGCAGTCGGGCCGGACGATGGAGGAGATCGCGCAAGGCCGCCCGGCGAAGCGCCCGCGGAAGCGCTGACGGACACTGGTCCGCCGGCTCGCTCCGGCACACTATTCAAGCACGTCGAGCGGAGGCCGTGCTCGACGGACCCGGACGGGGAGGACGACTGATGCCCGGCAGACCGTCGGTGGGATTGGCGGACCTGGAGGAGGTCTCACGGCGAATCGCCGGGGGGCAGTTCAGCAACCGCCCCGGATGCACGCTCGAGGTATCCACCTACGTCTGGAACCGCAACTCGTTCGAGGCTCAGCATGGCTTCGAGGATGCCTGCGAGAAGCACGGCATCCGGTTCGCGGTCGTCGAGCGGGTCGGCGGGATCGAGTGGGCCTGTCCCTAGACGTGGCCGAGCTTCTCGGCCTCGGGGCCGAATCGGCGCTCCAACCTGTCGAGCAGCACCGCGAGCGTCGTCCGCATGTTCCCGACTTCCTCCTCCAGCTCCGCCACCCGGCTCTCGAGCGACCGCGCCCGGCTCTCCGCCGCCTTGGCCCGGCTCTGAGCGGTCTTGGCCGTCGAGCTGGCGGACTTGGCCCTGGACTTGGTGTTGTGCAGCTGAATCTGCTGGATCAGGTCCCAGACGAACGCCATAGCTCCTCCGGAGGTTCATGGTCCCGCAGAGATTAGGAGCCGTCACGGCCCGCCGCTGTGACCGGCCTCAACTCCGGTCATGAGCAACCAGGCGCTGCGCGAGCACCTCGTCGCCGTGCTGCACTGGGAGGACGCGCACGCGGGTCTCGACCGGGTCGTGGAGGGTATTCCTCCAGACCGCTGGAGTGCGATCGCCCCGGGCCTCCCGTACACCCTGTGGCAGCTCCTCGAGCACGTGAGGCTGGCGCAGCACGACATTCTCGACTTCTGCCGCAACCCCGGCTACACCGAGCTGCGCTGGCCGGACGACTACTGGCCTCCCGCCTCCGCCGACCCCAGGGCCGATGAGGTCGCCGGCAGCCTGGCCGCACTGCGCGAGGACCGCGACGCGCTCATCGCGATGGCACGCAACCGTGAGCTCGACCTCTTCGCCCGGATCCCGCACGGGACGGGACAGACGTATCTCCGGGAGCTGCTCCTCGTCGCCGATCATACCTCCTATCACCTCGGTCAGATGGTGGTGGTCCGGCGCGCGCTCGGCATCTGGGACTGACGGCCGGTCGCGCGTGCGCAGCATCATCCCCCACGAGCAGGTTAGGGCGCACCCGAGCTGCGACGCCTGGCGTACAGTGGCCCGATCGGGACCGATGGAGAACCGGCCCCAGGTCGTTCGCCGGCTCGAGGAGGAATGCCGCTAGTGGCCGGAGAGGAGGGCCGGGACGTCCGACGCGTGATGCCCGGGCTGCTCGCGATCGTGGCCCTGGGCGTGTTCCTCTGGCTGGCGGGGCGGGAGACCGACCTTGCCGCCGGACTCCTGCCGGGCCGGAGCTCCACGACCCTCGATCACGGGGTAGTCGTGGAGCGCACGCGCGCGGTGGCCAGGCTGGTCACCAGCGAGACGACGCTCCGCGACGTGGTGGTCTACGAGAACCGCCTGCTGGGCTCCACCAAGCGAAGCCTCGTCGTCGTGACCGGCAAGGTGCTCTCCGGCTTCGACCTGGACAGAGGCACCGAGGTGCGGGTGGACCACGAGGCCAAGGTGGTGCACGTGGTGCTGCCCCCGGCCGGCGTACTGGGCGTCGAGGTCACCGAGCTCAAGACGTACGACGAGCAGCGGGGACTCTGGAACCCGTTCCGGCCCGCGGACCGCGACGCGATCTTCCGGCTGGCCCGCGACCAGCTGGTGCGCAGTGCCGGTGAGGTCGAACTGGCCCGGCACACCGAGGAGAGCGCCCGGCGGCTGCTCGACGCCCTGATCAGCGTCGACGGCTATACGACGGAAGTCACCTTCGCCGACCACCCGCAGCCCCCGCGCGCCCGCCCCGAGCCTCTGGACTGATCCGCGCGATCAGCCTGTCCGACCAGAGCGGCAGCGGCGGAGCGCCGCGTCGCCGTGCCGCGGCGTTGTAGGCCGCGAGCAGCCGAGCGGGGTCGCACAGCGCGGAGACCAGCGCCGCCCGACCGGCTTCCCGCTCCACGGTAACTGCCATGCTCCACCCGACCGTGTACCAGGGGCCCTGCACCCCGAAGAAGGACATCCCCACCCGGGTGATGGAGTCCGGGTCGCTGATACGCGCATCGAGGATGTCCAGCAGGAAGCGCTCGACCAACCGAAGATCGGTCCCCGCATTTGCGACCTCCCGGTCCCAGCGGCGCCGCTCCTCCGGCGGGCTCCCGGCGTGGGGGTGGACGGCCGGGCTCCCCGCAGCGGCCAGCATTGCCACGCCTTCACCGAACGCGCCGAGCCACCGCCGTGCCAGCGCCACGGTGGAATCCTTCGCCTCCGGTGCTGAGCGACAGGCGGCGGCGTAGCCGATGTGATGCAGCTCGTGGGCGACGGTATTCTCCAGCTGGGCCGTGGTGCGGGCGGGATCGAGGTACAGCATGATTGCCGGATCGGTGTCCGGCTCGAACACGAAGCTGTTGGTCCGGGGTTTTATCAAGAGGTACACTCTGGCCCGGATCTGCGTGCCGGCCGGGAGATACGCGAAGGCCTTGCGCCGGGCGCTGCCCAGATCCGTGTTGCGCCACGCAGCGAGCGTTCGCCGGAGATCGGCGGTGCGCCGGAGCAGGGTGTCCGACATCATGAAGGCCCGGAAGGTCGAATCCTCGAAGGGGCGCCCCATCGCCGCCTCCCGCGACTTGAGGCGACGGTAGCCCTCCGTGGTGAAGAGGTGGCGCCACGACTCCTCCGCCACGGGCCGGCCGGCCAGCCGCTGCTCGAGGATCCCGAGCGCCGCCTCGGCTTCGTCGGTCACGATGGGGAGGTCGGGGTCCCGAGCTGCCGGAGCGGCAAGCAGCAGAGCCAGTGCCGACAGATGACCGTAGGCGCGCATCTCTTCCTTCGACTCTATGCTCGGTACAAGGGTTGGCCGGGCCGGCGAATCTCGCAGCACCGCCGAGCGTAGGGAAGAGATCCCCTACCCGGACCCATGCCATGCCGTTCGCAGGCCGAGCGCTGACCGTGCTCCTGCTCTGTCCTGTCCCCACGTCCCTGGTCGCCCAGGCACCCACCTACGAGCAGATCGGCGCCCTGGTCCAGACCGGCCTCGAGGCGCTGGAGCGCGGCGACACGGCCGGGTATCTGGAGGGCACCGGGCGCGCGATGACGCTGGCCGGCCACGTGCCTCCGGTCGTCTACCATCACGCTCGTGCCCATGCCCTGTCCGGTGGCACCGACTCGGCCTTGGCGCTGCTGGACCGGCTCGCCGTCGAGGGCGCGGTGGCCGTCTTCGATGCCCCATCCGACAGCGCCTTCGCCCGACTGCTCCAGTCTCCGCGGTGGAGTCGACTCGCGGCGAAGATCGAGGCGGCAAGGCGGCCCATCTCCACCAGCAGGCCGGCGTTCGAGCTGCCCGAGCGCGACCTCACGGCGGAGGGGACCGCATGGGATTCGAAAATGCGCACCGTCTTCCTCAGCAGCCTGTACAAGCGGAAAATCGTGGCCATCGGGCCTAGTGGAGTTGCGCGTGACTTCATCAAGTCCGGCCAGGATGGCATCGGCCCGGTCGTGGGCATCGAGGTGGACTCAGCCCGGCGTGGCCTCTGGGCCGCGAGCATGGTGCTCCCCGAAGCGGGGATCCCCCTCTCGGATACGACGTTCACCGCGCACGGCCTGCTCTTCCACTACGACGTGGACACCGGACGACTCCGGCGCCGCTACGTCCTGCGGCCAATCGCGGGACGGCGCCACGGCTTCAACGACGTCACGGTCCTGCCCGACGGGACCGTGTACCTCACCGACAGCCAGGCGGGCGCCGTCTACACGGTCGCACCCGGGAGCGGCGACGTAGCCGAGGTAATCGCGCCGGGGACCTACACGTTCCCCAACGGCATCACGCGCTCGGACGACGGGCGCCGCCTGTTCGTGGCCCATGGCGCGGGGATCGACCGGATCGAGGTCGGGAGCGGCAGGCGGGTCCGGGTGAGTGCCACCGATTCCCTCAACCTTGGCGGCATCGACGGGCTCGCCTTCCACCGAAACACTCTCATCGCGCACCAGCCGGGATGGTTCAACCGGATCGTGCGGCTCCGGCTGGACCCGGCACAGGAGCGCATCACCTCGTGGGAGACGCTCGAGCGCCACCATCCCCGCTTCGCTCAGCCGACCACCGGAGAGGTCGCGGGCGACTCGTACTACTACATCGCGAATGCGCAGCTCCGCCGCTTCAGCGAGGGCAAGATCCTGCCCTGGGACTCGCTCGATCCCGTGCTGGTGTTGAAGCTCGATCTGGGGCACGACCCCTCGCGTGCTCGGGAGGCGATGCGCCGGGCGATCAGGGAAGGAGCCGCGCCGGGTGCCGCGGCCGCCGTCGTGGTCGATGGCCGGATCGCGTGGAGCGAAGGTTTCGGGCTGGCAGACGTGGCGCGGGGGAAGCCGGTGACCTCGAACACCAGGTTCGGCCTCGGCAGCATTTCCAAGACGCTGACGCTCGCCGCCGCCCTCGCGCTGTCCGATGCCGGCCGGCTCGACCTCGCCGCGCCCGTCGAGCGCTATCTCCCCGACTTCCCGCATGCGGGGCAGGGAATCACGCTCCAGCACATCGGCGTACACCAGGCAGGAATCGGGGACGACTTCGCGAATCGGCACTACCATTCGAACGTGAACTTTCCGCTGGACAGTGCCTACCGGCTGATCGCGGCCGAGCCGATGTCGTACCGCCCGGGTACCCGGGCGGAATACGCGACGGGTCTCTTCACGATCTTAGGACGGGTGCTGGAACAGGCGGGCGGGGCGCCCTACCTGGAGGTGATGCGGAGGCAGGTGCTCGAACCGGCAGGGATGGACGCCACGGCACCGAACGACCCTCGGCGCCCCCACCCGGAACGCGCCACGTTCTACGTGCCGCGCGACGGGGGCGGGTTCGAGCCGGCCCCGCCCTTCGATCCGAGCTTCAAGCTGCCCGGCGCCGGCTTCCTCTCGACGGCCGAAGACCTGGCCCGCTTCGGCGCCGCGCTGCTCGGCACCGGGCTCCTCTCGGAGCGCTCGCGGCGGCGGATGTTCACCCCGGTTCCGCTCGCCGACGGCACCCCGACCGAGTACGCGCTCGGCTTCCAGGCGGTGGAGGAGGACGGCCGGCGGCTGCTGCTCCAGCCGGGCGGTGGACCCGGGATCGCGAGCTGGCTCGCGGTCTATTCCGACGACGGCGTGGTCGTGGCGATTCTCTCCAACGCGAGCGGCGCGCCGCTCGGCGGGGCGGTGCGACGCGCGGTTGCGGCCGCCTTCCTCACACCTCGCGGACTCGAGCCATCGCCCCGGCGGGCGCAGGCGCAGGCACCGGCTCCTCGGTCGGAACCCTGACCGGCTCCTTCGCCTTGCGCCGGCCGATCCGCTGCTGGAGCGCGTCGAAGTAGGTGTAGATCACCGGAGTGATGTACAGGGTGATGATCTGGGAGAACACCAGGCCGCCCACCACCGCGATGCCGAGCGGCCGCCGAGCCTCCGCTCCGGCCCCGTGCCCCAGCGCGATCGGCAGCGTGCCCATGAGCGCGGCCATCGTGGTCATCATGATCGGCCGGAACCGCACGCTGGCCGCCTCCAGGATCGCCTCCCGGGCGCTCTTGGCGTGTCCCCGCTCGGCCTCGATGGCGAAATCGATCATCATGATCGCGTTCTTCTTCACGATGCCGACCAGCATGATGATGCCCACGTAGGCGTAGATGCTCAGGTCCAGTCCGAAGACCGCCAGAGCCAGGAGCGCGCCGAACCCCGCGAAGGGCAACCCGGAGAGAATCGTCAGCGGGTGGATGAAGCTCTCGTACAGGATGCCGAGCACCAGGTAGATCACCAGAATGGCCATCAGCAGCAGGACGAACAGTCCCGCCTGCGCCTCCTGGAACGCCTGCGCGGTGCCCGCGAAGCTGGTGCTGATGCTGGACGGCAGCACTTCGCGTGCGGCCGCCTCCACACGCTCGACCGCGGTGCCGAGCGCGGTCCCGGGCTCCAGGTTGAATGAGAGCGTGACCGACGGCAGCTGACCGGAGTGATTCACCGTCAGCGGTCCGGTGCCGGGCGAGACCTTGGCCAGGCTGCCCAGCGGCACCGAGACCCCTTGGCGGCCGGTGATGTGGAGCAGGTTCAGGGCGGAGAGGTCCCGCTGGTACTGGGGCAGCAGCTCCATCACCACCCAGTATTGATCGTTGGGCGTGTAGATGGTGCTGACCTGCCGCGCGCCGTAGGCGTTGTAGAGCGCGCTCTCGATCTGGTTCACGTCGATCCCCAGCGCCGCCGCCCGGTCCCGGGCGATCTCCACCCGCACCTGCGGGTTCCGGATCTGGAGGTCGCTGGTGACGTCGGTGAGCCCCGGGATCTCCTGCATCCGGGCCTCGAGCGTCGCCGCCGCGTCGTAGAGCTCCCCCAGGTCCGAACTGGTCAGCGTGAACTGGTACTCGCTCTTGGACGAGCGCCCGCCGATGTTGAGCACCGGCGGATTGGAGATGAAGGCCCGCATGCCAGGCACCGCCGCCAGCTTGCGGGAGAGCGACTGGGCCACCTCGTCCGCGCTCATGTCGCGCTGGTCGCGGTCCTTGAGGTGGATGAAGAAGCGGCCCTGGTTCACGGTGCTGACGCGGCCGCCGCCGCCGACCGCCGACATGAACCCGTCGATGTTCGGGTCCTCCTGCACGATGGCCGCGGCGGCGCGCTGGTGCTCGACCATGGCGTCGTAACTCGTGCCCTCGGCCGTCTCGGTGGTCCCGTAGAGCTGATTCTGGTCCTCGGTCGGGATGAAGCCCTTGGGCACCACCTGGAACAGCACCACGGTCCCGACCAGGATCGCGGCGCTGAAGGCGAGCGCCGCGCGCCGGTGGCGCATGACCCAGCCCAGGCTCCGCTCGTACCACCGGAGCGACGCCGCCCAGGCGCGCTCGATCGCCAGGTACACCCGGCCGTGCCGCTCCTCCCGCTCGTGGGGCTTGAGCCAGCGGCTGCAGAGCATCGGGGTCAGCGTGAGCGAGACGAACCCGGAGACCAGGATGGCCACCCCGATGGTCACCGCGAACTCCTCGAACAGACGGCCGATCAGGCCGCCGAGGAAGAGCACCGGGATGAACACCGCCACCAGGGAGAGCGTCATCGAGATGACCGTGAAGGTGATCTCCCGGCTTCCATTGATGGCGGCCTCCATGACCGGCTCGCCCTTCTCGATGTGGCGGACGATGTTCTCCAGCACCACGATCGCGTCGTCCACCACGAAGCCCACGGCGAGCGTGAGCGCCATGAGCGAGAGGTTGTCGAGGCTGTAGCCCAGGAGGTACATGACCGCGAACGTGGCGACGATCGACATCGGAAGCGCCAGACTGGGGATCGCCGTGGCACGGAGGTTCCGGAGAAAGAGGAAGATCACCATCACCACGAGGCAGAGCGCCAGGTAGAGCGTGAACTTCACGTCCTCCACCGACGCCTTCACCGTTACCGACCGGTCGTTGAGCGTGGCGATCTCGACGGAGGGCGGGATCTGCCCTCGCAGGCTCTCCACTTCGTCCTTCACCCGCTGGGCGACCGCCACCGTGTTGGTGCCCGGCTGGCGCTGGATGGCGAGCACGACGGCGCGCTCCCCGTTGAACCAGCTGGCCCGCTTGGTGTCCTGCACGCTGTCCACCACCCGTCCCAGGTCGCGTAGACGCACCGGGGCGCCGTCGCGGTAGCTGACGGTCAGAGCCCCGAAGTCCTCCGCGTTCTCCAGCTGGCCCTCACTCTCGACCGCGTACGCCTTGTCGGTGCCCCAGAGAATCCCGGTCGGCAGGTTGACGCTGCCGTTCTCGACGGCCCGAGCCACCTCATCGATGCCGATGTCCCGCGCGGCGAGCTGCTGGGGGTCGAGCTGGATTCGCACGGCGTACTTCTGGGAGCCGTACACCTGGACCTGGGCCACGCCCGGTACCGTGGAGAGCCGCTGGGCCAGGAAAGTCTCTGCGTACTCGTTGAGCTGGGGCAGCGGCAGCGTGCGGCTGCGCAGCGCGTAGTAGAGAATGGCGCGGGATGAAGGATCCACCTTCCGGAACCGGGGCGGCTCGATGTCCTGCGGCAGCGAGCGCATGGCCTGCGAGATCGCGGCCTGTACGTCCTGCGCCGCGCCGTCGATGTCGCGGTCCAGCGCGAACTGGAGCGAGATCGAGGTGCCGCCCTGAGTACTGGTCGAGGTCATCACCTCGATGCCGGGGATGGTGGAGAACTCCTTCTCCAGTGGCGTCGCCACGGACGAGGCCATGGTCTCGGGGCTCGCGCCCGGCAGGTTCGCGTCGACGGAGATGGTCGGATAGTCCACCGCGGGCAAGTCGCTCACGGGCAGCGCGCGGTACGCCACCAGACCGAAGATCAGGATGCCGACCATGACCAGCGTGGTCATGACCGGCCGCCGGATGAAGAGCTCGGTGAAGCTCATGTTTCCCCCTTGACCTGTACCTTCGAGCCCTGCCTGAGCCGCAGCTGACCGTCGGTGACGACGCGGTCTCCCGGCTGGAGCTCGCCGCTCACCACCGCCAGCTCCCCCGCGGTCCGGTCCACCTGGACTGGTCTGGTCTCCGCGGTGCTGTCCGGCTGCACCACGAAGACGTAACTCCCCTCCTGGCCCGAGACCACCGCGCGCCGGGGCACGGTGAGCGCGTCCTGGTCCACGTACAGGCGAACCCGCACGTTGACGAACTCACCGGGCCAGAGCGCCCCCTCGGCATTGGGAAAGGTACCCTTGAGGAGGATGGTGCCGGTGGTGGTGTCCACGGCGTTGTCCACGAAGGACAGTGTCCCCTCGCTCGCCGGGCCCGTGCCCCCGACCGGCTCGGCGACCACCACGAGCTCGTCGCCGCGGTGGCGCTGGATCAGCGGCAGGTTCTGCGCCGGTACCGCGAATCGCACCAGGATCGGCCGGATCTGGTTGATGGTGACGAGCGGGGTCGGATCGTTCGCCCGGACCAGGTTGCCCTCCCGGACCCGGAGGCTTCCGGTGCGGCCCGAGATCGGGGCACGGATGGTCGCGTACTGCAGGTTGAGTCGCGCTTCCGACACCGCCGCCTCGCTCGCCGCGAGGGTCGCCGCGGCCGCCGCCGCGGCGGTGCGGGCCTGGTCGTACTGCTGCGCGGTGACGTACTCCCGCTCCACCAGCTCGGCGTAGCGCGCCGCTTCCTGCCGTGCGTTCGCCGCCTGCGCCTTGTCGCGCTCGAGGATCGCCTCCGCCCGGGCGAGGGTGGCCCGGAAGGGCCGCGGGTCGATCTGGAAGAGCACCTGGCCCTTCTCCACGTCCTGACCCTCACGAAACGCGATCCGGACGACGGGGCCGCTGACCTGAGGCTGCACCGCGACCGTCTGGAGCGGCTCGACGGTGCCGGTCGCCGCCAGCTCGAAGGGCACCGCCTGCCGCTCGACCGCGGCGAGGGTGACCGGGACCGGTGGCGAGGGCGGCGGCGCCTCTTCATCGCAGGCGCCAAGACCCAGCGCGAGGAGGCCGATAGCCGGGTAGCCGATCAAGGCGCGAAGCCTCTGGACGCTCATCGTGAAGGGACCGCCGTCGTGTCGGTGGTGAGTCGAAGCGGACGCTCGACGCCTGGGTCGAGCACACCGGCATCGTGGGCCAGCTGGGCGAGCGAGACGCTCCAGGCGAGACGCGCATCGACCTGCTGCGCCCGCGCGCTCGCCAGCGCGCTCTGGGCCGCGAGCAGGTCGAGGACGGTGCCCACACCCGCCTTGTAGCGGCCGAGGGCGACCTCGTTGGACTGCGTCGCGCTCGCGAGCAGGTCTTCGGCCGTGCGGACCCGCCTCGTGGCGGTCTGCAGCGCGTAGTACGCGCTGAACACCTGGAACACCACCTCCTGCCGCAGCACCTCGGTCCGGGATCGCGCGGCCTCGGCCGCGAACTCGGCGGCGCGAAGATCGTGCTGCCGGGCGAAGCCGCTGAAGAGCGGAATCGACAGGCCGAGGGAGAGCGTA
>DATABZ010000155.1:0-4566 GCA_036259315.1 Gemmatimonadales bacterium | reverse complement strand
GCCCGTCCGCTCGCGGCCGAGGCGGGGAGCGCGGAGGTGCGGGTATGACGGCCCCCGCACTCGCCGAGAGCCGGCTCCCCCTGCCGCTCCTCCGCCGCGGCAAGGTGCGCGAGGTGTACGAGGCGGACCCCGGGCACCTGCTGCTCGTCGCCAGCGACCGCGTCAGCGCGTTCGATGTGGTCATGCGTGAGCCGATCCCGCGCAAGGGCGCCGTCCTCACACAGATGAGCGCCTACTGGTTCGAGCGCCTCGCCGGCGTGGTCCCCTCCCACCTCGTCACGGCAGGGCCCGGCGAGATCCTCGACCGGCTGCCGGCGCTCCGGGCCTTCGCGGCCGAGATCGAGGGCCGGGCGATGCTGGTGCGGCGCACCGAGCCGGTTCCCTTCGAGTGCGTGGTGCGCGGCTATCTGTCCGGCTCCGCCTGGGCCGAGTATCGCGACTTCGGCACCCTGGCCGGCGAGCCTCTGCCCGAGGGGCTGGTCGAGAGCGCCCGGCTCGAGCCACCCCTCTTCTCGCCGGCGACCAAGGCGGACACGGGGCACGACCTCAACGTGAGCTTCGAGACGATGGCGGCCGCCCTGGGCCCGGACCTCACCGCGAGGCTCCGGGACGCGAGCTTCGCGGTGTACCGGGCCGGGCGTGACCACGCCGCGGCACGGGGCATCATCATCGCCGATACCAAGTTCGAGTTCGGCGTCGCGCCGGACGGCGACCTGCTCCTGATCGACGAGGTGATGACGCCCGATTCGTCGCGCTTCTGGCCGGCGGACCGCTACCAGCCGGGCCGCGGCCAGCCGAGCTTCGACAAGCAGCCGCTGCGCGACTATCTGGCGGAGCTCCGCCGGGCAGGCCACTGGAACGGCGAGGCGCCGCCGCCGCCGCTGCCGGCCGAGGTGGTGGATGCCACCAGCCGCCGCTACCTCGAGGCGTACCGGCTCATCACCGGGCGCGAGCTGGGAGCGCCCTCATGATCCGCACGGCGCCCGAGGGGCGCTGGTTCATCGTCGGCGTCTGGGCCATCGCGGTGGTGCTGGCGATCCTCGCCGCGCGGGCCGAGTCGTCGTGGTGGTGGGTTCTCGCGGCGCTGTGGCTCGCGCTCTCGATCTGGGTGGTCGCATTCTTCCGCGATCCCGAGCGCCCCTGGGCCACCGGCGAGCGGCTGATCGTGGCGCCGGCGGACGGCAAGGTGGTGAGTGTGCTGGAGACCGACGAGCCGGCCTACCACGGCGGCCGCGCGGTCCGGATCTCGATCTTCATGAACGTCTTCGACTGCCACGTGAACCGCTATCCGGTCGGCGGCACCGTCGCCTATCGGCATTACAACCCCGGGAAGTTCGGGCACGCGGCCGCGGAAAAGTCGAGTCTCGACAACGAGCAGTCCTCGGTTGGCGTCGCGGCGGGGTCCGGAAGAGTGCTGGTGCGGCAGATCGCCGGCCTCATCGCGCGGAGGATCGTGACCGATCACGAGGTCGGGACCGTGGTGCACCAGGGGCAGCGGCTGGGCATGATCCGCTTCGGATCGAGGGTGGACCTCTTCCTGCCCGCAGGGACGCGGACGCTGGTGAACCCCGGCGACACGACCCGCGCGGGCGTCACGGTGGTGGCCGAATGGAGCTGATGCAGCAGCGGCAGGAGGGGGTGCGTCGGCGCACCATGCGCCACGTCGTCGTGGTCATGCCGAGCGCGTTCACCCTCGGCAACCTGTTCTTCGGGTTCTGGGCGATCGTCTCCGCCTTCAACGGCAACTTCCGCTGGGCGGGGTGGTTCATCGTCTTCGCGGGCATCCTCGACATGCTGGACGGGCGGGTGGCGAGGCTCTCCGGCACCGGCAGCCGGTTCGGGGCCGAGCTGGACTCGCTGGTGGACGTCATCTCCTTCGGCGTCGCCCCCGCCCTGCTGATCTACTTCCTCGACTTCTCCAGCGCCGGCCGGTTCGCCTGGATCCTCTGCTTCATCTACGTCACCGCGGTCGCGCTCCGGCTCGCCCGGTTCAACGTGCTGTCCGCGGGCAAGCCGTCCACCGGCTGGTTCACCGGGCTCCCGTCACCCTCGGCGGGCATGACGCTGGCCGTGTACTACCCGTTCAGCCAGACCGACTGGTACCGGGCGTCGATCGCCTACCTCGACCTGCAGCACCAGGGGCTGGTGGTGCTGATGCTGCTGCTCGCCGTGCTGATGGTCAGCAACGTGAAATACCCGAAGTTCCCCCCGATCGGCCTCCGCAGCCGAAAGGGCATCTTCGGTCTCGTCGTGCATCTCACCATCCTGCTCGGCGGAATCCTCGCACCTGAGTATTTTTTGTTTCCGCTCGGGCTCTTCTACGTGACGTTCGGCATCGCCCGCGCGACGATTCTCGGACTCATGGAGCGGCCCGAGCCCGCCACCCTGCTGGAGGAGCGGCTCGCCGACGAGGGCGAGCCGGACCTGCCGCCCGTGATGCACGAGCGCCGCGCCGGCTGGCGCGACCGCCGACAGATGCCGGAGGATCGATGACCTACCGTGTCCATGTGCGTGTGATGCCCCGCGCCGGCCTGCTCGACCCGCAGGGCCAGGCGGTCGAGCACGCCCTCTCCGCGCTCGGCTTCGCGGAGGCCGGCGGCGTCCGGGTCGGCCGGGCCATCGAGCTGGAGGTGGCCGCGCCCAGCCGCGCCGATGCGGAAACGAGGGCCCGGCAGATGTGCGACAAGCTGCTCGCGAACCCGGTGACCGAGGATTACCTGCTCCAGGTGGAGGAGAGCTGAATGCTCAACGTCGCCGTGGTCCGCTTTCCCGGCAGCAACAGCGACTTCGACGCGCTCCGCGCCGCCGAGGCGGTGGGCGCGAGGAGCTACTTCGTCTGGCACCGCGACACCGACCTCCAGAGGGCCGACGTCGTGATCCTGCCCGGGGGCTTCAGCTACGGCGACTACCTGCGCGCCGGGGCGATCGCGCGGTTCAGCCCGGTGATGCAGGCGGTCCAGCGCCATGCCGCGGAGGGCGGCGCGGTGCTGGGAATCTGCAACGGGTTCCAGATCCTCTGTGAGGCGCACCTGCTGCCCGGCGCGCTGATGCGGAACGCCGGTCTGCACTTCGTCTCCAAGCCGGTCGACGTGGTCGTCGAGCGAAACGATACGCCGTTCACCTCGGCCTTCGAGGTCGGCGCCCGGCTCCGGCTTCCGGTCGCGCACGGCGAGGGCCGGTTCCTCGCCGCGGACGACACCCTCCGGATGCTGGAGGCCGAGGGTCGGGTGGTGCTGCGCTACGTGGCCGAGACCGAGGGGTCCCCATGGCAGCCCAACCCCAACGGCTCCGCCGCCCACATCGCGGGCATCATGAACGCGGGCGGCAACGTGGTCGGCCTCATGCCCCACCCCGAGCGCGCGGACGACCCGGTGCTCGGCCTGGCGGACGGCCGCGGGTTCTTCACATCGATGGCCGCGTGGCGGGCGCGGCCCTCCACCGAGAAGGTGCGCACACGATGAGCACGGAAAAGCCCAGCCGCAACGAGGACGAGTACTTCGCCCAGCAGAACGCGGAGCTGTTGCGGAAGCAGCGCGAGAAGATGGAGGCGGCCGCCCTCGAGGCGGAGCGCAAGTCGCACTACATGAAGTGCCCCAAGGACGGCCACGATCTCACCAGCAGCGAGTACCAGGGCGTCCAGATCGAGACCTGTCCCCACTGCGGAGGAATCTGGCTCGACGCGGGCGAGCTGGAGATCGTGTCGCACGAGGAGCGGCCGGCGCTCATGACCCGGGTGCTCTCCGAGGCGCTCTCCGCCTTCCGAGGGCCGGACAAGAAGCGCGGGTCCGGCAAGTGACCCCTGCGGCAGTCGCGGGCTCGACCGAGGCCTTCGCCTATCCGGGCGAGCGCCCGGTCACGCCCGAGGTCGTTCGTGAGCACAACCTCAACGACCTCGAGTACGAGCGCATCCTGGAGCTGCTCGGTCGCAGGCCCACGCTGACCGAGCTCGGCGTGTTCTCCGCCCTGTGGTCCGAGCACTGCAGCTACAAGCATTCCAAGCCCGTGCTGAAGACCTTCCCCACCACCGGCCCGCAGGTGGTCCAGGGCCCCGGCGAGAACGCGGGCGTGCTCCGCCTGCCCGACGGTTGGGCGGTGGCCTTCAAGATCGAGTCGCACAACCACCCATCCGCGGTCGAGCCGTACCAGGGGGCGGCCACCGGCGTCGGCGGCATCCTGCGGGACGTGTTCACCATGGGTGCCCGGCCGGTCGCGCTGCTCAACAGTCTCCGCTTCGGCCCGCTGGACCACCCGCGGAACCGCTATCTCTTCGCCGGCGTGGTGCGCGGTGTGGGCGACTACGGCAACTGCGTCGGCGTGCCCACGTTGGGCGGCGAGGTCGGCTTCGCCCCGGGCTACACGGGCAACCCGCTGGTGAACGCCATGTGCGTGGGCCTGCTCCGCGAGGCCGACCTGATTCGGGCCGCGGCCGAGGGCGTGGGCAACGTGCTGCTGGCCGTCGGCGCCCGGACCGGTCGCGACGGCATTCACGGGGCCAGCTTCGCCTCGGAGGAGCTCTCCGAGCAGAGCGAGTCGCGTCGGCCGCAGGTGCAGGTGGGTGATCCCTTC
>DATABZ010000154.1:0-20555 GCA_036259315.1 Gemmatimonadales bacterium | reverse complement strand
GAGTCGCAGGACCACTCGCGCATCATCCGGCTCTCCTACCACACGCCGGGTTACGTCGAGCTGGCCAAGTCCGCGTTCAGCGCCTGGGAGGAGCTCGAGCGCGACGCCGGAGAGCAGGTGGTGCTCCGGACCGGCGGGCTCGACGTCGGATCGCGCGAGAGCGCCATCCCGCTCAGCGCCTACAGCGACAGCATGGACGCCGCCGGAGTCTCCTACGAGCGGCTCGACGCGCGCGAGATCATGCGGCGCTGGCCCCAGTGGCGGCTCGGGGACGACATGCACGGGCTGTTCCAGGAGCGGAGCGGCATCGCGATGGCGGCCCGCGGTAACGCCGCACACGTGCGGAAGGCGCGGGAGCACGGGGCCACCCTCCGCGACCGAATACCGGTCGAGTCCATCCGGCCGGATGGAGGCGAGGTGGTGGTGCGGACCGCGGACGCGGCCTACCGGTGCCGCAGGCTCGTCGTCACGGCCGGGGCCTGGTCCAATCGCGCGCTGGGCCCGCTCGGCCTCGAGCTGCCGCTCCGGGTGACCAAGGAGCAGGTCACCTACTTCGCCTCCCCGCGCCTCGCCGAGTTCCAGCCGGACCGATTTCCGGTCTGGATCTGGATGGACGACCCGTGCTTCTACGGCTTCCCGGCGTTCGGCGAGCCGGGGCCCAAGGTGGGACAGGACGCGGGCGGCAAGGAGACCACCGGCGATACGCGCACCTTCGACCCGGACCCGGAGGCGCTCGACCGCGTGGTGCGCTTCCTCGAGCGCCACCTGCCGGGCGCGCTGGGGCCGATCATCTACACCAAGACCTGTCTCTACACCCTGACGCCGGACCGCGATTTCGTGCTCGACGTGCTGCCGGAACATCCGGAGATCGCGGTGGCGATCGGCGGCGGGCACGGCTTCAAGTTCGCGTCCCTCATCGGCCAGATCCTGTCCGAGCTCGCGATCGACGGCCACTCCCCCCGTGACCTCGCGCCCTTCCGGATCGACCGCCCGATCCTCCAGATGAAGGACCCACCGCGGAACTACATGGTGTGATCTCACCCGCCGTGCAGACCGCGCCGGTGCAGGGGACCTCCTCGCAGCTGCACCGGACGATGGGGTTCCGCGACCTCCTGCTCTTCTATCTCGTCACCGGCTTCACGGTCCGCTGGATCGGCAACGCGGCCGCGGCCGGCCCCAGCGCGGTGGTGATCTGGATCGGGGCGGGGATCGTCTTTTACATCCCCCTCATGTTCACCGTCCTCGAGCTGTCGTCCCGCTACCCCAACGAGGGTGGCTGCTACGTCTGGAGCAAGCGGGCGTTCGGCGATTTCGCCGGCTTCATGACGGGCTGGACCTACTGGACCTGCAACCTCCCGTACTTCCCCGGCCTCTTCTACTTCACGGCCGCCAGTGCGCTCTTCATCGGCGGCGCGTCCTGGCAGGGGGCCACCGACAGTCCCGCGTACTACATCGGGTTCTCCCTGGCCGCGCTGGCCCTCGCCGCCATGCTCAACGTGCGCGGGCTCGGCGTCGGCAAGTGGCTCCACAACCTGGGCGCCGTGGGGCTGTGGATGCCGGCGCTCTTCCTCATGGGGCTCGCCGCCCTGTCCTGGTATCGCTTCGGCTCCGCGACGCCGTTCACCGCGGAGAGCCTGGTGCCGAGCACCCGGCTCAAGGACATCGTCTTCTGGAGCACGATCGCGTTCTCCCTCAGCGGGCTGGAGAGCGGCTCGATGATGGGCGACGAGATCCGCGATCCGCGCCGGAACATTCCCCGCGCCCTCCTCATCGCCGGGACGCTGATCGTGCTGCTGTACACCCTCTCCACGGTCGCGATGCTGGTGGCGCTGCCCCAGGCGGACATCCTGCATCTCCAGGGCTTCATGCTCTCGGTCCAGCAGGCGGCGGACCGCGTGGGGATCGTCGGAATCACCTCGGTCACCGCACTGCTCATCACCCTGGGCGGCCTGGGCCAGGCGGGCGCGTGGTTCGCCGCGGCGGGGCGGCTCCCCTTCGTCGCCGGTCTCGACCGGTTCCTGCCCGCGGCCTTCGGCCGGGTGCACCCGCGCTACGGCTCCCCGCACGTGAGCCTGCTGGTGCAGGCCGGCATCGCGGCGATCTTCATCTTCCTGAGTCAGGCCGGTACCACGGTGAGAGGCGCCTACGACGTGCTGGTCAGCATGTCGATCATCGGGTACTTCATTCCCTATCTCTTCATGTTCGCCTCGATGATCAAGCTGCAGTCCGAGCCGGCCGGTCCCGGCGTCGTGCGCGTGCCGGGCGGCCGCCCCGTGGCGACGCTGCTCGGCGGGATGGGCTTCTGCGTCACCGCCGCCACGATCGTGCTGGCGCTGATCCCGGCGGAGAACGAGCCGAACAAGGCGCTCGCCGTCACCAAGGTGGCGGGGCTCACCGGTCTGCTCGTCGTCGCGGGAGCGGCGGTGTACGCCGGGGGAAGGCGGAGGCAGGGGTGACCGCGCCCCGGGGATCGCTCCGCGAGCTGGACACCGCCCGCTGGCGGGTGGCGCTCGCGCTCACCGCCGCGATGGTGCTCCTCTACTTCGGCTTCATCCTCCTGGTTGCGTACGGCCGCCCGCTGCTCGCGGTCCAGGTGGTGCCCGGACTCACCCTCGGCATCCTGTTCGGCGCGCTGGTCATCGTCCTGTCCTGGCTGCTCACCTGGGTGTACGTGCGCTGGGCCGCGAAGCATTACGACCCGAAGGTCGCGGCGCTGACCCGCGAGGAGCGACGGTGACCCAGACCTTCTTCTTCCTGCTCTTCATCGCCATCACGCTGGGCATCACCGCGTGGGCGGCGCGCCGCACCCGCACCACGGAGCAGTTCTACGCCGCCGGGCGCACGATCAGCGCTGGGCAGAACGGCTTCGCGCTCGCGGGCGACTACATGAGCGCCGCGTCCTTTCTCGGTATCGCGGGGCTGGTCTCCACCACCGGCTTCGACGGGCTGATCTACTCGACCGGCTGGCTGGTCGGCTGGCCCGTCGTCCTCTTCCTCATCGCCGAGCCGCTCCGGAATTTGGGCCGCTACACCTTCTCCGACGTCGTGGCCATGCGGCTCCGGCAGACGCCGGTGCGCCTGGCCGCGGCGCTCGGCACGCTCGCCACGGTGACGCTCTACCTGATCGCGCAGATGGTCGGGGCGGGCGGGCTCATCCGGCTGATGTTCGGGATGAGCTACGAGCTGGCGATCGTGCTGGTGGGGGTGGTGATGATCGGGTACGTGCTGTTCGGCGGGATGATCGCCACCACCTGGGTGCAGATCGTGAAGGCGGGACTGCTGATCACCGGGGCGCTGCTCCTGGCGCTCCTGGTGCTCCTCCGGTTCGGGATGAACCCGGCCGCGCTCTTCGCCGAGGCGGCCCGGCAGTACGGTGAGGGCGTGCTGGTGCCGGGCAAGCTCGTCACCAACCCGCTGGACGCGGTGTCGCTCGGCCTGGCCCTCATGTTCGGCACGGCGGGACTGCCGCACATCCTGATGCGATTCTACACGGTGCCCGACGCCAGGGCGGCGCGCGCCTCGGTGTTCGTGGCCACGGGGCTCATCGGGCTCTTCTATCTCCTCACCTTCGTGCTCGGCTTCGGGGCGATGGTGCTGGTCGGCCCGGACAAGATCCGGTCCGTGGATCCCGGCGGCAACATGGCGGCTCCGCTGCTCGCGGAGCTGCTCGGCGGAACACCGTTTCTGGGGTTCATCGCGGCGGTGGCGTTCGCGACCATTCTCGCGGTCGTGGCGGGCCTCACGCTCTCCGGCGCCGCGGCGCTGTCGCACGATCTCTGGGTGAGCGTGGTGCGCCGGGGGCACGCCGACGCCGGCGAGCAGCTCACCGTCGCCCGGATCGCGACGCTCGCGCTCGGCGTGGTGGCGGTGGCGCTCGGCATCACGTTCAAGGGGCAGAACGTGGCGTTCATGGTGTCGCTCGCCTTCGCGATCGCCGCGAGCGCGAATTTCCCGGCGCTCATCCTCGCCATCTTCTGGCGCGGCTACACGACGGCCGGCGCGGTCACCAGCATGGGCGCGGGAACGATGCTGACGCTGGGGCTCATCTACCTGTCGCCCACGCTCCAGGTGGACATCCTCGGTCGTGACTCGGCGTGGTTTCCGCTCAAGAACCCGGCGCTGGTCACGATGCCGCTCTCGTTCGTCGCCGGCATCCTCGTGTCGCTGCTCGCGCCCGAGCCCTCGGCGGCAGCGGGATACGCTGCGGTCGAGCGGAGAATGCATCTGGGTGAGGATCAGTGATGATGTTCACCACCGAGGCACAGAGGGCACGGAGTTCCCCTTCAATGATTCACCACGAAGTGTGCCTCTGTGGTAATCCACGTCTCCGGAGCCCCACGTGACACTACGCAAGGTCGCCTTGCTCGGAGTCCCCTACGACGCCAGCTCCTCGTACCAACGCGGAGCCGCGGGTGCGCCGACGGCCGTTCGGGAGGCGCTCTGGTCCGAGGCCCGGAACACGTGGACCGAGGCGGGGATCGATCTGAGGCAGACCGCGTTGGACGACGAGGGCGACCTGGTGTTCCCGGACGGCGAGCCGAGCGCCGCCGCGCGTGCCCGGATCGAGGATGCCGTGGGGTCGATTCTCGAGTCGGGACGCCGCCCGTTGCTCCTTGGCGGCGACCACTCGATCACCTACCCGGTGCTTCGCGGCGTCCGGCGCCACCATCAGCGACTCGGCATTCTGCACCTCGATGCCCACTCCGATCTGTACGAGGAGTTCCAGGGCGATCGGTACTCCCATGCCTGTCCGTTCGCCCGGATCATGGAGGAAGGGCTGGCCGACCGCCTGGTTCAGGTGGGCATTCGGACCATGACCGGGCATCAGCGGGACCAGGCCGAGCACTATGGGGTCGAGGTATTGGACATGCGCACCTGGCGCGATGGAACGCCGCTTCGGTTCGAGATGCCGGTCTATCTCTCGCTCGACCTCGACGTGCTGGAGCCCGGCCTGGCACCGGGCGTGTCCCACCCGGAGCCCGGGGGCCTCACGGTGCGCCAGGTGCTCGACATCATCCACACGCTGGAGGCGCCGCTCGCCGGCGCGGATGTCGTGGAGCTGAATCCCCGAAACGATCCCTCCGGGCTCACTGCGGCGGTCGCGGCCAAGCTGGTGAAGGAGATCGCTGCCCGCATGCTCACGGAGACCAGATGAACCGCCCGATCGTCACGCTCGTCCTGTCCCTCTGTTGCGCGCTTGGCCTGCCGCTCGCGTGTCCGCTCGCACCACTCAGCGTGCAGCCACTCGCCGCCCAGAGCAGTCCCATCTCCATCGACTATCCCAAGCTCCGGGAGGAAACGGCGCAGCGGCTCGCGGAGTACATCCGGATCAACACCAGCAACCCGCCCGGTAACGAGCTCGCGACCGCCCGCTGGCTTCAGAACGTGCTCGCGAAGGAGGGGATCCAGGGCATGATCCTGGACACGGCCGAGCTCGGGCCGGGGCGCGCCAACTTCTACGCCCGCCTGCCTGGCAGCGGCGACGGGAAGGGCATCGCCCTGGTGCATCACATGGACGTCGTCACCGCGACGCCGGAGGACTGGAAAGTGGATCCGTTCGCCGGTGAGATCCGGGACGGGTACGTGTGGGGCCGTGGAGCCCTGGACATGAAGGGGCACGGAATCATCCAGCTCATGGCGTTCATCGCGCTCAAGCGCGCCGGGATCCCGCTCACCCGCGATCTGGTCTATGTCGGCAATGCGGACGAGGAGATCGGCGGGCTCGGCTCGAGGACGTTCGTCGCCCGGCACCCGGACCTGGTGAGCCGGATCGAGTACGTGCTGACCGAAGGCGCGGACACGCGCCTCGAGAACGGGAAGGTGCGCTGGTTCGGGATCGACGTGGGGGAAAAGCGCACCTGGTGGAAGAAGCTGGTCGCAAGGGGGACGACGTCGCACGGCTCGGTGCCGCTGGGCGACAACCCGGTGGACCGTCTGGTCCGCGCGCTTGGCCGGATCTTGGCCTACGAGACACCCGTGCGGCTCACACCCGCGGTGGACCGGTTCTTCAAGGCTCAGGCGCGGGACGAGACCGGCCGGGGAAAGGCGTGGCTCTCGAACGCCGCCGCGGCGCTCGACACGAAGCAGGGCAGGGCCTGGATCCTGAGCGAGCCGGAGCGGAACGCCCTGCTCCGGACGACGATCACGCCCACGGTGCTCCGGGGCTCGGAGAAGACAAACATCATCCCGCAGGAGGCGTCGGTCGAGCTCGACATCCGTCTCCTGCCGGACGAGGACACCGTCGCGTTCCGCCGGACCCTGGAGAAGCTCATCGCCGACCCGAGGATCCGGATCGAGGCGATCGGCGACATGGCGCCCGCATACAGTGCGCCGCTCGACACCGAGATGTTCCGCGCGCTGGAGCGAGTGGCGGGCCGGATGCTCCCAGGCGTCCCGGTGGCGACGCCGATGAGTCCCGGTGCCACCGATCGACCCTATTGGGCCGCCGCGGGGCCGATCGCCTACGGCATCGACCCGTACCTCGTCGAGCTGGAGGAGTCCCGGCGCTCGGTGCACGGGAACGACGAACGACTGTCGCTGGAGAACATAGAGTTCGGGTTGAAATTTTACGTGGAGACGATCCTGGAGATGGCGGGAGGGCGGTAGGGGGCGGACCCGCTCCCGGCCGCTCCGCCCCCCGGCGGAACCGCTCCCCACCGCATCGCCCCCCGGGCGGACCCCCTCCCGGCCCCGCACCCCGCCGGCGGAACCCCTCCCATCTGCGACCACCCGCCGGCGGAACGGCGGAACGGCGGTAGGTGAACGCGAGCAACACTGGTGCTGAAGGAGTGAACAGGAAGCGAGGGATCTTCTCCGCGGTGCTCGACACCGGGTGAGAGGATCCCTCGCTCCGTTGGTGAGGCGGCGCCAGCTTCGGTCCGCCCGTCCGCCCGTCCGCCCGTCCGCCCGTCCGCCCGTCCGCCTACGGCCCAGTCGCCAGCCTCGCCCGCACCACCTCGAGCTGCCTCACGGCTTCCTCCAATCCGGCCGCCTGGTCCGGCGAGGATTCCGCCGAGGCGAGCTGCTCGGCGGCGCGCGCGATCTGGCTGATTTCGGGGAAGCCATAGGAGCCTCCGGATCCCGCCAGGCGATGGAAGCCGATCTTCAGCGCGGGGAGGACCGGGTCGCCGCGGCGAAGGCTTTCGAGGAGCGCTCGGAGCTCCGCGAACGCCTTGGGCACCTCCTCCAGGTATCCCCGCTGGAGCTCGCGATAGGCACCGTCGGGTGAGCTCGGCGCGTGCCGGTCCCCCTCGCTCACGGCATCCTGAACCGCTCGAGCGCCAGCCGGGCACCGGCGACGAAGGCAGGGGCGGTGCTCCAGTGGCCCCTGACCTCGTTACCGTTTCTCGACGCGAGAATCGCGCTGCGGTCGTCTACCACGAGCATGACCGGCATGCCCGGCCAGGGGTGTGCGTTCGGGGGCACCTCGTCCACGGCCACGAAGCCAAGGTCCACGGGGCCGGCGGACGCCAGCCGGAGGGGGACACCGGAGCCATAGGGACGCCGGAGCGCGGGGGCGAGGAGCGGATAGGCGTCGGCCGGAGCGAGAAGACCGACGCCCCTGCTGGCCCGGGCGATATCGTGGGTCATCAGCTGGAGCAGCGCCCGCGTGGTGGCCAGCTCGACCAGGGTCTCCGTCTCGGGCACGGACGCGGACTCCAGCTCACGGCTGAGCCGCTCGAGCGCCTGCCCGTGATCGTTCGAGATCCTCGCGATGAGGGCTGCAGGGGCCTCGGGTCGGTACTGCTTTGGTCGGCCGCCGTCCACCCGGGCGGCGCCCTTGGACACCAATCCCTCGAGGGCGCTGTATGCGTTGGCGCGAGCGAGGCCAGCGGCGCGTGCGATGGCGTACCCGGTACCCGGACCGCTGGTCAGGAGGACGTGGTAGACCGCGCTCTCGGTAGGAGTGAAGCCGAAGGGGGTAAGATCTATGGCAGGCACGAGTCGTAGTATGTCATACTACGCGCAGCCAGGCAACTCAGACGTAATCGGTCGTCCAGCCGAGGAGCTTGGCGATCAGCGCCAGCCGAAAGGTGATGTCCACCTCCCGGCCCTCCGTGGTTTTCGCGTCCAGGTGTAGGGGGTAGTAATGGAAGGTGATCTTGTTGAGTGCCTTGGGCTGTGAGCGCAGGTTCTTGGGGCTCCATACCCCCGTCTCGTCGCAGTCCTTGAGCAGTCGGGCGAGCACCTTGGTGGCCACCGGCGCCCACTCCAGCGCGCCCATGGTCGCCAGGAGCTCGATGTAGTGCAGTGCGAGCGGAACGTCCTTGGGATACCCCTTGGCATCCGCCTCGATCGGGTCGCCCAGCAGGAGGTGCTGCGGCTTGATCGAGCGCTTGCCGACTTGGATCACGAAGGCCTTCTTGGGCGCCGGCTGGGCCAGATAGTGCCCCAGCCGCTCGGTGAACCCGGCACGCTCCCGTCGCAGATTCGGCATCGCGGCGATCATGGCCACCGAGTACCAGCTCGGCGGGTGTGCCTCGGGGTGGAGCGCCAGCGCCTTGCCCGACTTTACGAAAGGCTTCTCGGCAATGGGGCTTCGGAGGAACTGGGAGATCGAGCTCGCGATCTTGTGTCCCGCTCCCCGCAGCCTCGGATCCTCGGCGTACCCGGCCTCTGCGAGCGCGGCAGAGGCCGCTTCCCGGATGTTCTCCCGGGCCCAGATCATGGCTTCAGGGTCGCTCTTCACCAGCCGCTGGAGCTCGAAGAGCAGGGAAGGGTCCTCGTCGCGGGAGAGGAGGCGGAAGAGGACCCTGTCGGCGAGCTTGAAGGGGCGGCTGGCCGGCGGCCATGCGAGCTGGAGCAGCCGCCGATAGTTCGGAATAGTGCCGACATCCTTGATGCCGTGCGCCGGCGAAGGAGCCAGGCCCAGGAGATTGCCGCCCCAGGTGCCCGTATCCTTCTGCTTCTTCACTACCGCCAGCGCGGTCTTGGATTCGCACACCGCCTGCCGGGCGGCCTCGCGCACCTCCGGCGCCGCGAACCCAGCCGGGGCCAGCTCGGTCAGCGTGCGGTACCGGATCGATGCCCCGGCGTTCTCGAGCAGCCAGGTGAGCGGAATCCGGTGCTGGTTCGGCAGTTCCAGGAGCGCTCCTGGGTAGTTGGGGGGAAACGGCGGCCAAAGATAGAGGGGAGCGGAAGGCGGCGGTAGGGCGTGCCACCTTCCGCTCAGCGGCTAGCCGGAGGCTAGCGGGCGGAGGTCCTGCGCCTGCTCCTCCCAGCCTGTCTGAACTCCGAGCCTGCAGCCCACTGCGGCTGCTCTGCCGCGTTGGCCACTGTCACCGCTGTCCGCACGGTGACCCGAAGCTGCTGCACCGCGCCCTCGTAAGTGAACCATGGCAGAATCTCGTCGCTCGGCTGGTGGTAGCGGTCGGCTATGTACCTGTCCTTCTGCTGCTTGCCGAAGCCGGACGGCTTTCCCACGTAGATCGATCCGTTCTCCACCGATACTCCCGGCACCCCGGCTCGTGCCAGCGGGAAGTGGTCGGACCGGAAGAACGCTCCTCGCAGCAGCGCCTCCTCGTTGCTGGTCAACTGGAGCCCTTCGGCGGCCGCCGCGGCGCGGAACGCCTGGCCGAGCGTTGACTGATCCAGGCCCAGGGCGGAGACGTCCCTGGTCCGGCCATAGAGGTTCATCACGTCGAGGTTGAGGATCGCGGCGACGTCGGCCAGGGGAATGGGTGGGTCGTCGGCCAGCGCCTGAGAGCCGATGAGCCCCGATTCCTCCGCCGCGAACCCCACGAAGATGAGCGACCTGGCCGTCCGAACGCCCGATTGGGCGAAGGCTTCCGCGGCCGCCAGGACTGCGGCCGTTCCGGAGGCGTTGTCCTCGGCCCCGTTGTAGACGGAGTCGCCCTTTACGGGTGCGCCGATACCGTAGCCATCATAGTGCCCGCCGATGAGCACCGCCTCCCTCGCGAGCGGGCCGCGCCCCTGCCACCGGCCCAGGACGTTTGCCGTCTCGGTCCGGCGCACCGTGCTCCGCACCGAGCCCCCCAGCGTGATGCCGAGCGGAACCGGCCTGAAGCCTCTCTTGGAGGCCGCGGCCGTGAGCGCGCGAAGGTCCTTCCCGCCGAGTTGGAAGAGCCGGGCCGCGGTCCGCTCCTGAAGCCATCCGGCCAGGACGAGAGATCCCGGCGGGCTCTCCAACCGGAGCTGAGGACCGGTCCACCCGGAGAGCACGGTGGTCCAGGGGTAGGTGGCGCTCTCGGTGGTGTGGACCAGCAGGAGGCCCGCCGCACCCTGCCTGCGAGCCTCCTCGATCTTGTAGGTCCACCGACCGTAGTAGGTCATGATCTTCCCGCGAAAGAGCGTCGAGTCCTGGAGCCCCGGATCGTTCACCAGTGCCACGACGATTTTCCCCCTGGCGTCGAGCCCGGCGTAGTCGTTCCAGTTCACTTCGGGGGCCACGATGCCGTACCCCACGAATACGGCCGGACCCTGCAGCCCGACATTCGGCTCGTTCCGCATGGACCAGAGGACGTAGTCCTCCTTCCAGTCGAGCGGCATCCGGGATGGGGCGCTGACCGAGAGACTCGGCGTCGGCGTCAGGGAGATGATGGGCACCCGCTGGAAGTAGGTCCCGCTGTCGCCGGCAGGCTGCAGCCCCAGCCGGAGGAACTGGGTCGCGAGGTATTTCCGGGCCAGCTCTCCACCGCGGGTACCCGGCGCTCTACCTTCCAGCGCGTCGTCCGCGAGGAACTCCGTGTGCGCGCGGAGGACATTGGCGCTGAGCGCGGCGGTCACGCGCGCCGCGGAGGCGGCCGACTGTTGGGCCTCGAGAGTGGCCGGAACGAGCACGAGAAGCCAGAGCAACGACAGAATTGGACGCATGCGGGATTCCCGGATTGGTCGGCCCGATCAGGGGCCGGGTAGGATGTCGCGTGCCGGTGCGGCGTCGCCGCACTCCAGGAGGACGATGGTGCCTCGAGATCCGAACCTCCCTTCACTGGTCAGCACCAGTACGCGGTCGTCCAGCCAGGTGATTCCCTCGCCCTGAAGCTGAAGGCCTGCCGCGTCACAGGCGACCCCGGTCGGCGCCAATGCCCCCTCCGCCGTCAGCACGAACAGATAAATGGCGAGGTAGGTGCGGACGGCCACCAGGCTGCCCGAGGGTGCCAGCGCGGCATCGGTCACCTGGCTGCCAAGGCTGCCGGAAACGATCGGCAGCATTGGCAGCTCTTCGGCGGTCACCGTCTCGCCGGCCCGCCAGGCATCGGAAGGGACGCGGTAGGCGTATGGGGTGCCCTTGCTGACCAGGTATACCGCCCCGGCGGTGTCCACGAACGCGGCCTCGACGTCTCGCCGGCCCCGCGGATACCGTATCTCCAGGGCCTCGGCCTGCCGGGTCTGCCGGACCCGGGCGGGAATCGCCGGCTCCGCCACCCGATAGATCGTGACCCGCTTCCGGCTCCGCGCGTTGTCACCCGTATCCGCGATGTAGAGGCAGTCACCCGCGGCGCAGGGCCCCAAGGCAATGGCCTCCCAGTCGCGATTCTCCGCGCCGCTCACCTCGAAGGCGCCGTAGTCGCGGCCCAGCGTATCGGTGGCGAAGATCAGCGCCTCATGGCCCGAATCGTTCAGCGTCCAGAGAACGCCGGGATGGCGGCGGCTCGCGGCGACACCCGAGCTCTCGTCGAGATCCGGATGGCGGAACACGCCGGTGCGCCTGGGCTCCGTCGTACGCCGCAGCTCCCAGACGGATGCCTGCGGAGCCACCCGCGGCGCGAGCCCCCCGGCCACGCCCAGCGCAACGACGAGCGCCAGCCCCACCAACAGCAGCACCGCCAGTCGCTTCAGACAGCGGCCGACGGACAGAGGTCCGCGACCACGCAGTCGGGGCAGCGCGGCCTTCGGGCGACGCACACCTGTCGCCCGTGGAAGATCAGCAGGTGCGAGAGCAGCGCCCACTCCTCACGGGGAAAGAGCGGCATGAGATCCTGCTCGATCCGCACCGGGTCGTCGTGGCGGGTGAGGCCGAGCAGGCGCGAGAGGCGGGTCACGTGGGTGTCCACCGTGACGCCCTCGTTGATGCCGTACGCATTCCCGAGGACGACGTTGGCCGTCTTGCGCCCCACGCCCGGAAGGTCCCGCAGCTCCTCCATGGTGCGAGGCACGTCCCCGGCGTGGTCCGCCACGACCGCCCGCGCCATGCCGATCAGGCTGCGCGCCTTGTTCCGGAAGAACCCGGTCGAGCGAATGAGCTCCTCGACCTCGCTCTGGTCCGCCCGCGCCAGCTCTTCGGGCGTCCGATACCGAGCGAAGAATTTCGGCGTCACCTGGTTCACCCGGGCGTCGGTGCACTGAGCGGACAGGATGGTGGCCACCAGCAGTTGGTAGGCGTCGGCGTGATCCAGCGCGCAGTGCGCATCGGGGTACGCGGCCTTGAGGCGGGCGAGGATGGTCGCCGCCCGCTCGCCCAGCGCAGCCGCGGACTCTCGCCTCGGCCGCGGACGCGACGTCGTGCCCGACTTCCGGCGCGCGGCGCGCTTTCCGCCGGGCTCGGCCCGGCGCGTGGGCTCCGGCCGGCGTGTGCTCACCGACGACGCCCGGCGCGGGTGGCGAACTCCTCGGCCGAGCGCGCGTTGAGGATATCGTCGGGACCGAGCCAACCCTTGCGGGCCATGCCGACCCCGAACTCCACGTACCCTATACCGGCCACGTTGTGCGCGTCCGCTCCGATCGAGACCTTCACGCCGCCTGCCCGCACCCTGGGCAGGTCCCGCCAGTCGATGTCCAGGCGATGTGGGTCGGCGTTGATCTCCAGCGCCACGCCCGTTGCGGCTGCCTTCTCGATGACCGCGTCGAGATCGAGACCGTAGGGGTCGCGCGAGAGGAGCAGCCGGCCCGTGGGGTGCCCGATGATCGTGAGGTACGGGTTGTCCATGGCGGCGAGCAGGCGCGCGGTCATCTCGGCCGCCGTCATGTTGAAGCGTGAGTGGATGGACGCGATGACGAAGTCGAGTCGCTCCAGGACCCGCTCCTCGAAGTCCACCCGCCCATCCGCGAGAATGTCCGCCTCGACGCCCTTGAGCACACGGATGCCGTCGAGACGGGTGTTGACCGCGTCGATCTCGTCCCCCTGGCGCAGCAGGTCGTCGGGCTTGAGGCCGCCGGCGTAGGCCGCGGCCTGGCTGTGATCGGTGATCCCGATCCACTCGTATCCCGCGTCCCTGCACGCCAGCGCGAGCTCCTCGACGGTGTTGGAGCCATCGGAGTAGTTCGTGTGGCAATGGAGGAAACCCCGCAGGTCGCCTCGCTCCACCAGTCGGGGCAGCCCGCCGCGCGCCGCGGCCGCGATCTCGCCCCGCCCTTCGCGCAGCTCCGGCACCAGATAGGGGAGGTCGAGCGCGCGGTAGAGGCTCTCCTCGTCGGGCGTGTAGACGAACTCACTGCCGCGCCACAGCGCCGCCCCGGTGAGCGAGAGGCCGCGAGCGGCGGCGTAGCTCGCCAGCTCCGCCACGTGGGCGTCGCTCCCGGTGGCCTGGACCAGCACGGCCCCGACGTTGACCGGGGTGGTCACGACGATCTGCGCACTCGCGCCGCCGGCGAACCGCAGCGTGAGGCGGCGCTCGTCCTGCCCGGCGAACTCGTGAACACCGGGATGCTGGCTGAGCTGCTTGAACAGCTCCGCGGGCGACACCTCCGCCACCACCACGATCACGAGATCGCGGACCACCTCCGCCCGGCGGCGGACATCGCCGGCGACGACCGCGTCGGTCACACCCGGGAGCCCGGCGAGTGCCGACCGAAGGCCTTCGGCCTCCTCGCTGGCGTGGTGCAGGAGCCGAAAGGCGCTCGCCTGCCGCAGAAAGGCGATGCTCTTGAGAATGTTCTCCGAGGTCTTCTGGCCGAAGCGCGGCAGCTTCGCGAGCCGTCCGTCCATCGCGGCGGCCTCCAGCTCGGGCAGCGAGTCGATGCCCAGCACGTCATGGATCTGCCGGATCTTGGCCACGCCGAGACCGGCGATGGAGAGCATCTCGACCAGGCCCGGCGGGATCTGCTCGCGCAGTTCCTCCAGGAGTCCGGCGCGCCCGGTGTTGACCAGCTCCGCCGCGATCTGGAGGGTGGCGGGCCCCACGCCCTTGGCCGCGGCGAGTGAGCCGTCCTCCAGGCCCTGCCGCAGATCACCGGGAAAGTTCGCGATGGCACGTGCCGCCGTGCGGAAGGCGCGAATGCGGAAGGGATTCTCGCCCCTCAGCTCCAGGAAGGCCGCGATCTGTTCCAGCACGTCCGCCACGGCCTTCTTGTCCAAGAAATCCTTCAGGGTTTCCATCGCGCCCCTCCGCCGCCCACCTCGGAGGCGAGACCCTGGGTACGCCAGCCGAGCTCGAGCAGCTCCTCCTCGCCGACGATCGAGCGGAGCCCCGCGGCGGAGCCCCCGGGCATGGTGGGCTCGAACAGTGGCGACCCATCCTCCCGGGCGAGGCCCCCGGCTCTCTCTCCGATGGCCTCCACGGCACTGAAGCCGGCTCGATCCGGCCGGAGGCCGAAGATGCCGAGCACTCGGAGGCCGCCGGCGGGGTCACGGGAGACGAAGGTGCCGTCCAGCGGCTCGGGCGCCTCGTCCTCGACCACGCTGGCCCAGATCAGCCGCTCGGGGAACTGCGCGTAGTAGGCGGGAACGTCCTTCGGCTCGGGCACGTCGGTCGTGGCGGGCCCGAGCAACTCCTCCGCAGCTTCGCGGCCGATGGGTATGGTGACCCGGCCCGCGGCCCAGACCAGGTAGGCATGGTGGACCAGCGCAACCATCTGGTCCATGGCCTCACCCAGGCCCTCGTCGGGACGGAGATCGCGGAGCAGCGTCACAACCTCGCGATCCATCAGGAAGGCGTCGCGATCCGCCGGGTCGTGGCCGCCCGCCGCCAGGCTGGCGGCGATCCGGGGGAAGCTCGATTCCGCGGCGCGCTGGAACACGAGCTCGAAGGGGGTGAGGCGAGCCATGGCAGAAAGGTAATGCGGGACCCGGGCCTCAGGTCTCGAGGAAGCCGCTCACCACCCGGACAAACACCTCGTGCGCCTCCACATAGGGCACGTGCCCGCAGCGGGGCACCGGGTGAAAGGCCGCGCCCATCAGTGCGGCCGTCGTTCGCGCGGCCTCGATCGGTATCGGGTCGCTTTCGCCGTGCAGTACGAGCGAGGGAATGCCACGCAGCGAGGCTAGGCGCTCGCGCAGGTCGAAGTCGTCGAGGCTGGCCCAGACGTCCTGTTGCGTGCGTCCCGTCACCCGAAAGGGCGTGAGGTCGCGGGCCAAGGCTGGATCGTGGAAGTAGGGAGCCACGGAAAGCTCGAAGATGCGGCGCTGGTACGCCTCGGGGTCGCGCTCCCGGAGACCGCTCTCCCGCAGCTCTCGCCGGGCCTCCTGGAACGCGGGGTCGAGATTCCGCTTGCTGAACCGCTCCTCGAATCGCTCGCGCGCGGCGCGCCACGAAGGGGCGGGAGAGACAAGCGCGAGCCGCTCCACTCGCTCGGCGTGCTCCAGAGCGTAGAGCAGGGCGAGCAGGCCGCCCCACGAGTAGCCGGCCAGCGTGAGCCGGCCGAGGCCCCACTCCGCTCGCAGCGCTTCCAGATCCGCGACGTGCTCGGTCCAGCCGACCGGCACGTCGCGCGGCACGGGAGACCGTCCGCCGCCGCGCTGGTCGTAGTAGATCAGCTCCCGTCCCTCGGCGAGCGCGTCGAAGCCGGGCAGGAGATAGTCATGGTGGGCGCCGGGGCCGCCGTGGAGCACCACGACCGGCGGGCCGCTGCCGACGCGGCGCACGAACAGCTCGACGCCGCGCACACGGGCGATCGACTCACGGGGAAGTGGGCTAGTCACACAGGTTCGGCGTGCAGGAACTACAGGAGCACGGCGAGCGCGTCCGCCACGCGGCGGACCTCCGCCTCCTCCTCGGGCGTGAACGGATCGGGCTCGTCGCTGTCCACGTCGATCTGGCCCAGGATCAGCTCGCCCCGACGGACCAGCACCACCAGCTCCGACCGGGTCCAGGTATTGCACGCGATGTAGTTCTCGACCGCGCGCACGTCGGGCACGTTCTGGTCCTGCCCGGTGGCGACGGCGGTGCCGCACACGCCGCGGCCCACCGGGATCCTGGTGTGCTCGGTGTCCCGCCCGGCAAAGGCCTCCAGGACGAGCTCGTCGCCGTGGAGCATGTAGAGGTAGACGGACGTGTACGGCGGGCCCGCCGCGCGGATTTTCTCTGCGGCCGTGCGGAGCAGCTCGGCGCGTCCCGCATCGCGGGCGAACGCGCCCCGCAGCGAGGCGATCACCTTGTCGGCCTGGAGCACCGGCATCCTATCCGCCGCGGGTGCCGAGCGTGGCGCGCACGGTGGTCACCTGGTTCCCTCGCCGGATCACGATGTCCACCGTGTCGCCGGGCTCGTGACTCCGCAGCGCGTGCGTCATCGCCTGGAGGTCGGGAACGTCGAGACTCCCGATGCGGGTGATGATGTCGTCTCCTCGCAGCCCCGCTTTCTCCGCCGGGCTGCCCGCCCGCACGCCGAGCAGCCGGACGCCACCGGGGTTGTCGGTCATGTCGGGGATGGTACCGAGATAGGTGCCGTACGCCGGCATCGAGGTGGCCGCCGCAGCGGAGTGCGCCGGCGGGGTCACCTTTACCGGCGTGAGCCGCGTGGGGCGATTGGCGAGAGCCGTCACCAGGCCCACGGTGAAGTCCGTGACCCGGCGGAACCCTTCCGTATCGATCTTCTGCCAGTCGTCGGTGGTGCGGTGGTAGTCGTCGTGCAGGTCGGTGAATACGTGCAGCACCGGCCTGCCGGCGGCGTAGAACGACGACTGGTCGCTCGGACCGTAGCCGTCGCCCTGAGCCTTGAGGTCGAAGCCCGCGTGCCAGTTGAGCGAGTCCAGCAGTGGCGGGAACTCCTTGGCGGTGCGTGCGCCGTACACGATGAGCCGGTCGTTCCTGAGCCGTCCCACCATGTCGAGGTTGACCATGGCGACGGTGCTGCTGAGCGGATAGACCGGCTGCTTCACGTAATGGGCGGAGCCCAGGAGCCCGAGCTCCTCGCCGCTGAAGGCGATGAACAGCACCGTGCGGGCCGGCGGCGACTGGGCCAGCCGCTCGGCGATCTGGATCAGCATCGCCGCGCCCGAGGCATTGTCGTCGGCCCCGTTGTGGACCTTTCCAGTGCTGTCGGGATCGAGACTGCCGAAGCCGCCGAGGCCGAGGTGATCATAGTGCGCCCCGACGATGACGGTCTCGTTGCGCAGGTTGGGGTCGTGTCCCGGGAGCAATCCGATGACGTTCCTGCCGACCAGGCCGCCCACCCGGGCCGACTGCGCCACCGGCGCTTCCTTGGCGACCGTGAACGACTGGAACCAGCCGCCGGCAGCGGGCTGGAGCCCGACCTGCTCGAAGCGCCGGGCCAGATAGGCCGCGGCCGTGTCCGCTCCGGCCGACCCGGTCATCCGACCCGCCAGCTGGTCATCGCTGAGAAAGCGGATGTCGTCCATCGCCGTGATCGGCGGCGGCGCCGGCGTCTCGACGGGGTGCTGCTGGGTACCGAACTGGGCGTGCACCCCCGCCGGCGCCGCCAGGGCGAAGGCGACCAGGGGAGCCAGGGTTCTAGCGTGCGTCATGACCTCAAGATAGCGCGATCAGAGCGAGCGTTCAGCGGGGCACGAAGTCGGTCTCGGGGGTGAGCCGACGGGCGAACGCGGCGAGCAGCCTGGCGGTGCGGTCGAGGTCTTCCAGCGCGATCATCTCGTTGGGGCTGTGCATGTATCGGTTTGGAACCGACACCAGCGCCGTGGCGACCCCGCGGTGGGCATTGAAGATGGCCTCCGCATCGGTGTGGGTGTCCCGCGAGGCCGCCTCGATGCTGTAGGGGACGCCTTCCGCCTCCGCTGCCGTGACGAGCAGCTCGAACACGAGCTCGCTGACCGAGGCGCCCCGCGACAGCACCGGCCCGCCGCCGAGTCGGTAGTCGCCGTGTCGCCGCTTGTCCACGCCGGGGTAGTCGGTGGCATGGGTGACATCGACGACCACGGCGACATCGGGCTCGATGGTCACGGCGGAGCTGCGCGCCCCGCCCCCGGAGGCCGCGATCTCCTCGCGGGTGGTGGCCACCGCGCAGACGGCCGCCGCCGGCTTCCCCTCGGAGGCCAGCAGCCGCAGCGCCTCGAGCACCACGAAGGCGCCGATCCGGTTGTCGATGCTGCGGCTCACCAGGCGGCCGTTGGGAAACTCCAGCACTCCGGCAGCCATCACGCCGGGGTCGCCGATCCTCAGCTGCCGCTCCGCGTCCGCGCGGCTCGACGCGCCGATGTCGATCCACAGCGTCTCCACCTTGGAGACCTTCTCCCTGTCGTCCTTGTCCATGATGTGAATCGCCTTCTTGCCGACCACACCGGTGACCGGGCCGCTCCGCCCCAGCAACCGCACCCGTTGACCGACGAACACCTGGGGGTCCCACCCGCCGATGGTGTCGAAGCTGACGAAGCCCTCGTCGTCGATGTGGGTGACCATGACCCCGATCTCGTCGATGTGCCCGGCGAACATCACGCGGGGCCTGCCACCCGGGTTCAGGGTCGCGTAGGAGTTGCCGCCGACGTCGGCCCGGACCTCGTCGGCGAAGGACTCGGCTTCCCTGCGCCATACTCTGGCCGGCGCGGTCTCGAAGGACGATGGCCCGGGAGTGTCGAGCAGGGACCTGAGAAAGGCGAGGGATTCAGGCGTCATGATCGGCGAACAGCAAAGGTTACCCCCGGCGTTCAACGCTCCATCAAACGGCTGGGCCGGTAGCTGCCGAAGAACAGCAGTCCGATGAAGGTGGCGATCAGGGTGCGAAAGTCACGGGTCAGGGTGTACGCCACCAGACCCAGCAGGGAAGGGGCCTCCACCAGGGACCAGATCACGATCGCCTTGCTCAGGTTGGCTCGCCACCAGTCGTCCTGGGAGGTCCCCGGTCGCACCGGGCCCAGCCGCGCGGCCGTGAACATCGCGCCCCCGAACAGCGTGGCACTCACCAGCGCCAGGGCGACGTAGAGCACCTTTCTGTCGGGCAGGGCATCCGCCGGCACCGACGATGCATGTCCCAGATACCACGCGACCAGCCAGAACAGGAGTACGCCGAGCACCAGGGCCGCATGGATGATCCGGGCACTGATCGCCGGCGAGACCGGCGCGCCGGGCGGCACTCAGCGGCTCGCGATCCGATAGAGGACATAGCCGAGCCCGGCGTAGATCGCCAGCGAGACCAGATCGCTCTGCGCGAACGCCCCCAGCCCTTCCTGCAGTCCGACGACGTGGGCCAGGTACTCCGCCGCGGGGACCTGCGCGGCGTCGGCGCGGCCGACCATCAGCGCGGCGATGCCGGCGATGGTGATTCCCGCGATCGCGCCTCCAGCGATCAGCCCGCTGGAGAAGAGCACGCCCGGCCCGGACTCGACTTCGGCGAGGGAGCCGGCGCCGGTTCTCCGTCGCTCCACCAGCCAGCGAATGATGCCCCCGATGAACATCGAGGCGGAGGTGGAGATCGGCAGGTACACGCCCACCGCGATGGGGAGCGATTGGAGCCCCATCAGCTCGATCGCGATCGTGAGGCAGACGCCGATCAGCACCAGGCCCCACGGCAGCTTCTGGGTGAGGATGCCGTCGGTCACCAATGCCATGATGGTGGCCTTCGGCGAGTCGAGCTTGGTGATCGGGCGGCCATCGATCTCGCGGATGCGTCCCCCGATCCCGGGATCCACCAGGTAGGCGACCTCCTTCGTCGCCGGATCGATCAGGTACTTCCCGGGCTGGACCCCCTCGGTAGGCAGGTTGACCCGGACCACGTCCCACTCACGCCCGTCGTGCCGCATGGTCTCGCCCAGCGTGGTCACCGAGCGGTCTCCGGCGCCGGGCGCCGCCGCGGCCATGGTGACGCCGGGGTGCCGCTCCGGGACGATCGTGGTGTAGGTGTTGTTCAGCAGGGTGAGGGTCCAGCCGATGGCGAGCGCGGACGTGACCGCCCCCACGAGAATGCCGATCTGCTGCCGCCGCGGCGTCGCGCCGACGAGGAAGCCGGTCTTGAGATCCTGGCTGGTGGCGCCCGCGTTCGCGGCCGCCACGGCGATCACGCCCGCAATGGTGATCGCGCCGACGCGGTGATCTACCCCGGTCCACCCGATGACCAGGAAAATGGCCGCCGTGCCGATGAGCGCGGCGATGGTCATCCCGGAGATCGGATTGGCGCTCACCCCGATCTCGCCGGTGATTCGCGATGAGACTACCACGAAGAAGAACCCGAAGACGATGATCAGCACCGCGCCAAGCAGGTTCACCGCGAGCTGCGGGAGGGTGGTGAGAATCAGCGCCAGCGCTACCGCGCCTACGGGGGTCACCCAGATCGGGATATCGACGTCGGTGCGGACCCGGGACAGCGCGGCTCCCACGCTTCCTCGCAGGTCCTCGAAGCCCGAGCGGAAAGCGGACACGATGGTGGGGAGCGCGCGCACCAGCGCGATGATGCCGGCGGCCGCCACCGCGCCGGCTCCGATGTAGAAGACGAAGTAGGAGCGCACCTCATTCGCGCTCATCTCGCCGATGAGC